>CALRXG020000187.1:0-11887 GCA_943372075.1 Bordetella parapertussis | reverse complement strand
CAGCACGAAGATATGGAAATGGCTGACCCAATGGGCGACCGAAATCCCGGTCAGCGTGCGCAGCGCGCTGTCGGCCTTCGCTTGCTGCGGTGCGGCCAGAATGTCGACCATGTCCGTGAAAACCCCAGTTCCGTAAGCGTTTTCCAGCGAAGCGGGCACCGCTTCGCATGCACAAAACGCGTCGAGAAAGCCTTGCCCGGCAGGGCCGGCAAAAAATAGAGGTTGGCGGCTAATTGTCCATGAACACAGGCGCATGGCTGCCCCCGGCAGGGGCGTGCCGGATCGACACATGCGGCATTAAATGCAGCGACAAATTGTGGCCGCGCAGGGATGATCGGCCATGATCGACGCCAGAACGCCACTCCGGGTGCTTGTGTCGGAGGGCTCCAGCACCTCCAGCCGCGAGGCGATCACGATCCTGGGGCTGGCAGGCCATCATGTCGAGATCTGCGATCCGGCGCGCTGGTGCCTGGCGCGCTATTCCCGCTTCGTCCGCAAATATCACCATTGCCCGCCGCTGCGGTCGGATCCCGCCGGCTACCTCGGCTTCGTCGAGCGCCTGCTGGCGTCGCGGCATTTCGATGTGCTGCTGCCGACCCATGAACAGGGCTTCCTGTTCGCGCGATCCGAGGCCCGGCTGAAGGTGCGCACCGGCCTCGCGCTGCCGGACTTCGAAAGCTATCGCGCGGTGCACGGCAAGGCCGGCTTCAGCCGCCTGCTCGACCGGCTCGGCCTGCCGCAGCCGCCGACCCGGATCGTGACCTCGGCCGACGAGCTGCGCGCGGCGATCCGGTTTCCATCGGTGGTCAAGACCTCGGTCGGCACCGCCAGCCGCGGCATCTGGTTCGTGCGCGATGCCGGCGATCTCAATCGCGCGCTCTACGATCTCGAATCGTCGGGCGATTTCGCCGGCGAGGTGCTGGCGCAGGATTTTATCACCGGCACAGTCGAGAAGGCCCAGTCGGTGTTCTGCCGCGGTGCCCTTGTCGGCTTCCACGCCTATCGGCAGGTCGCGGCCGGCGTCGGCGGTGGCGAGGCGATCAAGGAGAGCGTGAGCCGGCCGGCGATCCGCGCCAGCCTCGAGGCCATTGGCGCGCATCTTCGCTGGCACGGCGCGCTCTCGGTCGACGTCATCATGCCGCTCGACAGCGCAACGCCGCTGTTGATCGATTGCAATCCGCGACTGGTCGAGCCCGTCAACGGCTATCGCGCCGGCACTGATCTGGTCGATCTGCTGTTGCGCGTCTCGCTCGGCGAGACCCCGGCGCCGCTGCCCGACAGCCGCGCCGGGGTGCGGACCCATCTGGCGATGCAGGCGCTGCTCGGCAGTGCGTCCCGCGACGGAACGCGGCGCGACCTGATCCGGGAATGCGGCCGCATCGCTGCGGGCAAGGGCCTCTATCGCGGCAGCTCCGAGGAATTGACGCCGGTGCGGCTGGATTGGCCTTCGGCCGTGCCGGTGGCGATGACGACGGCGCTGCTGCTGGCGTCGCCGCCGATCGCCTCATCGCTGGCGCGCGGCGGCTTCGGCGCGCATCTGCTCGATCGCGCGAGTATCAGGACGATCGAGGGGGAAGATTTTATGCACGATCTCTCGACACGTCGTCCCGGCGAAGGCCGGGACCCATAACCACCGCAGCTGACCGTCGATCGAACTGTGGCTCCAGCCGATCTCAGCCATCACCATCGGTGGTCATCGGTCCCGGGTCACGCGGATACTGTCATCGGGCAGCGCTTCGCGCCGACCCGGTGGCTTGCCTGGGGGACGGTGGATAAAGTCTCGCGGCAGCGCCCTACAACGGCTCGTCGTCATTGCCGTAGCGATCGAGCTTCGGCGTGGCGATGTCGCCATCCTCGTAGGACTCGTCGTTCGGCGGCGCCGCGGGTGGCGGAGGCTTCTTCGCCTTGTCGTCAGGCTTGCTGCCGCTCTTGTCCTGCTTCCCGGCCTTGCCCATGCGTTTCCCCTGCGCGGGTCAAATCAGTCGCAGGAATTCTACCCCAGTTCGTGGGCGCTCGTCATGTGAGGAGACGGCGCGGCGAGATCACACCCCGCGCCGCTCTTTGTCCGAGCATGCCTAGAACGTCGCGCCGGCCTTCACCATGTAAGTGCGGCCGGGCAGCGGATAGGCCGAGAAGCGGCCTGCCGTGAACGAGCTCGCGATGGCGTAGTCGTAGTACAGCGCGTTGAACAGGTTGTTGACGCTGAGCGACCAGAAGAAGCGATCGACTTGCCCGCTCAGCTTGATGTCGGCGGTGGCGTTGCCGGGAATCCGGCCCTGGGTGTTGGCCTGGTCGTTGTCCATGACGCGCGAGCTCCAGGCCCGCGCGGTGGCATCGAACACCAGGTAGTTCTGCCAGATATTCCAGGTGATGCCGAGATTGCCGGTGTAGCGCGACACCAGCGGCACGTCGTTGCCGGCCCACATGCCTTCGCGGAAGACGGCGCGGGTGACCGCCATGCCGCCGCGCAGGGTCACGGTGTCGCTGACCTTGAGCGAGGCGCTGGTCTCGGAGCCGTAGCGGCGGGTCGGATCGAGGTTAACGTTGTAGAACAGCACCGGGTTGAAATGGATCTCGTTCTCGAGATCCATCAGGTAGACGCTGGTCTGGACCTGGAAGCGATTGGTCTTGACGCGGAAGCCGCCCTCGACGTCCTCCGAGGTCTGGGTCTTGAGCTGGAAATTCTGCGGGATCGGGGCGAACGTCACCGGATCGAATGACGGGCCGGATGCGACGCGCTCGTCGACATCGGGGGTGCGGAAGGCGCGGGCGGCGCGGCCGAACACCGAGAAGGTGTCGGTGAAGCGATGCTCGACGCCGACATGCGCCGCAAATTGCGTCTCGTTGCTGTCGAGCGGAGCCGCCTGTGTATCGAACGCGAACGGCGCATTCGGGTCGTAGCGGTCGCGCGCCGAGACGCTGGTGTTCTGGACGCGCGCGCCATAGGAGAAGTCGGTGGTCGGCAGCAGTCCCAGCGTATGCTGCCAGTATCCGGCGACGGTCTGCTGTTCGATATTGTAGGTGTGGTAGGGGTCGACGCCCTGGTAGGCGCCGCGGGCCTCGCGGAAGGTCGAATCGTAATAGTCGATGCCGGTCAGGATCGTCGACGGCATTCCGAAGGCCGCGTTCTTGATGCTGAGCCGCGGCGTGATCGACCATGTCTGCAACGCCGCATCATTGTAGGTCGAGGCGAAGCTGATGGTCGGCACGGTGCCGAAGAAGCCGCTCTGGGTGTCACGCTGCCGCCAGCCACCGTCGACGATCAGGTCGACGCCGTTCATCAACGTCTTGGTGAAGCCGGCGGTGACGCTTGATGTCTGCTGGTTGGCGTAGTCGAACGGCGTGGCGGCGCCGCGGCGATCGGTGAGCAGTTCGTTGACGCCGATCGACGGATCGACCAGCCGTCCGCCGGGGAGACCAAGCTTCTGGTCGCTGCCGGTGACGGTCAGGAAGGCGGAGCGGTCCGACGTGTTGTAGTTGACGTTACCGACCGCGTTGCGCTGGTCGAGCGCGTTGTTGACGCGGTAGCCGTCGGACTTGATGCCGTTGCCATAGAACGAGGTCGACCACGGCCCCGAATTGAGTGCTGCGGAGATCGCAGCCATCCGCGTATTGAACGAGCCGACGCCGCCCTCGGCCCTGATCGTGGCCGGCGGGCCGCCGGCGCCGGTCTTGGTGATGATGTTGACGACGCCGCCGACCGCGTTGTCGCCATAGAGCACCGCGCCGCTGTTGCCGCGCGTGATCTCGATCCGCTCGATCGAGTCGAGCGGGATCGTGGTGAGGTCGAAGCCGGCCTTGTCGACGTCGTTGAGGCGGCGGCCATTGAGCAGGAACAGGGTGTTGTCGGAGGCGAATGCGCCGAAGCCGCGCAGGTCGACCGAGGTTTTGGCGCCGTTCGGCCCGCCATAGGGGGTTTGCAGCTGAACGCCGGGCACCTGTGCGAGGATATCGGGCAGCGACTGCACCGGCGAATGCGCGATGTCGTCGGCCGTGATCACGGTCGAGGATGAGCCGACGATGCCGGCGAACTGGCGTCCGCCGCCGTTGCCGCCTGTTCCGGTGGTCGGTGCCGTCCCGGTCGAATTCGATCCGGCACCGCTGCCGGCATTGTTGCCCTGGGAGGTGCCCGGCGCCGGGCGGCGCGGCGCCGGCGCTTCGTCGGCGGCCGGCTTGGCGCGCGTGACGTTCTGGTCGTTCGGCTTGGCGACCTCGACGGCCGGGAGTTGATCGGGAGGCGGGACTTGCTGCGCCTGCGCGGCGGAGGCGGCGATTGCAGGGGCGATCATCGTCGACGCGAGCAGAAGCGCGCGGCGGCGCCGATGGGAAGGGAAGGAAAACATAAAGAGCGGCCTCGGAATGACGTCAGTGGCACGTCACCGCGAACCCAGTTTCACCATTGCACTCGCGGCATCCGGTGAAGCTCATGCCTGTACTCCCCGACCGGCATCGTCGCGTGTGACCACGGCTGACGGCAGGTCTCCTGGCTCGCGGGTCGTTACCCTTCGTCGCCTTCCCAGGACCGAGTTTCCCAGTGGCATCTGACGAAGGATTCACCGCATACAGTTGCGGGGGCAGCCGCGGCATTGGGGAGGTTTCCCCGCACCGCATTCCCTTTTCATCTCATTAAAGAACCGTCATGTTCAACTAGCGTTCGGCCGGGCAGCAATGTCAATCCGGCGGACGCCGGGCGAGGGCGAGGCGGTCACGGTTTTTGTCGAGTGTCGCTTGTCTGCCACGGCGATCGCTGTAAGAGCATGATTGGATGAGCGTGCAGGATTTTGCCTTGGCGGCCGAGGTCGCGGCGCGGCGCCGGTGGAGCGCCACCGCGGCGCTGCTCGCGCTCGTGGCGCTGCTGCTGGTGGTCTCGCTCGGCGTCGGTCCGGTGCGGCTGTCGCCGCTTGCGGTGATCGAGGCGCTGTTCGGCGGCGGCAGCGACGTCGCACAGGTGATCGTGCGCGAGATCCGCCTGCCGCGCACCATCCTGGCGTTCGCGATCGGCGGTATCCTTGGGCTGTCCGGCGCGGCATTGCAGGGCCTGCTGCGCAATCCATTGGCTTCGCCGTCGCTGTTCGGCGCGCCGCAATCGGCGGCGTTCGGCGCGGTGCTGGTGATCGCGCTGGGCTTGGCCGATGTGCGCTCCTACGCGCTGCCGGTGGTGGCGATCATCGCCGCCTTCGGCTCGGTGTTCGCGCTGCTTGCGATTGCCGGACGCAATGCCGGGCTGTTGATCCTGATCCTCGCGGGGCTTGCGATCTCGAGCTTTGCGGGAGCCGCGACGGCGCTGGTGATGAACCTCTCCAGCAATCCGTTCGTGGTGCTGGAGATCGCATTCTGGCTGCTCGGCTCGCTGGAGGACCGCAGCTTCCAGCACGTCGCGCTGGCGCTGCCGTTCATCGTCGCGGGCGCCGCGATCCTGTTGAGCCAGGCCAGCGCGTTCCGCGCGCTGACGCTCGGCGAGGAAGCTGCGCAAAGTCTCGGCGTCGATGTCGGGAGGTTGCGGCTCTTCGTCATCACCGGCGTTGCGCTCGGCGTCGGCGGCGCGGTCGCCGTGACAGGCACGATCGGCTTCATCGGGCTCGTCGCCCCGCATCTGATGCGACCGGTGATCGGCCACGATCCGGCGCGGCTGCTGGTGCCGAGCGCGCTCACCGGCGCGGCACTGCTGCTCGCCGCCGATATCGCGGTGCGTATCATCCCCTCCACCTCGGACATCAAGGTCGGCGTGCTGACCTCGATCATCGGCGTGCCGTTCTTCCTCTATCTGATCATGCGCGAACGCCGCGCGCTTGGTGGAGGCGTGGCATGACGCTGCTCTCCGCCACCG
Organism: Bordetella parapertussis; assembly: GCA_943372075.1. Lineage (GTDB taxonomy): Bacteria > Pseudomonadota > Alphaproteobacteria > Rhizobiales > Xanthobacteraceae > Bradyrhizobium. The sequence continues at coordinate 6,060 of CALRXG020000187.1, read as the reverse complement.
CGCTCAACGCGTCGCTCGGTAGCCGCAAGGTGCTGCACGATGTCTCGCTGTCGCTGGCGTCAGGCCATCTGGTGGCGCTGGTCGGGCCGAACGGCGCCGGCAAGACCACGCTGCTGCGCGCGCTCGCCGGGCTGATGCCGTCCGATGGCGAGATCAGGATCGGCGGCGACGCGCTGGCGGCGCTGCCGCTGCGCGAGCGCGCGAAGCGTTTCGCCTATCTGCCGCAGGGCCATCTGGTGCACTGGCCGCTGCCGGCGCGGGATGTCGTCGCGCTCGGCCGCTATCCGCATGGCGCGACCGATCCGGCGCGGCTGTCGCCGCAGGACATGGACGCGGTGCTGCGGGCGATGCAGGCGGTCGACGTCATGGAGTTCAGCGATCGCCGCGTCACCGAACTCTCCGGCGGCGAACGCAGCCGGGTCGCGCTGGCGCGGGTGCTTGCGGTGGAGGCGCCGGTCATTCTCGCCGACGAGCCGACCGCCTCGCTCGATCCCCGCCACCAGATCGACGTGATGCAGAAGTTGCGCAACGTCGCCGACACCGGCGTGCTGGTGATCGTCGTGACCCACGATCTCGGCCTTGCTGCGCGCTTTGCCGATCATGTGCTGGTGCTGTCGGAGGGACGGCTGGCGGCGCAAGGCGCGCCCGACGCGGCGCTGTCGGAGCGCGTTCTGGCGAGCGTGTTCCGGGTCAGCGCCTTTCGCGCGGAGTTTAATCGCGAAGCGGTGATCGTGCCGTGGGCGGATGTCTGATGAGGATGCGGTGGCTCGCAGTCTCGGCGGCCGTGGCGTGGCTCATGTCGGTCAGCGCGGCGTCCGCCGCCGGACCGCGCGTCGTTTCGATGAATGTCTGTAGCGACCAGCTGGTGCTGTCGCTGGCCGATCCCGACCAGATCGTCGGGCTCAGCCGCTTCGCCCGCGATGCCTGGCAATCCTGGGCCGCGGAGAAGGCGCGAAACTATCCGCTGCTGTCCGGCGGCGCCGAGGACGTGCTGCTGCTCAAGCCCGATCTCGTCGTGGTCAGCCTGTTCGACAAGCGCGCGACACGCGACCTGTTGAAGGCGAAGGGGCTGCACCTCGTCGAATTCACCGTGCCGCGCACGCTGGACGCGGTGAAGGAGCAGATCCGTGCGATGGGCGACGTGTTGCAACATCCGGATCGTGCGCAGGCCGAGATCGCGCGGCTCGACGCGGCCATCGCGCGGGCGCGGGCAGTGGCGAGCGCGCATCGCTATCGCGTGCTGCCGCTGGAGCGGCGCGGCTTCGTCTCGGGCGACAGCAGCCTGATCAGTTCGCTGCTAATGGCGACGGGTCTCACCAATGCCGCCGGCGAGCTCGGTCTCGGCGCCGGCGGATTTGCCTCGCTGGAGGCGATCGTCAAACTGCGGCCGGATTTCATCCTGGTGTCGGAGGCCGGCGATCGCGCCGAGGACGAGGGCCGCGCCTTCCTGCTGCATCCGGCATTGGAGCGCTTCTATCCGGAGAGCAAGCGCATCGTGCTGCCTGAGCGGCTGACCGTGTGCGGCGGCGTGATGCTGGCGGATGCGCTGGACCGGCTGACGGCGGAGCTCAAACGCGTCACGCGGTGAGTTTTGGCATCGCCATTGCGAGGAGCGAAGCGACGAAGCAATCCATGTCGCAGCAAGCGGAGGAATGGATTGCTTCGCTTCGCTCGAATGACGGGAGCGAGCTATCCCATCACCACGGGCCCGCCCGCCTTCTTCCAGGCATCAATGCCGCCCTCGATATGCGCGGTGTTGGTCAGTCCGGCTTTCTTCGCGGCGGCCACGGCCATTGCGGAGCGCTCGCCGAAGGCGCAGAAGAACACGACGCGGCGGCCGGTCGCGGCGGCGACTTCGCGCAGCATGCCGCCGGGCTGCAGGGTGGCGCAGATTCCGGGATAGGGCGCGTGCAGCGCGCCTGCGAGCATGCCGTGCTTGGCGCGCTCGCCGCTCTCGCGCAGATCGACCAGCAGCACATCGGGCCGGCCGAGGCTTGCGATGGCATCGCGCGCGTTGAGCGCGAGGCCTTGCTTGGCAAGCTCGTCCTGGTGCAGGCCGACATGCATGTTGGCGGGCACCGCGACGTCCATCATCTTCGGGTTCGGCAGATGGAGGTTGTTCATCAGCTCGACATAGTCGTCGATCGATTTGACCTGCAGCCGCGGATTGTAGCGCTTCTCCTCGCCGATGGTGGAGACGGTGTCGCCCTTGTAGTCATGCGCGGGGAACACCATGGTCTCTTCCGGCAGCCTCAAGAGGCGGTTGAAGATCGAATCATACTGCGCCCGCGCGCTGCCGTTCTGGAAGTCGGTGCGGCCGGTGCCGCGGATCAGCAGCGTGTCGCCGGTGAAGACGCGGTCGCCCATCAGATAGCTGTAGGAATCATCGGTGTGGCCGGGCGTGTACATCGCCTCGAGGCAAAGTCCCTCGATCGTCACCTTGTCGCCGTCGGAGACCCGCATCGAGACCACGTCGGCCTTGCTCTGCTCGCCCATGATGGTGATGCACTGGGTGCGGTCGCGCAGCTCGCCGAGGCCGGTGACGTGATCGGCGTGCAGATGGGTATCGACGGCCTTGACCAGCCGGAGGTCGAGTTCCTGCAACAGCTTGCAATAGCGGTCGGCCTTTTCCAGCACCGGATCGAGGATCAGCGCCTCGCCGCCGGCGCGGCTCGCGAGCAGATAGCTGTAGGTGCCGGACACGCTGTCGAACAGCTGGCGAAAGATCATGACGGCTTACCCATTCTATGGACCGACTCTCCTGGAGGAGATTATTCCATAGATAGGGTCGATTCAAAGTAAATCCATCCCCGGATCGCCTGCGAGCATGGATGCAGCGACCAGGTTACGGCCGGACATAGCTCCAGCCCTGCTCCTGTAGCTCCATCAGGTGCACCACGCCCGACGGTACGATGGTGGCGTCGGGGACGACCGAGATCGCGTGGCCCTCGGCCTTCTCCATGCCCTGCTTGGTGTTGTTACAGGCGGAGAACTGGATCTTGCCGGGGAAGACGAGATCCTTCAGCCGCCTGATGCGGTCCTGCACCGGCGAGGTATCGCTGCGCAGCATGTGCAGGCCGGGGCCGTAGGTGACGATGTCGACCTCAACGTCTTCGTTCTTGGCGCGATAGTATTCGATTACGTTGGTCGCGTTGTTGAGCGCGAGATTCATGATCTGCGGGTCGTTCTGGTCGACCTGGATCGCGATGCGATGCGGCTTGTCGGCGGCCAGCGGGCTGGATGTGACGGCGAGCGCGAGCAGGGCGGCGGTGGCGAGACGGCGAAGCATGGCAGGACCTCTCAGCATGACCGACACTCTCACCTCGTCATTGCGAGGAGCGAAGCGACGAAGCAATCCATTCTATCCTTGCGGCGAAACATGGATTGCTTCGCGGAGTTTATCATCGGGCGCGCGTTCGCGCGACCCGTTGGCTCGCAATGACGGCGGAGCCATTAGGGCCTCACCAGCGTGTATCCGTTTTCGGTGAGGAGCAAGATCTGCGCGACGCCGACCTGAACCGGGGTCGCGGCGGCGATGTAGTCCGGCCGCTTGCCGGTGTCGCGCTCGATCGTATCGACGGTGTTGAGGCAGATGTCGACCCGGGCACCCTGCGCGACCAGGCTCTCGACCAGCTTGCGGTTCGGATTGTCCGGCTTCAATAGCTCGATGCCCGGGCCGAAGGCCACGATCTCGACCGCGACCTTGTCCGGGTCGTAGTGCTTCATCAGATTGTTGGCGACGCTGATGACGAGGCCCTGCTTCTTCGGATCGTTGTCGGAAAGTTGCAGCACGACCTTGTGCTCGGCGAACGGCTTGTCCTGCAATGGCGCGAGCTGGGCGCGGGCCGGCGGCGCTGCGAGCGCGAGCGCCGCCAGGGCGAGTGCTGCGATCAGCGCGCGCCGCGTCATCCGAGCCTCGTGATGCCTGGATTGTCGTCGACGCCCTTCAGCGTCACGCCGGGCTCGTCGCGGTTCGGCGGCCGGCCGGAGCGCAAATGCTTGGCCACGACATCCCAGACCGGCGCGCCGCTCTGCTGGTTGACCGAAGCCCAGCCCGCGACCTTGTAGTGCTTGCCGGCTTCGAGATGCTTGCCGTTGCGAAGCTTGAGCTCGGAGATGCGTTTTCCCGCGCTTTCGCCCGGTGCGCAGGTGTAGGCGAGGCCGCCGACACGCACCATGTCGCCGCCCTGCTGATAATAAGGGTCGACGTTGAACAGATTATCGCAGACGTCTTCCAGCACGTCCTTGATCTGGCTGCCGGTCATAGTGGCGACGTAGGTCTCCGGATAGGTGATCGCGGTTTCCGCCAGCACGTCTTCCATGGTCAGCGGCTGGCCGGCGAGCGCGGTGAGGCCCCAGCGGAAGCCGGGCGACAGCGCGATCTCGGCGTTGAGCTCGTTCAGCAGCGCGTCGCAGATCAGCTGGTCGACGGTGCCGGAGAAATTGCCGCGGCGGTAAAGCAGTCGGTCGGCGGTGCCGAGCTTGTCGTTCCATTCCTCAACATGCGGGTCGCGCATCTTGTCGATCAGCGCCTGCATCGTCGGATCAGGCTTGAGGAGCTCGGCAAACACCGGCAGCAGCCGGTAGCGCAGATTGGCGACCTTGCCCTTGGTAAGCTCGAGATCGAGCACGCCGATGAACTTGCCGTTGGAGCCGGCATTGGTGACCAGCGTGACGCCGCCGGCATTGGTCACCGTGATCGGCAGCGGAATCGCGTCATGGGTGTGGCCGCCGAGGATCACGTCGATGCCGGTGACGCGGCTCGCCAGCTTGAGATCGACATCCATGCCGTTGTGCGACAGCAGGATCACCGCCTCGACCTTGTCGTTGTTGCGATGGCCGTCGACGAGCTTTTGCAGCTCCTCGTCGCGGATGCCGAACGTCCAGTCCGGCGTGAAGCGCTTGGGGTGGGCGATCGGCACGTAGGGGAAGGCCTGTCCGATGATCGCGATGCGATGGCCGCCGATCTCCTTGATGATGGACGGCTTGAACACGCGGCCCGAAGCAGGATCGAACGCCTTGGCGTCGTTGAATGCGGCTTCCTCGGTCAGGAACACGTTCTGCGCCAGGAACTCGCCCTTGAAGCGGGAGAGATTGTCGCGCAGCACCTGCTCGCCATAGGTGAACTCCCAGTGCCCGGTCATTGCCTCGATGCCGAGCAGGTTGGCGGCCTCCACCATGTCGGCGCCGTTCATGGCGTTGGCAAGCCCGGTGCCCTGCCACAGGTCGCCGCCGTCGAGCAGGATCGAACGCTTGTCGCCGACATCGGCGCGCAGCTTGTCGACCAGCGTCTTCAGATGCGCAAAGCCGCCGAGCCGGCCGAAGCGGGCGGCGGCCTTCTCGAACTCGACGCAGGTAAAGGCGTAGGCGTCGGCGCTGTCGGGCCGGATGCCGAAGCGATCGAGGAACGCCTTGCCGACCAGATGTGGCGGCTGGCCGGCCATCGCGCCGACGCCGAGATTGACGCTGGGCTCGCGGAAGAACACCGGCTTCAGCTGCGCATGGGTGTCGGTCGTGTGCAGGATGCGCGCATTGCCGAAGCGTTCGAGATCGTAGACGCTCGCGGTGTCGGCGCTGCGCGCAAAACGAGGCAGGCCGGCCGTCAGCGTTGCGGCGGCGGTCGCTCTCAGGAAATCCCGGCGGCGGATGATCATTACTCTCACGGCATTCGGTTCGAAGCCAAGCGGGCGGTGGTAGGGCTCTCTCCCCCTTGCGGGGGAGAGTTGGAGAGAGGGGTAAGCCACGAACACCGCCCGTGCAGCTTACCCCTCTCCCTAACCCTCCCCCGCAAGGGGGGAGGGAACCCTTCCGCCCGTGCTTCCCTAACTCCTAGGGGGTCAACGAACTTCCATGTCTTTCCAGCGTTGCTTTTCGCTGGTGGCCTGGAAGATCGATGCCTTTGCCAGCGCCTCGGCCTCCTTGGCCTGGGCGACCGCGGTGTCGAAATCACCAGCCTCACCGGCCTTTTTTGCGGCGGCGAGCGTCGAAGCTGTGGTGGTCCACTGGTTGCGCAGCGAGCCGGCTTCCTTGTTGGCGGCCTCGGCCGCGGCGTAGGCGGCC
>CALRXG020000186.1:0-11903 GCA_943372075.1 Bordetella parapertussis | reverse complement strand
GGCGACCGCATCCACATCCGCACCGTGGCCGGGCTGAAGCGGCTCGACGTGCTGTTGCGGCGGGTCGATTCCAACATGCTCGATCCGCTCGAGCTCGATGCCTCCTCCTATCTCGGCGTGCCGGGTCTCGTCGAGGTGCTGCGCAAGAGCGGCGTCGTGGTCGCCAACATGCCAGGCTCCGGCGTGCTGGAGGCGAGGGCGCTGCTCGGCTTCCTGCCCAATCTCTGCCGACGCCTGCTCTCCGAAGACCTGATGATGCCGCACATCGCGACCTGGTGGTGCGGCCAGAAGTCCGCCCGCGAACAGGTGCTGTCGCGGCTCGACGAGTTCGCGATCGAAGGCGCCTATGGCCGCGGTGTCGCGGATTTTCCGGGCAATGGTCCGGTGCTGCCTAGCGAATTGTCGGCGATGAACCGCGACCGCCTGAGGGATGCGATCAGTCACCGCGGCATCGACTATGTCGGCCAGGAGCTGGTGCGGCTATCGACGACGCCGGTGTGGGAGAACGGCCGGATCGCGCCGCGTCCCTTCGTGCTCAGGGTGTTCGCGGCGGCGACGCCGAACGGATGGACGGTGCTGCCCGGCGGCTTCTGCCGTATCGCCGATCGGGCCGACGCGCGCGCGGTATCGATGGGTGACGGCGCGGTGTCCGCCGACGTCTGGGTGGTCTCCGACAAGGCGGTTGCGACATCGACCTTGCTGCCCGCGGTCGACACCGTCCGCATCCGTCGTATCGCCGGTGTGCTGCCGAGCCGCGCCGCCGACAATCTGTTCTGGCTCGGCCGCTATCTGGAACGCGCCGAGGCCACCATCCGCCTGATCCGTGCGCTGTGCACGCCGCTGCGCGATCAGGCGCGGGCGAATGCGACCGGCGCCGCACCGACGATGCATTCTGCCGAGCGCATCCAGCGCATGCTGGTGGCCTGGGGCGCGGCCTCGCAGACCGCGCGCGCCAACCCCGCCAAGGTCGCGCTCGAAGCGCTGCAGAGCGAGGAGAAATTCGGCTCGGCGCTGTCGCTGGTGCGATCGGCGCAGCGCACGGCCACGGGCTTGCGCGAGCGGCTGTCGCCCGATGCGTGGCAGGTCATCACCGAGATGGCCGATCGGCTCGCGATCGAGGTTCACGACGATGACGGCGTCGTCAGCGCCGCCGAACTGACCTTGCAGGAGCTCGCAAGCTTCGCCGGCCTCGCGCAGGAGAACATGAACCGCGCCGCCGGCTGGCGCTTCCTCGAGATGGGCCGCCGCGCCGAGCGCGCCATCAACACCACGCGCTTTGCCCGTCAATTCGCCTATGACGAAGCCGGTGACGAGGACCTCGACATCCTGCTCACGCTGGTCGACTGCCAGATCACCTACCGCTCGCGCTATCTGGTGCAGCCGCTGCTGACGCCGGTGCGCGATCTGGCGGTGCTCGATCCCTTCAATCCGCGCTCGGTCGCATTCCAGGTCGCCGCGCTGAATGAACATATCGCCGCGTTGCCGAGCCTGAAGGAGCATGGCCTGATCGAGCGGCCACAGCGGCTCGCGGTCGCGCTCGAGGCCATGTTGACGACGGCCGAAGCCGGCCGCCTCGACGTCAAGACGTTGTTCGCGCTGGAGCAGGATCTGCTCAGCCTTTCCGATGCAATCGGGCTGCATTACTTCCCGCATGGACCGAACGCCAGCCGGCCGGAGAAGCTTACGGGGCTGGCGTGATCTACGATATCCGTCACGTCACGACCTACAGTTACGAGACCCAGGTCAGCTTCGCGCGCTGCGCGCTGCGGCTGGAGCCGATCAGCGGCGACGGGCAGCGGCTGATCTCGCATGCGGTCGATATCCGTCCCAAGCCCGCCGAGCGCACCGCGCGGCGCGACTTCTTCGGCACGCTGACCGAAAGCGTCCTGATCGAGACCGCGCATCGCAGTCTGCGCATCGACGCTCGCTCACGGGTCTCGGTGGAGCGGCAGCCACCGGCGCGTGACGCCGCGAGCCCGGCCTGGGAGAGCGTACGCGATCGGGCATTCGAGGCGTCGAGCCTCGATGCCGCTTCGCCGGTCGGCTACGTCTTTGCCAGCGCGCTGGTGCCAGTGTTGCGGCCGGTGACGGCCTATGCGTCCGCGAGCTTTTCGCCAGGCGGCGGCATCCTCGCCGGTGCGGCCGACCTGATGCGGCGGATTCGGACCGACTTCAAATACGATCCCAAGGCGACCGTGATCTCGACGCCGCTGCGCGACGTGTTCGAGAAGCGCCACGGTGTCTGCCAGGATTTTGCCCATGTGATGATCGCGGGACTCCGTGGGCTCGGTCTGCCCGCGGCCTATGTCAGCGGCTATCTGCGCACCATCCCGCCGCCGGGCCAGCCGCGGCTGCAGGGCGTGGACGCAACCCATGCCTGGGTATCGGTCTGGTGCGGTGGCGAACTCGGCTGGGTCGGGTTCGATCCGACCAACGATCTCATGATCGCGAACGATCACGTCGTTCTCGCGATCGGCCGCGACTTCGCCGACGTCTCGCCGGTCGACGGCGTCATCGTCGGCGCACGCAAGCAGAAGCTTGCCGTCGCGGTCGATGTGCTGCCGGTGGAGTGAGGCGGGGCGGGCGGACGCGTGCTCGCGCCGCCACGACCTCGATCAGGCGACCTGGCGCTTGCCGGACTTGTCCCACCCGATCGGGCTGACGATGACGCGGTCGCGGCCTTCGCGCTTGGCTTGATAGAGCGCAAGATCCGCGGCCTTGAGCAGATCGCGTGACGTGCGCTCATGGTCGGGGACGAGGCAAGACAATCCGATGCTGACGGTCGGCAGTTCAGGCTCGGCCTCGCGCGCGGCGGTCAGCTTGGCGCGAATCTGTTCGGCAACTTCCACGGCGCCCGCCTTGCCGATGCCGGGCAGCAACACCGAGAACTCCTCGCCGCCATAGCGTGCGCCGAGATCGGTGGCGCGCTTGGTGCTGGCTGCGATGCACCGCGCCACGGTCGCGAGCACGGCGTCGCCGGCCTGATGCCCGTAGGTGTCGTTGAAGGCCTTGAAATGATCGACGTCGATCATCAGAAGCGAGACCGACGCCTTCGCACGCAAGCCGCGACGCCATTCACCGTCAAGGGTATCGTCGAGCCGGCGCCGGTTGGCGAGGCCGGTCAGTGCATCGGTGCTGGCGAGGTGCGCGAGCTGGCCTTCGGCGGCGGCTCGCCGTTTCAGCGCGGCCAACAGGTAGAACATCAGCACGATCGAAAAGCCGCCGAGCGCGGTCACCACGATGCCGGTCAACCAGAGCTGTTGCCACCAATCCGCATAGATGCCGTCGAGCGCGAGCCCCTCGGCGATGACAAGGGGGCGATTGCCGACCTGCTGGAAGACATAAAGCCGATTGACGTGATCGACGATCGACTTCGATGTGTATGAGCCCGATTGCTGGCGCGGCAGCAAGCGAAATGTCTGAGAATTCTTGATGCTTTGTCCGATGCGCTCGATCTCGAACGGCGCGCGCATCAGGATCGCGCCGTCGGTATTGAACAACACCATGCTGTCGTCGGCGCCGAAGTTCAGCTTCCGGAACAGGTTGTGGAAGTAGCTCAGCCGCATGCTGCCTGCGACCACGCCGGCGAAGGAGCCATCGCTGTTGCTGATGCGCCGGCTCAGGCTGATCAGATACTCGCCTTCCTGGGTGATCCAGGGCGGGCTGATGAACAGGCCGGCATCCGATCGCGCCCGATGAGCCTGGAAGAAATCATGATCGGCAAGATTTGCGCGCCGTGGCGTCAAGGTCCGGGAATCGAGCGTGACGTCGCCGGCGGCGTTCAGCACGATAATGGAGCCGAGATCCTTGGCGGTCGCCGCGCGGTCGAACAGCACCACCTGGCGGAGCTCGGGGCTGATGCTGCCGATCTCCGGCAGCTTGATGCCATCGGCGACGGCCTGCAGCGACAGGTCGTAGAGTTCGATATTGCGGTCGATCTCGCTTGCGATGGACGCCACGAGATTGGTCGCGCCTTCCTTCGCATGCTGAAAATCCTTCTGCGCCAGCTCCCAGAGGATCGACAGGCAGATCGCCGAGAAGCTCACGACGAGGCCGATACCAAGGGCCAGCAGCCGCTTGGTTGGTACCGCTCTCGGCCGTGGCAACAGCCCGTTCATGACCTGCTTCCCAATTCCCGCGCCCCCCGCGCTTTGTCAGCCCTTATGGGGGTATCAAATTGAGAAAGCCGGCCCGAACCGCCTGCAAATTATGCGTCGATGTTAGGGAAGCATTAACCGCGCCGCGTCGGGTGACGCACGCGGCTGCCGGTCCGCGGCAGACCTTCAGGCCGCGTCGCTGCGCAGGTTGCGGAAGAACTGCTCGACCTCGCGAGACAGGGTCTCGGCGGTAGACGTCAGATCGTTCGACGCTGCCAGCACGGATTCCGCCGCCTTGCTGGTCTGGTCCAGATCGTCGCGGAGCGAGCCGACATTGGTCACCAGGATTTCATTGCCCTGGGCGGCCATCTGCGCGTTGGCGGAGATTTCGCGCGTCGCCGCGTCCTGCTGGCCGATCGCGCTGGCGATGTTCGCGGTGACGTTGCTGATCTCGCGGACGGCCTGGCCGATCTCGCGCACGGCCGCCACCGAGTTGCGGGTCGAGGCCTGGATCAGGCCGACATTCTCGCCGATCTCTGCGGTCGCTTTCGCGGTTTGCCCGGCCAGCGCCTTGACCTCGTGCGCAACGACCGCGAAGCCGCGACCGGCATCGCCGGCGCGGGCGGCTTCGATGGTGGCGTTGAGAGCGAGCAGGTTGGTCTGCTCCGCGATCGCCTGGATCAGGTTCAGCACGCCGTCGATGCGCTGGGTGGTGGCGGCAAGGCCCTCGATCTCGCTGATCGACCGGTCGGTGCGCGCGCCTGCCTGATCGACCGCGCCGGACGATTGGGAGACCTGGCGGCCGATCTCTTCGACCGAAGCCGAGAGTTCCTCGGCGGCGCCCGCGACCGCGGAGACGTTGCTCGAGGCTTGTTCAGTGGCGCCTGCTGCCGCCACGGCGCGACCGTTGGCGTCGGCTGCGACAGTCGCGATGGTCTGCGCGGTTTGCCGCATCGTCGCGGCGTTGTCGTGCACTGCGCGGAGCACCGTGCCGATGGTGCCGCGGAATGCTTCGACGAAGCCTTCGATGTGTCGGCCACGCGCGTCGCGCGCCGCCGAATCCTGCATAACTTGCGCGTTCAGGCTGCGATTGCGGTTCATCGCTTCCTGGAACACGCCGATTGCGCGCGCCAGCGCGCCGATCTCGTCGCTGCGACCGACATGCGGCACTTCGACATGGTCGGTGCCTTCGGCGACCTGCTTGATGGCGGTCGTGATCTGCGACAGCGGGCGGGCCACCGAACGGGCGATGATCAGCACGCCGAGCACCACCACGATCAGGGCGGCCGCACCGAGCCCGGTCAGCACCAGCGCCAGGATGCGGTTGGTGTCGGTCTGTTGCGCCAGCTTCTTGCCGCGCTCGGCATAGACCTTGGAGAGCGCCTCGAGATCCTTGTTCAGGGCGGTGCGGACGTCGCGATTGGCGTCGTTGTCGCCCCATTCACGTCCGGCCGCGGCGCCGATCTCGATGCCGCGGCGAACCAGCTCCTTCCGGAATTCGATGAACTGCTCGATGCGCTTCTTGAACACCGCGAACTGCGCGGCGTCATCAGCCTGCACCAGGGTTTCCCAGTTCCTGACCACGCCGAGGATGCGTTCGTTGAACGCCAGCAGTCCGTCGCCGTATTTCTTCACCGCCGCCGGTTCGGTCGACATGTAGATGCCGCGGGATTCCATCACCACCGCATAGACCAGCGAATTGACCCGCTCGACATTGAGCGCGGCGCGGCTCGCGAGATCGACGGCCGCGGTCAGCTCGGCATTGCGCCGCGCATTGTAGTCGGACAGGACGGCGATGGCCGCGGTCAGCGCCGCGATCAGCGCGAACGTCGAGTAGAGCCTGGCCGCAAGCGAGAATCGGGATGCCATGGGAGGCCGGGACATCGGGACGGAGGACGTCATGGGGGTGGGCATTGAGGGCACTCCAGGAGGCCGGGGAGTACCTTCGGCCGATTACGGCTTATGCGAAATCTTCATGGATAATTTCTTAACGCGCGAGTTTTTTGCAGTCGCAACCGTTGGAATGTTCGAGTGATACCAACGTCTTATATTGGCTTCCGGGCACGATAGGGGGCGGCGGGTTGCGACCCGGGTCGATGCGGACGGGCTGCGTCATCAACAACCTCGACGCGCCTGGCAAAGCCGATGGCACGACTTTCGCAAAGAGGTGCTAGGTTACATCGCCCAGTCCGCGACGCGAATTTCCCATGCTGTATCGTCACACCATCGATGCCACGAATTACGCATTCGAGGATCTGCGCCTCCTGCTTGCCAAGGCGTCGCCGCCACGTTCCGGCGACCGGCTGGCCGGCCTTGCGGCCGACAGCGCCGCGGAGATGATCGCCGCGCGGCTCGCGCTCGCCGACGTTCCGCTCAAGCAGTTTCTCGATGAGCCCGTCATCCCCTATGAAGACGACGAAGTCACCCGGCTGATCCTCGACAGCCATGACGTTGCGGGATTCCTGCCGGTCTCCTCGCTCACGGTCGGCGGCTTCCGCGACTGGCTGCTGTCGGACGCCGCCACCGACGATGCGATCCGGAAGATCTCGCGCGGGATCACGCCGGAGATGGTCGCGGCCGTGTCGAAGCTGATGCGCAACCAGGACCTGATCCTGGTTGCGAAGAAATGCCAGGTGACGACCCGTTTCCGCAACACCGTCGGTTTGCGCGGGCGAATGAGCACGCGGCTGCAGCCGAACCACCCCTTCGACGATGCCAAGGGCATCACCGCCTCGATCCTCGACGGGCTGCTGCTTGGATCGGGCGATGCCTGCATCGGCATCAATCCGGCGAGCGATGATCCGAACGTCATCGGCTCCCTGCTGCGGCTGCTGGACGACATCATCACCCGGCTCGGGATTCCCACGCAAGGCTGCGTGCTGACCCATGTCACGACGACGCTCGGACTGATCGGGCAGGGGCTGCCGGTCGACCTCGTGTTCCAGTCGATCGCCGGCACCGAAGCGGCCAACCGCAGTTTCGGTGTCGACCTGTCGCTGCTGCGGGAGGCGCGCGAGGCGGGATTGTCGCTGCGCCGCGGGACGGTCGGTGACAATGTGATGTACTTCGAGACCGGGCAGGGCTCGGCGCTGTCGGCGAATGCCCATCACCAGGTCGACCAGCAGACCTGCGAGGCGCGGGCCTATGCGGTGGCGCGCGCATTCGATCCGCTGCTGGTCAATAGCGTGGTCGGCTTCATCGGTCCGGAATACCTCTATGACGGCAAGGAAATCATCCGCGCCGGACTCGAGGATCATTTCTGCGGCAAGCTGCTCGGCCTGCCGCTCGGCATCGATGTCTGCTACACCAATCACGCCGAGGCCGATCAGGACGACATGGACAACCTGCTGACGCTGCTTGCGGCTGCCGGCGTGAACTTCATCATGGGCGTGCCCGGCGCGGACGACGTCATGCTGAACTATCAGTCGACATCGTTTCACGATGCGCTCTACATCCGCGACCTGTTCGGCCTGAAGCGGGCGCCCGAATTCGACGATTGGCTGGCGCGTATCGGTCTCGCCGGGCAGGACTTCCGCCTCGTTGCCGATGAGGGGCGGCTGCCCGACCTCGCTGCCAGGCTCCTGACCTGACGGGATAGCAAAATTCTGCAGAGCAACTATCTCGGCGTTGTGACGTTGGTGCGTGCCACAATGTTGAAGAATTTCTGGCCCAGCGTTCCGCGCCGTGGTTAGATTTGCGGGTGCTTCGGGGTCATTCGATGAGAGCTGAGCGCATAGAGACAGTACGGCGTATCCTCTGCGTCTTTCCGCGCTACACGTCGTCTTTTGGCACCTTCGAGCATTCGTACCCCCTGACTGACGGCGTCAGGGCATTCATGCCGCCGCAGGGCCTGCTGCTGATTGCCGCATATCTTCCCGAGAACTGGCCGGTCCGCTTCGTCGACGAGAATCTGAATGCGGCGACCGCGGAAGATTTCGAGTGGGCGGAGGCCGTTTTCGTCAGCGGTATGCACATCCAGCGCCAGCAGATGAATGACATCTGCCACCGGGCGCATGACCACGATCTCGTGGTCGCGATCGGCGGGCCGTCGGTCAGTGCCTGCCCGGATTACTACCCCTCATTCGACTACCTTCATGTCGGTGAGCTCGGCGACGCCACCAATGAGCTGATCCGGCGGTTGGCAGCGGACACCAGCCGGCCGGACCAGCAGGTGGTGCTCAAGACCCTCGACCGGCTGCCGATGACGGATTTCCCGCTGCCGGCCTATGAACTCGCCGAAACCAAGAAGTACTTCCTCGGCAGCATCCAGTTCTCCTCGGGCTGTCCATACCAGTGTGAGTTCTGTGACATCCCCGGACTCTATGGCCGCAACCCGCGCCTGAAGTCGCCGGAGCAGATCATCGCCGAGCTCGACAAGCTGCGCGCCTGCGGTGCGACCGACACGGTCTATTTCGTCGACGACAATTTCATCGGCAACCGCAAGGCGGCGAGCGAATTGCTGCCGCATCTGATCGAATGGCAAAAGCGAACCGGCTATGTCACGCGCCTTGCCTGCGAGGCGACGCTCAACATCGCCAAGCGCCCCGAGATCCTGGAGAAGATGCGCGAAGCCTTCTTCGTGACGATCTTCGTCGGCATCGAGACGCCCGATCCCGACGCGCTGAAGGCCATGCACAAGGATCAGAACATGATGGTTCCGATCCTGGAGGGGGTGCGCACCATCAATTCGTACGGCATGGAGGTGGTCTCCGGCATCATCATGGGGCTCGATACCGACAAGCCCCAGACCGCCGACGCGCTGCTCTCCTTTGTTGAGGAATCGCAGATCCCGCTGCTCACCATCAACCTGCTGCAGGCGCTGCCGAAGACGCCATTGTGGGACCGGCTCGAAAAAGCTGGCCGGCTGGTCGATGATGATGGCCGCGATTCCAACGTCCAGTTCCTGCTGCCTTATGAGGATGTCGTCAGCTCCTGGCGCAAATGCATGGAGATCGCCTACGACCCCGTGAAGCTGTTCGAACGCTATCTGCATCAGTGCAACTACACCTATGCCAACCGCATCAAGGTGCCGGTCAGCCCTGAGATGAAGAGCTGGGCCAATATCCGGCGCGGCCTGATCATGCTGCGCAACATCTTCTGGAAGGTCGGCGTGCTCGGCGATTACCGGCGCGTGTTCTGGAAGTTTGCGCTCGGCCGGCTCAAGCGTGGCGACATCGAAGGACTGATTTCGGCGACACTGGTCGCACATCACCTGATCACCTTCGCGCGCGCAGCCTCCAGCGGCCGGCAGAACGCCTCCAACTACTCGATCCGGCTGCGCGAGGCGTCGGTCCCCGCTGAATAGCAGCATGACGACACCGCCGGTGCCACTGTCCCCTTCGCTTGCCGATCTGCGTGAGCTCACGCCGGCGCGCGTCGGTCTCGGCCGGTCCGGGGCCAGCCTGCCGACCAGCGCGCTGCTCGCCTTCACGCGCGATCATGCCCGTGCCCGCGACGCCGTCCACGCGGTGTTCGATCTCGGCGGGATCGCGGCCGACCTCGCCGGCCTCGGCATCACGGCGCCTGAGGTGTCGAGCCAGGCCCACAGCCGGCGCGACTATCTGCGCCGGCCCGATCTCGGACGCATGCTGGATTCCGCGTCGAGGCGGTTGCTCGAAGGTCGTGCCATCACCGCATGCTCCTGCGCAATCGTGATCGGCGATGGCCTGTCGCCGACCGCGGTCAATGTGCATGCCGTCGAGTTGATCCGGCAGATGCTGCCGCGACTTGCGGCCGACGGGATCGACGCGGGCCCGGTCATCGTGGCGTCGGGCGCGCGCGTCGCGCTGGGAGACGAGATCGGCGCCATCGTCGGAGCCCGCATGCTGGTGATGCTGATCGGCGAACGGCCCGGCCTGTCCGCGCCGGACAGTCTCGGTGCCTATCTCACCTTTGCGCCGCGGATCGGTCTCACCGATGCTGACCGGAACTGCATCTCCAATATCCACCGCGCCGGGCTGAGCTATGCGGAGGCCGCCTTCAGGATCTCCTGGCTTGTGCGGGAGGGACTCGCTCGCCAGATCACGGGGGTCGCGCTGAAGGATGAAAGCGGCGGTGGATCGTCACAGAATGCGCTACCCGGGTGTGACAAATCAGATACTTAATGTTGGTGATCGCCGGTTCCCTGCGGATTTGTCCGGACCCCTGCGCTTGCGAGCAAAGGGCCTGACCTGTAAAACCGGCGCCGGTCAATATTCGCGTGTTTTCAACGACTAGCGCCGATCAGTTGCGCCCATCCGCCTCATTCGCGCCCCTAAAGCATGATCCGAAAAAGTGCGAACCGGTTTCCTAACAGATCATGCGCAAACCAAGGAGCTGAGGCGCGATGAGGATCCAACCTGATCTCATCGCGCTTTAGACCCAAGCTAGACAAATTGAGCCGTTTCAGAACTGGACAGGGCATGCTCGAAAAGAACTCCGAAAGTCAGGTCCACGTCGAGAAGATCGAGGAGCCGCGCTCGGGACCCAGCATCGCGTTCGGTATCGAGCGTCTCGGCCTGATCCCGATGCGGGCGCCGATCCTGTCCTGCATCGTGCTCGTTCTGCTGCTGATCGGCGCCGTGTTCGGCGTGCACCGGATCAAGATCGACGATTCGCTGTCGCAGCTGTTCCGTTCCGATTCCAAGGACTACAAGCAATATGAAGCGGTGACCAAGCGCTTCCCGGCGACCGAGTTCGACGTTCTCGTCGTGGTCGAAGGCAAGACGCTGCTCGAGCGCGACAATCTCGGCAAGCTGCGTGACATGGTCACAGACCTGCAGCTCGTCGATGGCGTGCGCGGCCTGGTCTCGCTGTTCTCCGCGCGCCAGGCGCCGGCACCCGGCAAGCTGCCGGCGGCGCTGTTCCCGAATGAGCTTCCGGAGGGCGCGGCC
This sequence comes from Bordetella parapertussis, assembly GCA_943372075.1. Taxonomy (GTDB): domain Bacteria; phylum Pseudomonadota; class Alphaproteobacteria; order Rhizobiales; family Xanthobacteraceae; genus Bradyrhizobium. The sequence goes on along the minus strand of CALRXG020000186.1, from coordinate 934 downwards.
TACGACAAGTTCATCGAGACCGTCAAAAGCAACGAGATCATCCGCGGCAAGCTGCTGTCTGAGGACGGCACGCTGGCGCTGATCGTGCTCTCACTCGAGCCCGAGGTGGTCGCCAGCAACAAGCTCGGCAAGGTGGTCGGCGACATCAGGAAGATCATGGCCGACGATCTCGGCGGCAGCGGGCTCAATGCCCAGCTGTCCGGCGTGCCGGTCATGCAGCTCGAGATCCGCAACGCGGTCGAGCGCGACGGCCTGACCTACAACATTCTCGGCATCCTCGCCGGCTGCATCATCGCCATCATCTTCTTCCGCAAGATCTCCTTCATGGTGGCGGCGGCGTTCCCGCCGATGATCGCGATCCTGCTCGCGCTCGGTGGCCTCGGCTGGGCCAATTTCAATCTCAACATGTTCCTCAACGTGATGACGCCGCTCATCATGGTGATCAGCTTCTCCGATTCGATGCAGCTGACATTCGCGGCGCGCGATAGGCTGATCGCGGGCCAGGACAAGTTCACCGCCTTCAAGAATGCCGTGCTGGTGGTCGGTCCGGCCTGCGTGCTGACGCACGGCACGGCCGGCATTTCCTTCATCGCGCTGCAATTCTCGGACTCCGACCTGATCCGCAAGTTCGGCGAGGCCGGGCTTGCCGCCACCATCATCGCGCTGGTCGCGGTGCTGTCGCTGGTGCCGGTGTTCGGCATCCTGCTGGTGCGCAATGAGAAGCTGTTTGCGGTCAAGTTCCAGAGCGCGGATGCCGGCGTGCAGGCGCTGCGCAATTTCTGCTACTGGATCGCGGTGCGCATGGTCGGCCGTCCCGGGCTGTTCAGCCTGCTCGCGCTGATCGTGGTCGGCGGCCTCGGCATCATCTACGCCAATCTCGAGCCGCGCTACCGGCTCGCCGACCAGGTGCCGGACAAGCGGCAGGCGGTCGAGG
>CALRXG020000185.1:0-11942 GCA_943372075.1 Bordetella parapertussis | reverse complement strand
TCGAGAACAGCGATATCGTTTGCGAGGAAGGTCCTGTCGATACCACGGTCAGCATCGGCGTGGCCGGCGGCCCGGCCGGGACCGAGCTCGAGGTGCTGCTGGCTTCGGCCGACACCGCGCTCTACCAGGCCAAGCGCGGCGGCCGCAATCGCGTCGAGGCGGCGGAGGAGCTGCCGCTGTCGCTGGAGAATTGGCGGCGCAAGACCGCGGGCCTGCCCGCATCGGCGCGGCACAAGCCGTCACCGGCCCAGGCATGAGCGAGGTAATGTTTGGTTAACCATTCGATCCCATGCTTTCGGGCATGGAGTCGATCCGCAGCCGCAATCCGCAGTCCGTCCTGATGTCGCTCGAAGCCGACGCTGCTTCGGCAGGCAGCGGCTTCGCCTGCTTGTTCTCGGACTCGGACGAGTATGAGACCGCGCTGATCGCCGAACGGCGGGCGCAGGGCCGCTACCAGCGACCGAGCAGCCGCTGGCCGGTCGCGATGCTGCTCGGCGTGCTGCTGATGATCGTGGGAACGGTGCTGCTGTTCTCCTAAGGCGGTTCAGGCGGCCTTCGCAGCCGCCGGATCTTCCGCCTTGAAATGGTCGATCATCACCTTGGCGATCGCCATCAGCGGCAGCGCCAGTGCCAGCCCCCAGATGCCGAACACGACGCCGAGCAGGATCTGGAACGCGAACAGTGTTGCCGGCGGAATGTCGAGCGCCTGGCGCTGGATGATCGGCGTCAGCACGTAGCTCTCCAGCGCGTGGACGCCGAGGAACAGGACGAAGGCGGACAGCGCCGCGATCCATCCGGTCGCGAGGCTCGCCAAGACCACGATCAGCCCACCGAGGATCGCCCCGACCGTCGGGATGAAGGCGAGCAGGCCGGCCTGGATGCCGAGGATGAACGAGCTCGGGATGCCGATGATGGCAAGCCCGATCCAGGTGACCAGGAACACCGCGGTCATCGTGATCATCTGTGCGATCAGCCAGCGTTCCAGCGTTTCGCCGATGCGGTCGACGATGGCGGTCGCTTCGCTGCGGTATTTGGCCGGCGCGATGAACAGCAGTCCTGCACGGTAGATGCTTGGCTGTGCCGCGAAGGCGAGCCCGAGGAACAGCACGATGAAGAAGTTGCCGACGACGCTGACGGTGCCGAGCAGCACTTTCAGCGTCTGACTGATGATGGCGCCGCCGCTGGAGGCCAGCGCGCCGGCCCCGGGGATGCCGTGGGATTGCGACGACGTTGCAGGTGCCGTGGGCGTTGTCGCCGCGGCGGTACCTTCCGGCTTCACCTCGCCGGCGGCATTGGCGAAGTCGAGATAGCTGGTATCGACACCGCGCTGCTCAAGGAACTCCTTGACGCTGCCGAGCTGCGACTTGATCGTGTTGCTCAGCACCGTGGCCTGCTGCGCGATGGTGGTACCGCCGAGGAACACGATTCCGGACAGCAGTCCAGCCAAGGCGAGGCAGACGATCGCGAGCCGCAGCGCATGCGGCAGCCCGGTCAGCCGCCCGAGCAGGGTGGTCATGGCGTTCAGGCCGACGCCGAGCAGCATGCCTGAGAACAGCAGGAAGATGGTCGCGGCGAATTGCCAGGCGAACAGCAGCAGGGCTGCGAACAGCACTATCCCGATGCCGCCGACGGCGATCGCCCACGCCATGTCGTTACGAGCCCGCAGGCGATTGTCAGCCGAGTCTGTCACGGGTGATTCCTTGTTCGCGACGGTGTCCTGGGCAGTCTTTGGCGAAAATTGTGCCGGGATCAAGCTGCGAGCGATGCGCCGCTCTGCCCGACCGGCGGTTGTGGGGGGGAGCGGCCGCCCGGTGGGGCATTTCGGGGCTCCGGGAAGCCGTTTGGGTCCCGTTGGACCCGCCTGTGCAGGACTGCAAGCCCACCTGTGCAGAGATAGACAGTTGATCCGGCGGGAACTCGAAGGCATGATCCTCTCCGCAACGTCGCAAACTGAATCATTGCGCGAGACTTGAATAATGAGACGGCCCGTGGTCGGCGTGATCGGAAACGCCCATCGCATTGAAAATCGTTTCACAGTCCAGATGGTCGGAGAGCGCAACCTTCGCGCGGTTGCCGAGGTCTCGGGTGCCGTCCCGCTGATGTTCGCGGGAACTCCTGACATCACCGATGTCGGCTCCTTGCTCGATGTGGTTGATGGCGTGGTCCTGACCGGGGCTCGCGCCAATGTCCATCCGACCCGCTTCAACACCGAACCTTGCGCCGCGCATGAGCCCTATGACATCCCCCGCGACGATGTCGCGCTGGCGCTGTCGGAGGCCTGCGTCGCGCGCGGCGTGCCGATCTTCGGCATCTGCCGCGGCCTGCAGGAAATGAACGTCGCCTTTGGCGGCTCGCTGCATCCGGAGATCCGCGAGATTCCGGGCCGGATGAACCACCGGATGCCGCGGCTCGAGAACGGCGAGATCCATCCCGATCCCACCGTGGTGTTCGCCGACCGCCACGACGTCGCGCTCACGCCGGGCGGCGCATTCGCCAAGATCCTTGGCCGCGAGACCATCCGGGTCAATTCGCTGCACGGCCAGGGTATCCTCGAGCCCGGCCAACGCGTCGTGATCGAGGGCATCGCCGAGGACGGCACCATCGAGGCGATCCGCATCGCGGATGCCGCAGGCTTTGCGCTCGGCGTCCAGTGGCACGCCGAATACGACCCGCAGCGCAATCCGATCAACCGCGCGCTGTTCGAGGCGTTCGGCGACGCGTTGCGTGAACGGCGACGCGCGGCGTAAGGGTCAAGGGACGCGGCTCAATCGATTCCGGGCTCGACACTGCGCGTCGTCCCGGAATGACGCCAAGCTCGGTCAGACCAAATGGAATCCGCTGCCGGCGTCCACCGGCGGATATGGCGTGCCGGCGGGCAGGCCGAGATAGAGGTATTCAAGGCCGTAGGATGCCGCGAAATTGGCGGCATTGGCGTCAAGCACGATATTGCCGCCTGCGCCGAGATGCAGTTCGGGGCGGGTCAGGCCGGCGTCCGTGAAGGCCGGTGCATCGTTGATGGACAGGCCATTGAAGCTCGTATTCACGTTCGAGAGGTCGGCGGCGTTGCCGGCGAGGTCGGTGATGGCCGCGCCATTGAGATTGGCACCGGTCACGGCGAGCGTCGCGGTCGGGTTGTCGCCGCCGGAGACGAGATAGTCGAAGGCGAGTTTGGTCGGATCGTGCAGCGCTACGGTCGCGGCCGCATCATAGGTCGCGCTGCCACCATTGTTGAGTGCAAGCGTCGGCGTGCCGCCCGACACCGTGACGGCTTCGTTGAAGCCGAGGGTCAGCGCAATGCCGGTACCGGCGGTCTCGATGCCGGTCGTCGGCGCCGCGGTGATGCCCGATATCTCTGGTGCGGTGGTGTCGATTTGCAAGATGCCGTCGGGATTGGTGACCGCGCCAACGAGGCTCGCATGGTGGCCGTAGCCGTCGGTTAACGACGCGCCCTGCAGCATGACGCTGGATATCGCGAGGTCGGCGGCGTTGTCACCGGCCGCGACCGTGTAGCTGAAGGTCAGCGCGTCGCTGCCGCTGCCGCCGGCATAGGTCGCGACGCCGCCGTCGTTGAGCAGCAAGGTCGGTACGCCATGCGTGGTGTCGACGGTGACGGCATCGCTCATGTTGAGGGTGAAAGTCACGCTGTGACCCGCGTCGAGATCGCCGTTGCCGTTGGCGATGCCTGCACCACTCGTCGTCACCGACAGCACCGACGGCAGCAGATAGATCGCGGTGCCGCCATAGCCGTCGCCGCCGACCCCAAAGCTCTGGCCGGCGAAATTGTCGTTCGGATCGAGCTGGAAATCGAATGTCTTGTTGTGCTCGGCGAGCTCGAGCACATTGCCGGGCAATAGCGTCACCGTGGCGTTGCTGCCGATGTTGGCGCCATAGAAGTCGATGGTGTCGCCGATCGCAAACCCGCTGATGACGTTGGTGGGCGCCGTGTGTCCGTCGATCTCGAGCGTGCCGCCAGTGCCTTCGAACACGATCGGGGTGGTGCCGGTCGAGGCGCTGTCGTTGAAATCCGCAAGCCCGCCCGCGATGATCACGCCGTCGGCCGTGCCTCCGGCGTCGACGGTCAGCGTGGCGCCGGACTCGAGCGTGATACCGTGGATGACGCCGCCACTGTACACTTCGGCATTGCCGTGCAGGATTGCGCTGTCGGCGATCCCTGAGACATCGAGCGTGCCGCCCGTCTGCACCACGAGGTTGGTCGCGGTCTGGCCAGCGGCGACATAGTAGATCTCGCCGTTGATCACGAAGTTGTCCGGAAGCGACGGATCCCAGCCCAGGACATGCATCAACGTCAGGTCAGTCTGGGTGATCCCGTTGATGACGCCGTAATCGCTCTCGTTGTCGAAGGAGTCGTTGCCGGACGGGCCCGGCCCACCGCCGTAGCCGTAGCCGGAATCCCAGTCGCCGAGGTCGCCCTTGGCGATGTGGTTGTTCCAGCTGCCGAGACTGGTCGCGCCATCGTCGATCGAGAAATAGCCGGTCGAGTGGACCGGGCCGGCCGCAAGTTCCCGAACACCGGGCGCGGAAAAGCGGAACAGGTCGGGGACGCCCCAGCCGTTGGAATAGTGCTCGCCCTTGACCCCGAGCAGGGAGTCGCGGCCCATCACCTCGGTGATCTCGTGCTCGATCGAGCCGACGATGTAGTACTGGTCGGCCCCGGGCGTCGCGGTGGGATTGAACGACCAGTCGGTTTCGGAACTGGTGCTGAAGCCGACCCAGCCATCGACGGCGGTGTCGTTGGCACCGATCAGGCCCAGCGCCTTGGCTTCGGCGCGGCCGATGTCGAACACGCCGCCATTGGTCGGATCCGATGTCGGCAGCGTCGCAAAGGCGGCGAGTTGGTCGGCCGCGGTGCCGTTAGCGATCAGCGCGTCGCGGATCGTCGCATAGTCGTAACGCGGTGCCTCGGCTTCCTCGCTTTCGCCGAGATCATTGGAAGTGATCGGCGAGCCGTCGACCTCACCCCAGCCGACATGGATGTTGAGGGTGACGTTGTTGGTGAAGGCTGCGTCGAGCAGGTTCACGACATAAGCGACCGCGGTCTTGAAGGCGGCCGGAGCGCTGTTCGCGCTGCTGTCGTAGACGATGTTGATCTGCAACGATGCCTCCCCGGCATGCGGCGTCGGCATCAGAATATGCCAGCCGGTCACCAGAGGCTTGGACTATCCGGCGCCCGATCCGGATCGAGCGGCGCCGGGACACAGTATTCTCCGTACTTATACGGATACGAAAGTGGCGGATCGCCGGACCGGACTCGGCTAAGCAACGAGGTGCGAGCCCCCGATATTGCCCGGCCCCGACAATCTTTCCGGTATCGTTTTCCTTATCCGTTTTCCGGTGCAACTGCTCACGATGAGTTGGTCGGGATGAATTTGTCAGGCCGTCTGGCGGTCGGGATGCTGCTTCCCATCGTCATGCTCCTGTGCGCGCTGGGATTTGTCCATGGCGTCAGCTGGCCGGGCATTCTGCTCGCCGGTGGCGCCATAGCGGTGGTGTTGATGACTGCTGAGAGGATTGCGAGACAGCTGTCGAAGCCGGCCCAACTGATGCGGGCGGCGGACGGCCTGTCGCGCGGCGAGCAGGCGCCGATCGGCCCGGGCGGCAACGACGAGGCCGCGCGGCTTTCCGCGACGCTCGCCGAGCTGTCGGCGCAATTGGGCAGCCGGCAGAACCTGCTCGAGAAGACCGTCGAGAGCATTCGCGATCCAGTGGTGGTCGCCGACGAGCGCGGATTGATCGTGATCGTCAACGCCGCGGCGCGGCGGCTGTACAGTGTCGAGCCCGGGTTTGACACCATCACCGGCGTTCGCACCTTCCAGAACTATTTTGCCGACGGTACGACCGAGATGCCGATCCCGGCGACACCCATGGCGCGTGCGCTGCGCGGCGAAGACGTCGACGATTGCGAACTGATCGTGAAACCCCACCGTCCGGAGCCGGCCGTCTGCCTCGTCGCCAACGCCCGGCCGTTGCGCGACGAGGCCGGCAATCTGCGCGGCGCGGTTGCCGTGCTGCATGACGTCACCGCGCAGCGGCGCGCGCATCAGGCGCTGGTCGAGAGCGAGCAGATGGCGCAGGCCATCGTCAGGACCGCGCTCGACGCCTTCGTCCAGACCGACCAGGATGGCATCGTGCTGGACTGGAGCCCGCAGGCCGAGGCGCTGACCGGCTGGACCCGCTCCGAGGCGATCGGTCAGCGGGTGGTGGAACTGGTTTTCCCGGCCGAGCTGCGCCTTGCGCACCGCCAGAGGGTCGCCCGCTTCCTGCAGGAGACCGCGGCCGGCGGCATGGGCATGCGTTATGAAACCGAATCGGTGCATCGCGACGGGCACAGATTCTTCGCCGAGGTTTCGCTGAACGCGCTGCGCCGCGGCGACGGCTATGTCATCAATGCGTTCGTGCGGGACGTCACCCAGCGGCGGATCGCCGAGGAGCAGCTGATCCAGGCGCAGAAGACGGAATCGCTTGGGCGCCTGACCGGCGGCATCGCGCATGACTTCAACAACATGCTGACGGTGATCACCGGCACGATCGAAATCCTCGCCGACGGCGTCAAGGACAACCCGCAGCTTGCCGGGATCGCCAAGCTGATCAGCGATGCCGCCGATCGCGGCGCACAGCTCACTTCGAGCCTGCTGGCTTTTGCGCGCAAGCAGCCGTTGCAGCCCGGCGGGACCGACGTCAACGACCTGATCGGCGAGGTGGTGCGGCTGCTGACGCAGACGCTGGGCTCGCAGACCGAGATCCGGACGGAACTCGGCCGCGATGCCTGGCTCGCCTTCGTCGATCGCAGCCAGCTCGGCGCCGCGCTGGTCAATCTCGCCATCAATGCGCGCGATGCCATGCCGGACGGCGGCACATTGACGTTTGCGACGCGCAACGTGCAGCTCGGGATTCCCGAGGCGGTGGCGCGCGGTGTCGAACGGGCCGGCGATCATCTGATGATCGAGGTGACCGATACCGGGACCGGTATTTCGCCGTCGCATCTGGAAAAGATCTTCGATCCGTTCTTCTCCACCAAGGAGGTCGGGCAGGGCACCGGACTTGGACTCAGCATGGTGTTCGGCTTCGTCAAGCAGAGCGGCGGCGGGATCGAGGTCAAGAGCGAGCAGGGGCGCGGCTCCATCTTCAGGATCTACCTGCCCAAGGCGGACGGCACCGCGCCAGGCGCGGCCGAGGAGGATGACCAGCCGGTCCGTGGCGGCAACGAGACCATCCTGTGCGTCGAGGACGACGCCACGATCCGCGACTATGTCACCGGCCAGCTCGAAAGCCTCGGCTACAGGGTGCTAGCGGCGGCGAGCGCCGACGCTGCGCTTGCGATCGTCGAGCGCGGCACCGCGTTCGATCTGCTGTTCACCGATATCGTGATGCCGGGCAGCATGAACGGCCGGCAATTGGCGGAGACGCTGATGACGGGGCAACCTGCGCTGCGGGTGCTGTTCACCTCGGGCTACAGCGACGGCGCTTTGCCGGTCCAGCAGGGGCGCGCCGGCCATGGTATCCCGCTGCTGACCAAACCCTATCGGCGCAGCGAACTGGCGCGGATGCTGCGGCGCTGCCTTGATCTTCAGGTCGACTTCCAGGGCGACCCGGTTCCGCAGCCTTACTCCGTGCAGCCCGATCTCGAACGATTTCTGCGCGAGAATCCGCCGGAAAAGAGCTAGCATCCGGTGAACGCTGCGGATCACCGTGATCCGGAAATCCGCAAGCCGTTGCGCAGCAAATGAGTTCGCCGGGGAGGCCATTCATGACCGTCACCATCACCGCCTTTGAGCGGTCGCCGGATGGCGGCAAGGGACTGGCGCGGGATACGCGGGTGCGGTGGGCGCTAGAGGAGCTCGGCCTGCCTTACGAGGTGCGTCTCGTGTCGTTTGCTGCGATGAAGGAACCCGCGCATCTGGCGCTTCATCCGTTCGGCCAGATACCGACCTATGAAGAGGACGACCTCGCGCTGTTCGAGACGGGGGCGATCGTGCTCCATCTCGCCGAGCGCCACAAAGGCTTGCTCCCTGACGACGCGAATGCCCGGGCACGCGCGATCGCGTGGATGTTTGCCGCGCTCAACACGGTGGAGCCGCCGATCCTCGAATTCTCGACCGCGTGGCTGTTCGAGCGCGACAAGCCGTGGCACGAGGCGCGCCTGCTGTTGGTCAAGGATCGCGTCCGGCAGCGGTTGGACCAGCTTTCGGAGCGTCTGGGCGACGCCGACTGGCTCGATGGTGCGTTCAGCGCCGGCGACCTGATGATGGTGTCGGTGCTGCTGCGGCTGAAGCCTTCGGGCATGCTCAACGGGCATCCGAAGCTCGCCGCCTACGTCGCCCGCGGCGAAGCACGGCCGGCTTACCAGCGGGCGTTCGCGGCGCAATTGGCGGTCAACACCGCGAAGTCGCCGGCTGGCTGATCGAGGATCGGTTGTCCGTAGGATAGGCGGAGCCAACGTGCAGCAGGAAACCAGCAAGATCGCGATCTTCGATGGCCACAATGACGCGGCCCAGCACCTCGTTGAATACCGCGAGGGTGGCCGCGATTTTCTCGTGCGCTCCGAGGAGGGCCATCTCGATCTGCCGCGCGCCCGGGAAGGCGGCATGGTCGGCGGCCTGTTCGCGATGTACGCCAAGGCAGAGCACCCGCGGCAAGGCGACTTCACGCAAACCGCCGACGGGTATGAAGTACGACTTGCCGACCCGCTCGATGCGGCCTACGCGCGTCGCACCATCGATGCCCAGTTGAGCGCACTGGAACGCATGGTTGGTCGCGCCAACGGAACGATCCGCTTTGCGACGACCGTGGACGAGATCGAGGCGGCGCGGCGCGATGCGGCGTTTGCAATCGTGCTGCATCTCGAGGGCGCCGAGGCGATCGACGCCGATCTGGACGGGCTGGCGCGGCTCCATTCGCGCGGCCTGCGTTCGCTCGGTCCGGTCTGGAGCCGGCCCAACATCTTCGGCCACGGCGTGCCGTTCGCCTATCCGCGCTCGCCGGACACCGGTCCCGGTCTGACCGATACCGGGAAGGCGCTGGTGAAGGCCTGCAATGAACTTGGGATCATGGTGGACGCAGCTCATCTCAACGAGCGTGGCTTTTGGGACCTCGTGGCGATCAGCACCGCGCCCATCGTGGCCACTCACGCCTGCGCGCATGCGATCTGCCTCGCGACCCGCAACCTGACCGACCGGCAGCTCGATGCCGTCAAGGCGTCGGGTGGCGTCGTCGGCTTCAATTTCAGCGTGTCCGAGGTGCGCCCGGACGGACACCGCGACCCGGACATTCCGATCGAGACGGTCGCTGCGCATCTCGGCTATCTGGTCGAGCGGATGGGTGACGATCACGTCGCCCTGGGATCGGACTTCGATGGCGCGACGATGCCGCGTCCGCTGAAAGACGCAAGCCAGCTCCAGAACCTGATCCAGGCGTTGCGCGCGCATGGCTTCGACGAGGCCACGTTGCGCAAGATCGCCTTCGACAACTGGATGCGGGTGCTGCGACAAAGCTGGCGATGATTAGTCGCAGTCCGTTGGCTCGACCGATCCTGCGCGCTATGCTCCCGCAACAATGGCGCGGCCGGTCAACGGCCCGATGGCAGGGAGTTTGCAATGCAAGACCGCAAATGGTCGCGACGCGACTGGCTCAAGGTGACCGCCGCGACCGCAGCCGGCATGGTATTCGCGGAACCCTCGCGCGCGGCGGCACCGCCGGCCGAAGCCGTGACACCGGAACTGATCGCAGCTGCCAAGAAGGAAGGCAAGATCTCGTTCTACAGCGCGCTGGAGCTGAACACGGCCGAGCGCCTGGCGCGTGATTTCGAGCAGAAATATCCGGGCATCGGCGTTCGCGTCGAACGCTCCGGCGCCGAGCGGATTTTCCAGCGCATCGCGCAGGAGCAGGGCAGCGGCATCAACGCCGTCGACGTCGCCAACTCGACCGATCCGGCGCATTATCTCGACTGGAAGAAGAACGACTGGCTCGCGGCCTACATGCCCGAAGAGGTTGCGAAGCATTTTCCCGCCGACCAGATCGATCCGGACGGCACGTCGGCGACATCCTGCGCCTGGTTCGAGGTGATCGGCTACAACACCGAGCAGGTGAAGCGCGAGGAGGCGCCGAAGAGCTACGCCGACCTGCTCGATCCGAAATGGCGCGGCAAGATCGTCAAGGGGCACCCGAGCTATTCCGGAGCGATCATGACCGCGACCTTCGTGCTGGCGCGCGATCTCGGCTGGCCGTATTTGGAAAAGCTGTCGCAGCAGCGGGTGATGCAGGTGCAGTCGGCCGCCGATCCGCCGAAGAAGATCCTGCTCGGCGAGCGGGCCGTCATGGCCGATGGCAACGACTACAACCTCATCCTGGCCAAGGACCAGGGCAAGCCGGTCGAGGTGGTCTATCCGGCCGAGGGTGCGCCGCTGATCATCGTGCCGAGCGGTGTCTTCAAGAACGCGCCGAACCCGAACGCGGCGCGGCTGTTCCAGAGCTTCTTCTTCAGCGCCGAAACCCAGCAGATGCTGGCAGACGAATTCGCCCACCGCTCGTTCCACGGCAAGGTGAAGGAGAAGGCCGGCCACGTGCCGCTCGACAAGCTCAAGATGCTGAAGGCCGATCCGGCCCAGGTGCAGGCGCAGAGTGAGGAGATCAAGGCGAGGTACGCGAAGCTGTTTCGGGTGTGACATTGCACCGTAGGATAGGTCGAGCGCAGCGAAACCCATCGGTCGTTCCGCGGGCTTCAAATGATGGGTATCGCTGCGCTCCGCCCATCCTGCGCGGCTACGCGCTCCTCATCCTACGCCCTTACGCCGCACGCATTGATCTCTGCGCCCGATAGGCCTGCGGCGATGTCAGCGTGAGCTTGCGGAAGGCTTTGCGGAAGCTGCTCTCGTCCTCATAGCCGGTGGCGCGGGCGATCGTCTTGATCGGTTGCGTCGTCGTCTCCAGCAGCGTGCGGGCGTGCTCGACGCGACGGCGGGTGATGAAGGCCTGCGGCGGCTCGTGGGTCAATTCGCGGAAGCGGCGGTTCAGCGTGCGTTCGCTCAGGCCCAGCGCCTGCGCGAGGCTGCGTACCGTGATCGGCGCCTTGCCGGTGCGGCGTACCAGCATGTCCGCCTTGATCAGCAGCGGATCCTGGGCGAGCATGTAGCCGAGCGGCATGAAGATCGCCTGCGTGCGCTGCGCGGTGTCGATCACGGCATAGTCGGCGCAGATCTTTGCGACCTCGCTGCCTTCGACGAGCTCGATCAGCCGCAGCAGCAGATCGACCCACGACATCGGGCCGGCGGCGCAGACCAGGCGATCGGCCTGGGTGATGACGGCGTCGCTGGCGAGATCGATCCTGGGATGGCGGCGGCGCAGTTCGCTTTGCAGCCACCAGGTGATGGTGGCGCGGCGGCCGTCGAGCAGCCCAGCATTGGCGAGCAGCAGCACGCCGCTGCAGAACGCGCCGATCAGCCGGCCGCTGGCGTGCTGCTGGCGCAACCAGGCACCGGCGCGGTCATATTGCGGTTGCAGGCGCTCGGCGGTGAGGTGATCGACCAGACTGCCCGGCACGATGATCGCGTCGAAGCTCGCCCGTTTGTTGATGGCGCCGTCGACGGCAACGAGCTTGCCGCCGCCCGCGCGCACCGCCTTGCCGTCGAGCGAGAGCGTCTGCCAGCTGAAGCGCGCCTTGTTGCCGCGCAGCGCCATCACATGGTTGCCGAGAGTGAGGATGTCGGCGATGCCGGCGACTGCCGATTGCATGCAGCCTTCCAGCGCGAGGATCGCAAGCTTCATGGGGCCTCCTGATGTTGCCGTCATCCTACCCGATCGGCGCGATCAGGCCGTGGCGGATATTGCCCGATCTCTGTCTGATCGGCCACTGCCTCTTTGCGTCGTGCCGGTCCACCTTCACCGTGTTGTCACCACCTCAACAATGGAGAGAGACCATGCCTTACATC
>CALRXG020000184.1:0-11978 GCA_943372075.1 Bordetella parapertussis | reverse complement strand
ACCTGCCAAATCACCATCACAGGTGCTTCAGCAATGACATCGGCCTCGATGCGCGCGAACTCTTCCGGCGCTTCCTGGCCGCCGATCCCCCGGTTGATGATGTCGATCATGCGGCCGAACGTCTGCTTCTGGCTTCGCCATAACATCTCCAGCCGGGGCGGAAACGGGAGAATTCTGTCGGCTCCCGCGGTCGATGATGATCCGAGAGCAACGATCTTGACCTTGCGCGCGCGCTCGAGCGCTTGCGCAAGATGCGGCAATCCGTAACTGAACTTGACGAGTTCGAGATGGGTTTCGCACGGCCTCGGTGTCGGCATCGCAAACATCCTTGGGGTGAGTGAACTAATGAATGCGCGCAGTAGGAGGCGAAATCGGCGGCATTGCAAATGAATTCCGCCTGATCATAGTGGTCGCAGTCTGTCGCGCGTTACGGAGACCGCCATGAACGGAAAAGCCATCGTCATCACCGGCGCCCTCGGCGCGCTTGGCAAAGTGGTCGCCGCGGAGGCACTGGCACGCGGCGCGCGCGTTGCCGGCGTCGATCACGCCGCCTCGCAGCTTGCGGCGACGGCTGATCGTATCGAACTCGGCGGTGTCGACCTCACCGATACCGCGCAGGCAAAGGCGGCGATCGACAAGGCGGCGGCGCATTTCGGCCGGCTCGACGGGCTGATCAACATCGCCGGCGGTTTCACCTTCGAGGCGGTGAGCGACGGCGATCCTGCGACCTGGCAGCGCATGTATGCGATGAACGTGATGACTGCGTTCAACACGTCGCATGCCGCGATCCCGCATCTCGTCAAATCCGGCGCCGGCCGGATCGTCAATATCGGCGCGCTGGGCGCATTGCAGGCGGCGTCCGGCATGGGACCCTATGCGGCATCCAAGGCCGGTGTGCACCGGCTCACCGAGTCGCTCGCCGCCGAGCTCAAGGGCGAGGTCACGGTCAACGCCGTGCTGCCCTCGATCATCGACACACCGGCCAATCGCGCCGCGATGCCGAAGGCCGAAATCTCCAAATGGGTGACGCCGAAGGAACTCGCCGACGTCATCCTGTTCCTGGTCAGCGACGCCGCCAGCGCCGTCACCGGCGCGCTGCTGCCGGTCAATGGCCGGGTCTAGACGGCTCGCCGATTGAACGCTTAGTCGGCAACCAGCAGCCGCAGCTTTGACCTGAAGCGGATGCTCTGCTTGCCGGCGAGTGCCATGCCGTCGCCTTCGGCGGTCTCGTTGGTATAGGTTCCGGTGAAGCCGATGGTGACCACCTTGCGTTCCCATACCGGGCGCGCGCCATAGGTGGGCGAGTGCTCCTGGTTGGTGACCTCGCCCTTCCATTTGCCGTCGGCCGCCGTATAGCTGCCATAGGCAAAGAAGAACGAGTCGCCGCCGCGCATTTGACCGTCACGCAGCACCATCACGCCCTGGTTCCCGCCAGAGACGCCGTCGAGGAATTCGACACTGATATGGTAGAGCCCGTTCCGGATCATGAAGATGCTTGCGCCTTCCGGGCTCGACAATAGCTGTCTGGCCGAGCTTTGGGCAATTGCATCCGCCTCGGCTGGCGCAATTCCGCGCTATGCTGCGGCACCGAGTCGCGGCCGACGCCGCAGGAGCCTGCCCGTTGGAAACCGCGCTTTATCTGCCCGTCAAACGCTTCCTCGAAAAGCTCGGCTTCACGGTGAAGGGCGAGATCGGCGGCTGTGACCTCGTGGCACTCAGCGCCGACGATCCGCCCGTTGTCGTGGTCGGAGAGCTCAAGCTCGCCTTCAATCTCGAACTGATCCTGCAGGCGGTCGACCGCGCCGGCGCCGCCGACGAGGTGTGGATCGCCGCCAAGGTTTCGGCTCGCGGCAAGGGCCGCGAGAGCGACGCCCGCTATCGCAATCTGTGCCGGCGGCTCGGCTTCGGCATGCTCGGCGTCACCGACCGCGGCGACGTCGAGGTGCTGGTGCCGCCGCCGACCGCGGCACCGCGCCGCAATCCGAAGAAGCGCTCGCGGCTGATTACCGAGCACCGCAAGCGCAAGGGCGATCCCGCGATGGGCGGCTCGACACGGGCGCCAATCATGACCGCCTATCGCCAGCAGGCGCTGGCCTGCGCGTGTGCCATGTCGGATGGACCCCGGCGGCTCCGCGACCTGCGTGTCGAGATTCCGGACGCCGGCAAGATCCTGCAGCATAACGTCTATGGCTGGTTCGATCGCGCCGAGCGCGGCATCTATGTGCTGACCGATGCCGGTCGCGCCGCGCTCAAGCGTTGGCCGCAGCAGCCGATCACTACGTCAGGGGCGGAAGCCGCCCCGTAAGGCATGATCCGGAAAAGTGCGAAGCGGTTTTCCGAAGATATCATGCTCAAACAAGAGGGGGAGATCATGATCGTCGTCACCGGCAGCGTCACCGCCCGCCCCGACAGCTTTGACGAGGTACGGCGACTGAGCCTCGAGCATGTCCATCGTTCGCGCACCGAGCCGGGCTGCATCTCACACGCGGTGCATGTCGACTGCGAGAATCCGCTCAGGCTGGTGTTTTTCGAGCAATGGGCCGACCGCGCCGCGCTGGCGGCGCATTTTGCGGTCCCCGCATCACGCGACTTTGTCCGTTCCCTGCAATCCCTGGCGGCCGCGGCGACCACGATCGAACTTTATGACGCTCACAAAATTGAGAGACTCTAGCTGCATGGCTGGATTGCCATGCCACATTCATATTGCAATGCAACATTGGGCACCTTACGTATCTCCCGCGATTCAAGGATGAGGCGGCGATGAGCGGAGACTGGAACACCAAATACGGCACAAGGCGCGTGCGGCATGATCCGCCGACGCTGGAGGAAGCAATCTTCGCAGCCGTCGGCATCACCGATGACGTGGAAGCCCAGGCCGAGATTGCATCGTCCCTGATGGGGCTGCCCTATGACGAGGTGCTGGCCGAGGTGAAGAAGACCGCGCGCGTCAGCGCCCGCACCGGCACGGCGACCCGGGTGATCGCCGGGGAACAGGGCGCGCAGCGCTCCGTCGTGGTCGAGCGGCGCGTGGTCCGCCGCTTTGCCACCGACAAGCGCACCGGCACCTGAAAAACAACATCCGTTTGTTCAAGGAAAAAGGGCAATCCACTGAGTGGATTGCCCTTTTTGCATCTCATCCGAGATCTCAGCTTCAGGCGGCACGGCCCCAGCCGGACATCTGCATCACCATTCGCCAATAGGCGCGATTCATGTCGACGATCGCGCGCGCTGCCTCGACCGGCGTCACCGGAGCGATCGGCGGTGCCGGCTCGGGCTGGTGCTGCTCGGTCAGGTCGATGCTGCCGGTCGACTCGCCGTGGCGGAAGGTCAGCTGCGCACCGAACTTGGTGGCGAGCGCCCGCATCGCGTCATTCTGCGCGCCGGTGGTGATGCGCAGGCTGCCGTAGCCCTTGGCATGCGCCTCGGCGATCAGCTTGCGGAACAGCGTGCTGCCAACGCCTTTGCGCCGTGCCGACCGCTCGACGCTGAAGGCGATCTCGGGCTGGGCATCCGGTGATTGCTCCGGCGGATGCAGTTCGGCTGCGCCGCGGACCACGCCATCCTCGAAATAGGCGATGATCACGGTGCCGTCGTTGGCGCAGCGCTCGGCATAGCGGCGAATGAAACTATCGTCGATGAAGCCATGAAAACGATCATGACGGCTGGTTCGATCCAGTCTCAGCAGATGATCGCGCAGCAGGGGAAGCTCCTCCTGCTGGCTCAACGTCCGCACGGTACCCCGGGCAGAGGTCAAACTGATGGAATCGTCGTTCATTTTATAACTCCTCTTGGTAGCCCTCGAGGAGGCGTCGACTCCCTAACTCGCCCTATATTGTGCGCCGCACCATATAATTCAAGTACTCAGATTCATTTAAATAAACAATGATGTGATTGATAAATCACATCATCACCCCATTATAATACCAGCTGGGTCTGAGTAACCACCGCGACGAGCTTACCGTCTTCCGTCTCCAGCCGGGTCTGCCAGACCTGGGTCCGCCGGCCCCGATGAACTGGTGTAGCCGTCGCGATCACGGTGCTCCCCTCCTTGGCTCCGCCGATGAAGTTGGTCTTGCTCTCCAGCGTCGTGGTGCCCTTGGCGTCCTCCGGCAGGTTGATCACGGTGGCGGCGGCGCCGACCGAGTCCGCGAAGGCCATCACCGCGCCGCCGTGGATCGTGTTGCGGAGGGTGCAGAGGTCCGACCGCACCAGCATCTTCGCGACCACGCGATCCTGACTGGCCTCGGTGAAGGTGACGCCCTTCAGTTCCGCAAACGGCATCTTCATCGACTGGATCTTTTCGAGCGGCGTCATGGGCCCTCCCTGCTTGTGGTCTTCTTCGAGGTTGATGCCGGCATGATGGATTGCTCGGCCGGGCCCGGCAATGACGTCCGAGGTAATGGCGACCATGACGTTATGTCGTCCGTGACAAGAGGACGCCGAGCCTCCATACCGTCCGCCGATGCGCGACTTCCCTCCCCGCCGGATCGTCTGCCTGACCGAAGAGACGGTCGAGACGCTGTATCTGCTCGGCGAGCAGGACCGCATCGTCGGCGTCTCCGGCTACGCCGTGCGGCCGCCGCAGGTCCGCCGCGAGAAGCCGCGGGTGTCGGCGTTCATCTCCGCCGACATTCCGAAGATTTTGGCGCTCGATCCCGATCTGGTGCTCGCCTTCTCCGACCTGCAAGCCGACATTGTCGCCGACCTCGTGCGCGCCGGTATCGCCGTTCATGTCTTCAATCAGCGCGATGTGGCCGGCATCCTCGCAATGATCCGCACGTTGGGCGCGATGGTCGGCGCGGCCGATCGTGCCGACGAGTTGGCGCGGAGCCTCGAACAACGGCTGGCCGCGATCGCGGCGACGTCGCGTCCGGCGCCGCGGCCAAAAGTCTATTTCGAGGAATGGGACGATCCGCTGATCAGCGGCATCGGATGGGTGTCCGAACTGATCGAGATCGCCGGCGGCGCGGACGCACTGCCCGATCTGCGCGCTCAGAAAGCAGCCAAGGATCGCATCGTCGCGCCCGACGCCGTGCGCGCGGCCATGCCCGAGGTGATCCTGGCCTCCTGGTGCGGCAAGAAGGTGGTGCCCGACCGTATCCGCAGGCGTGACGGCTGGAGCGACATTCCGGCCGTACGCAACGACCGCATCGTCGAGATCAAGTCGCCGATCATCCTGCAGCCCGGCCCCGCAGCGCTGACCGATGGGCTCGATGCGATCGTGAAAGCGTTGTGGGGGGATGCTAGGTAGGTTTCACCCCGTCATTGTGAGCCAACGGGTCGCGCGAACGCGCGCCCGATGACAGGCTCCGCGAAGCAATCCATCTCACCGCAAGCGGCACTATGGATTGCTCCGTCGCTTCGCTCCTCGCAATGGCGAGCAGAACCTGCGAAGCTAAGCCTTCTCCACCCCGCACCATTCCGCGACGAACAGGGCCATGGCCTTGGTCGACTTCCGCAGCGACTCCAGATCGACATATTCGTTGAAGCCGTGCATCGCCGCACCGCTGGCGCCGAAGCAGAGGCTCGGGATGTCGTAGTTCAAGCCGTAGAACCGTGTGTCGGTCAGCGCGGTGAAGGCGCGATCCTCCACAGCCCCGCCATAGACCGCCTGATAAGCCCCAGCGAAAGCGGCTTCCGGCGCCTCGGAGTTCACCAGTTCGTAGCCTTCCGACAGGAAGCCCGACCATTCCACCTGCGGCGGATTGTTGGAGAGGAAGCGGTGGTCGCGCGCCGCCGCCGACACGCAGGCCAGAATCTCCTTCTGGCACTCGGCAATCGACCAGCCCGGCAGCACCGCGATACGGCAGTCGACGTCGCACCAGGCCGGCACGCTGGAGGCCCAGTCGCCGCCCTTGATGATGCCGGGATTGAAATTGATCGGATGATTGACGTCCTTGAAATGCTTATCGGCCCTGGCGCGCTCGTTCCAGGCGATCTCGAGCTTCTCCAGCGCATGTACCAGATGATACGCCGCCATGATCGCGTTCGAGCCGGCACCGGCCTCGAACACATGCACCGGGAAGCCGCGCACCTTCAGTCGGAACCAGATCACGCCGACCTGTGAGCGGATCATCGTGCCGTTGGTCGGCTCCGGAATGAAGCAGGCATCGGCGCGATAGCCGCGCTGCAGGGTCGAGAGTGCGCCGACGCCGGTGCTCTCCTCCTCGATCACGGACTGGAAGTGAATCCGCGCGGTCGGCCTCAGCCCGGCCTTCTTGATCGCATCCAGCGCATAGAGCGCGGCGATGGTGCCGGACTTCATGTCGCATGCACCGCGGCCGTACATCTTGCCGTCCTTGATCACAGGCGAGAACGGGGGCGTGTCCCACATCTCGAGCGGGCCGGTCGGCACCACGTCGCAGTGGCCCTGCAGGATCAGCGATTTGCCGGCATTGGTCGCCGGGCGGTAGGTGCCGACCACCGTGCGGGCCTTCGAGAAATCGTGCTCGATCGGGCCGAAGCCGCGCAGGCCCTTCAGCTCGTCGAGATCGATGTGCCAATCGTCGACCTCATAGCCGCGCTCGCGCAAGAGATCGCCGATCATGTCCTGGCACGGCCCCTCGGCGCCGCGGGTCGAGGGGATCGCGACAAAGGCCTGCGTCGTCGCAAGCTGCGCATCGAATCCTTCGTCAACGGCGGCAAGGATTCGTTGTTGCGTCTCGGCAGTCATGCGGCAGCTCCATGGAGGATATCAGTCAAGGTGGGAGCCGCAGCGTAACCTGATTTCACTCGGCCGGGTATTGCGCAAAATAGGCATCCCGCAATGCATCTTCGAGCAGACGGCCTTCGGAATAGCCATCGAGCGTCTTCGGCCGCGTCACGCCGTCGAGCAGCCGCGGACACGGCTCGGGCGCGCCGAGCACGGTGCGCACCGGAATGCGCTCGGCATAGATCGGCAACTCGTAATCCTCATCGTCGTCGGCGACGCCCTTGGCGCGCACCTTGGCCGAGGCCTCCTCGATCTCCATCGCGATGAACGAGGTCGCCTTGATCTCCTGCTTGTTGCTGGCGCGCAGGCCCGCGGTGCGGTCGGGAAAGAAGCGATCGACCATCGCGACGATGGCGCGCTCCTTCTCCGCGGGATCGGTCACCAGATAGGCGGAGCCGAACGCCATCACCGCGCGATAGTCGGCCGAATGGTTGAAGCCGCAGCGTGCCAGCACCAGGCTGTCGAGATGGGCGACGGTCAGGCACACCCGCTGCCCCTCCGACTGGTTCTCCAGCATCCGGCTCGCGCTCGAGCCGTGCCAATAGAGCCGGGTGCCCTCGCGCCAGAAGAAGGTCGGTGTGCAATAGGGCTGGCCGTCGATCACGTAGGAGACGTGGCACAGCATCGAGGCGTCGAGGATCTTGTGCACCGTGGCGTGATCGTAAAAGCCGCGATCATGGCGGCGCTTCACCCGGTTGCGGGACGAGAGCGGATAGGACGGAGTGGATGCACCTTCGGTCACGGGAGGCCTCGCGGTAATTTGGAATCTTTCAAGAGTTGTAGCGGCCAATTTGGTCTGCGATAGTGCCAATTCCATGCGAAAAATTCCGACCAATTTGCGTAGGCCTTCGGCCGGCAAGGCCGACTTGCCGCTCGACCTCGCCGGGCCCCACGTGACGCCGGGCGCGGCCTCGCAGCAGCGGCTGTATCAGGCGCTGTGCCACGCGATCGTCGGCGGTCTGGTCAAGCCGGGCGAGCCGCTGCCGCCGTCGCGGGCGCTGGCCAGGCAGACCGGCTTCCGCCGCAACGCCGTCACCACAGCCTATGAGCGGCTGATCGCCGACGGCTTCGCGGTGGCGACCACCGGCTCCGGCACCTTCGTCGCCGCACGCATCCCGGCGCAGGCCACCGCGCCACGACGTGCGAGGATCGAGATCGAGCCCCCGCAGCACAATGCGCTGTCGCTCGGCTGCACCCATATCGACGAGCGCGCGCTACAGCGCTTCCGCGCCTTTGCCGGCCGCAGGCTGCGCGCCTTCGGCTCCGAGCACCTGCACTATGGCGATCCGCGCGGCAGCAGCGAGTTGCGCGCCGCGATATCAGACCATTTGCTGTCGGCACGCGGACTGCGCTGCGACCCCGACCAGATCATGCTGGCGTCGGGCACACTGCACGCACTGCGCATCGTGCTAGGTGCCATTCTCAAACCCGGCGATCAGGTCTGGTGCGAGGATCCCGGCTATCCCGCAGCGCGGCGCGCGATCGAGCATTGCGGCTATCGCCCGGTGTCGGTGCCGGTCGATGGCTCCGGCATGCGCATCGACAAGGGGCGCGCATCCGCGCCGCAGGCGCGCGCCGCCTATGTCACCCCGTCACATCAATTTCCGCTCGGCGTGCAGATGGCGATGCCGCGCCGGCTCGAACTGCTGGACTGGGCCAGGGATGCCAGCGCCTTCGTCTTCGAGGACGATTACGACAGCGAATTCCGCTATGACGGCGCGCCGCTGTTGTCGCTCGCCGGCATAGATCATCTGCGCCGCGTGATCTACATGGGCACGTTTGCGAAGACGCTATTCCCCGGACTTCGGATCGGTTACTGCGCCCTGCCCGAAGCACTGATCGGACCGGTGACGGCGGCGCGCGCCGCGCTTGATCGCTTTCCTGGCACTCTGATGGAAGGCGCGGTCGCCGACATGCTGAACTCCGGCGCTTTCGCTGCGAACTTGCGCAAATCACGCAAGCTCTATCGCGAGGCGCGCGACGTTCTTGCGTCGACGCTTCAGAATGCATCCGAGGGCGAGCTTACGGTTCCCGTGCCATCGCAGGGCCTGCATCTCGTCGCGCGGCTCGATCCCGCGACCGATCCGCTGATCGCGGCACAGGCGAAGGCTGCCGCCGGCGTCGGCGGCTGGCTGCTCGCCGAGACCTATCATCGCGCGCGTCCATTGCCGGGTTTCGTGCTGGGATTTTCCGGTCATCCGGTTCCGCAACTCGTCGCGTCGGCGGAACAATTGGCGAAGACAATGCTGACGGCATTGCGCGCGACGCGCAAGCAATCCAACAAACTCCGGCGTGCTAGGAGAATCACAGCCACCTGACTATGGTCGCCGTTCGTTCAGTGCGTGCCAGCTTACGGAGTTACCGGATGCCCGCCAATCGCAACGTCCTGTATCTCGTGATCGCCGCGCTGGTCGTGATCGCGGGCATGCTCGGCTACAATCTCTATCAGGCCAAGAAGCAGCCCGAGGGCCTGCAGATCAATGTCGGGCCCGACGGGCTCAAGATCCAGAACAAGTGAAGGAGGCCCGGATGCCGCGCATCGCATTGGGCGCGCTGGTCAGCGCCGCAGCATTCGTCGCGATGACGAACTCCACCTCCGCGCAGCAGGCCTTGATGCGCGAAGGTGACATCGTCGACCTCAGGGTCGGTCAGCGCGTCCTCATCGACGACGGCTCGTGTCCAGCCGGGCAGATCAAGCAGATCGTCGGCTCCAAGCTGAGCCAGAACGGCGTGGTGCGCACACATAGCTGCGTGGCGCGGCTCGCTAAAAAATAAGCGCCCCGCAATCGCGAGGCGCTTCGTTGATCACGATCCTAGCAATGCGCCGCCTAGTTCGAGATCGGCTCGAACATGCATTGCAGCGTCGGCTTGGCGATCTTGGTGAAGGTCGGGCCGATCTCGGCCTGCTTCGATGTCGGCACCCAATCGGACTCGATGGTCGGCACGCCGGTCTCGCTGATGCCGCGCAGCAGGGCGTGGCGAAGATCGGGATCGTCCACCGTCGCGGCAGCGTGGTCGTGCAGGCAGCCGCAGACGGCTTCGGGATGCGTCCAGCGCCCGAGCATATGCGGCGCGCACTGGCGTACGAATTCGTCGCGCGGTTCAGCCGCCCGGTACAACGACCGGATCTGCATCGACTCAAGCGGAAGCTGGGATTGGGCCTGCGCGGAACCCGCCAGGAAGGACGATGCAAGCATCGCGGCGGAACAGATACGAAGCAACATGGGGAGCCTTTGCCGGCAGTTCTGTCTGTCGCGTCAGTTGGCCTGTGCCACGATCATCGGGGCCGGGGTGACGACAGGTGAGCCATTGTAGGAGAAGGTACCGATCCCGGGCAAATCGCTGTTCGGGGCGCCCGCCATCGACGAGCCGGCCATCACGAAAGCGACGGCGAGGATCAGGCTCAGGGTCCGCATTTGGCAGTCTCCGTCATTTGCGATCGGCGCCCGGCGCCGCGGTGTTGACGGTTTGATAACGATCTGCCGTTTCCGGAGTTCTGCGGAACAAGCGCAAAATGGTTTCGTCGGCGGGAGAATTGTTTCGTCGGCCGGCGGCCCACGAAACATTGGCCGAAAAACTCCAATGTTTTCAGCGGAGACGCGGTGGCGGGGGAGTTGTTCAAGACTTCGCGCGTCGGTCACCCGCTGGACGTCCGGGTGCCGACCGCGAATTATGCATGTGGGAATTATGCATGTGGAGGGAGCGCGCTACCGCGCTTTCTTAACTTTCCTCTGCTGAGACAGGAACCAACGGAGCAAGAGCCGCTTGAACCGCTCGAGGTTCCGGCCGACTCATCTTGGCGCCGTGCAACCATCCTCGCGGTGGCACGTTGTCCTGATCCCGATCCAACCAACAAAGGATGTCAGTCGTGGGCAATGGCAACATCGGTGTTGGCAATGAATCCGCGGCCGGCAAGTCCGGCCAGCGGCAGATGACGGCGGCGATGCCACAACAGGGCGCCTATGTAATGGGCGACAATGAGTGCGCGCCGCAGAAGCTGGTTCGCCTCATCGGCTGTCGTGACTCGAACGTCCGGCCAAGCCTCAGCATCCGGGCGAAGCAGTTCGGGCAAACCCAGCGCTAGCTCGCCTACCGCTTCAGCCAACGGGATCAAGTCCCTGGTCGTGCTACTGAATGAACTCTCCACACTTCTGGACGGCGGCAGCGTCGGCCGCGCCCCATGGCATGATCGGCACTGACGATGTCGAGTTCTTCGGTGAGCCCTCGATCAGCTTGTCCGAGTAAACCATGTAGACCAGCACGTTGCGCTTGGCATCGCAGCCGCGCACGATCTGCATTTTCTTGAAGAACAGCGAGCGCCGCTTGCTGAACATGTCGTCGCCCTGGCCGAGCTTGCCCTTGAAGCGGATCGGCCCGATCTGCCGACAGGCCAGCGAGATGTCGGAGACCTCCTCGGCGAGGCCAAGCCAGCCCTTGAAGCCGCCCTTCTCCGGCACCGTGAAGTGGCAGGCGACGCCTTCGATCTCGGGGTCGTCGACACCATAGGTCGCGAGCTTGTCGTTGGGGCTCACCCATTTGAACACCGTCGAGCGGCGAAAGATCAGGTCGGGCTCGTCAGCCGCGGCTGCGGGGGCCCCCTGCCCCAACACCAACGTCAAGGCCAGCAAAAGCAGAAGCAACGCGGATCCCCATCGAGACAATTGTCGCACGTCACACAAGCTCACACTTCTCGATGTCATTGAGGTCTCCGCGGGGGTGGCTCCGCCTATGTAGTGCGCAAACGCCGCACGGGAAGGCGCTGACAGTTCGGTGATCGGACCGGGCGCTTTAACCTCTTGTGAGGCTTTTTTGTTACGCTTTCGTCGAAAAATACCCCCTCACGGAAGGGTTAGATCGCCGGTGCTGGTGAACGCGTTCTGCGTCTGCGACAACCAATGGATAGTTTGGACTGGGATTCGGAATATGCGCGCAAGCGGGCCTCGGATTTCGATTTTTAATTCTGCGAACGGGCGCTTCTGGCAATTTGCGATCATGACCGCCGCCGGCACGATCGGCGCGTCGTCCAGCGCCGATGCAGCGCTGTTCTACTGGAACCGCGACTCCGCCTATTACGGCGATGTCGAGCCGATGCCGCAGCCGGCCCGACCAAAGCCGAAGCGCAATCTCGTCAAGAAAAATCCGGCGATCGAGAAAGAGGCCGGCGCCAAGCCGCAGGGCCCCCTGATCATCTCGGTCTCGATCGACCAGCAGCGGGTCAGCGTCTACGACGCCAACGGCCTCTACGCCGAGAGCCCGGTATCGACGG
>CALRXG020000183.1:0-12062 GCA_943372075.1 Bordetella parapertussis | reverse complement strand
GCCGGGGATCGCGCAGCGCGATGCCGCGGTACCCGATGTGATGCGTGGGGAAGAAACCCAGCTGCTCGGCGCACTCGGTCTGGATGCGGCGATTGACGCCGATGTCTGTCTGCCGGGAACGCACTCCAAATGGGTGCGGGTACGAAGCGGAGCGGTCGAGCGCTTCGCGACCTTCATGACCGGAGAGTTGTTCAGCGCGATCGCGCGCGACACCATCCTGTCGCACGCGGTCGCGGACGCGGAGGAGGCGGTCGATCGCGATGCGTTTTGCTCGGCCGCCGCCGCGGCGTTTGCAGCGCCGGCGCTGTCAGCCAACCTGCTGTTCCGGGTGCGATCGCGGCAGCTGCTGTTCGGCGGCAGCGCGCAGTCGGCGCGTGAGACGATCTCCGGCACGCTGATCGGCGTCGAGCTCGCCGCTGGCCTCGCGGAGCGTGAGGCAGGCGTGCCGGTCACGCTGATCGCTTCGGGCCGTCTTCGGCAACTCTATCAAATGGCACTCGAACGGCTTTCGATCCCGTTCAATGTGATCGATGCGGAGGAGGCGGTCCGCCGTGGCCTCGGCCATGCGGCAACTTCGATCTGGCGCAATTGAAGGATCAACGCATGAGCATTCCATTTCCGCCGATGCGGCGTCCGCTGGTCGCGATCCTTCGCGGCATCAAGCCTGAAGAAACGTCCGGCATCGTCAGTGCCCTGATCGAGGCCGGCATGACCGCGATCGAGATTCCGCTGAATTCGCCGGAGCCGTTCCGCTCGATCGAGATCGCTGCGAAGCGCGCGCCTGCCGACGTTCTGATCGGCGCCGGCACCGTGCTGACGGCCGCAGACGTCGATCGCCTCCATGACACCGGCGGCCGTCTCATGGTGTCGCCCAACGTCGATGTCGACGTGCTGGCACGCGCCCGGCACCACGGCATGGTCACCATGCCCGGCGTGTTCTCGCCGACCGAAGCATTGCTGGCGGCACGTGCCGGTGCCTCGAGCCTGAAATTCTTTCCGGCGAGCGTGCTCGGCGCCTCCGGCATCGGCGCGATCCGCGCGGTGCTGCCGCCGGACGTGATGATCGCCGCGGTCGGCGGCGTCTCGGACCAGAACTTCGCCGAGTATGTGCGGGCGGGCATCCGCGCATTCGGCCTAGGCAGCAGCCTCTACAAGCCGGGCATGACGGCTGCGGATGTTGTCGTCAGGGCGACGGTGACGATCGAGGCCTATGACCGGGCGGTCACGGACGCAGGCTAGGGCCGATCCGGAAAAGTGCGAAGCGGTTTTCCGAAATGGTCATGCTCAAACAAAGATCCAAAGCGCGATCACGATTCAACTCAATCTCATCGCACTCTAGGCCTGGATGGGAATTCCGTCGCTAATCGTCGCGCTTGCCGCCGTCGATCACCCGGAACAGAGGCGCCGCCTCGCGGGGATGCTCGAGCAATTCATCGACCATGGCGACGGCAGCCGCGACGTATTTTCCGGTCGCGGCGTCCAGCGGTCGTTCGGCTTCGTCGGACAATGCGAGCTTGGCTCCCTCCAGCAGTTTGCGGGTACGGACAGCGGACTCGTCGCCAGCGGTGAGCGAGGCGCGGGCGATCGATCGCAACACGAACAGCTCGCCTTCGAGCCGCAGCAGGCGGTCGTTCAGCTTGTTCAGCACAGTGTTCAGGTTCCGCATGACGTCCTCCGGCCTTCAACCACCTTTCTTACACCGTCATTCCTGACGAAATTCTTGTGCCGGTCGCGCCAGGTTCAATCGCTGTCCTCTTCGTCAGTGCCCCGTGCGTTCGAGGCCGAGCGGCCGCTGTGATGGCGGGGAGTCGGCTGGGCGCTTCTCGCCCTCGCGCCTTCGCTCTCTCGCAGTTCCTTCCGCGCGCGCCGCGCCGTTCGCATCGCTCGCTTGATGTTTGGATCGTGCGAGTCCTCGTCGAAGAACAGCACGATCTCGCAGCTCGGGCACTGGCGCGTATATCCGTGCTGCAGCCGCTTGGCGCGGTCGCGAAACACGTTCTTGCAGCGCGTGCAACGGATTTGGACGGAATCTTCCATGACAATTCCAGTATCGATCGAGAGCGGCGGCGCTCAGAAGGGCTCTTGCGGAAAATGATGTTCGATCGAGAAATCACCGAACACGCCGACCTATAATCGCGGCGAGAATGAGGGGCCTTGTCAACAGCTCGCATCCAGCGTCCGACGAGGAATCGGAACTCTGTTCACGTACGGAGAACTACGGAAACATTCGATGCGCTGAATGATAAGAACGTCAAACGAAGTCAGGGCAGACCGTGAACATCAGAGCATGGACCCGTCGTGGTCTATGCTGAGGAGCAGTCGACGCCCGACCCACTTTCGTTTCGGCTTCGTCAAATAGCCCATTTGGGCCATGCTTCTCGGCCGCGGACGTGCAGACTTGGGGATGTCAGGATTTTGCGTCACCTTCCTGGGGCTAGTGCCGGCGCCGTCCGCATGTATTTCAAGCGGGCGGCGTTGTGCATTTGGATGATGCGCAAACGACTGGGATCAGCGATCCACCGGTCGGATTTCGAGGCTCTCGATTTGCACCCGCGGTTTCGAGGCGGCGTCTTGCTCGGTCGGCGGACGCAATGTGAGCGGCGCATTGGTGCCACCGCTGAGAACATTTGCGCCCGCGCCGCTGGCGCGGGCATAGCCTCCGGCGAGATCATCGACCGCGATCCATGGTACGGTCGCCATCACTTTCCAGGTCAACGATACGTCCTGGTCGCCGATGAACACCCCGAAGTTGCGGATCGCCGCGACGTAGCGGCTGTCCGGCGCAGCATCGACGTGCAGCACGCAATCGAGATTGGTCACCGGTCCAAGGATGAACCCGGCATCGGGGCCGCCATGACAGTCGAGCGTCCCGGCCTGCACCTGCTGTGCGTCGGCAGTTGTTATCGGTGCAGCGAGGACAACCAGGCTGCGGGCGGCAACGAGCAGCGAATGACCGATGATGCGCATGGTGCCGGACAACGCGAATGGACGCAGGATTGTCCCATGAGCTCTCATGCAGCGCTCGTTTGTGGTTAAGAAAGCGCTAGCCAGGCGTTGGACGCTGAGGAGCGCGCGGGCACGATCATCGCGAGCCGGGGTCAACGCCGCCGCGGCCACTGCGCGGCAAATGCCAACTGCAGTTCTGTCGTTCCACTCAGAACCAAGAAGCGCAGGTGCTCGTACACATCGGGAGGTCCGTCGGTCGTGTCAACACACTACGACAGCAGGAGGTCGCGTGTGATCTCTGTGTGATCGTCACAATTGACAATGACCGTGCGCCCTTGATGCACGCGGCGATTTCGTTCCGTCGGTCTCTGAACGACGTCGTGTGGTGGAACCCGTCTTCGCCATAAGGGATCGGCGACTGGGTCGTTTGTCGCTCATCAGGTGGCGCGCGCATGAACTGTTGCCGCGGCGGCCAAGCCGCGGGGGAGCAGGCGATTCGATCAACTGTCGGTTGACTGCCGAACGGACATGTTTAGAAATGGGCTGTTACCAGTTGGGAGTTTGTTAGCAATGAAGGCCGTTTCGGGTTGCGTCGGTGTTCTTGTTTCCGCGCTCTATTTTTCGACCGCGGCATTTGCGGCGCCAGTCGCCAACATCGGCGATCAGTTCTCTGGAACCCTCACGATCAATCCATCCGCGTCGTGCTCGAGTTGCACTACGAACCCCGACTTTGTCTACGAAACTTACTACAATGCCGGCTCGATCTCGTTGAACCTAGATGGAACTCATTGGGCCGGCGGCTCGCTCTATATTGAGGTTTCCTACCAGCCGGGTCTGGCACAATGGGCTGGATCCACCGCCTCTGGCGACGGGATATCCATCATTCTAGATGGATCGACCCGCTCGACGTCGATCCTTCCGCTCGGCCTGTCGAACTACCAAGTCCAGCCCGTGGTGAAGCAGATTTCTTTCCAGGCGCAGGCCGACAATGGTGACGTTTATTCATACGCTGGAAATTTCACGTCGCTGACCCAGCTGGATGATACAGCCAACTTCTCGTTCGAGGGGTCTATCACTGACTTCAGCATCTTCACGCCGTCCGTGCCGGAGTCATCGACCTGGGCTATGATGCTCCTCGGCTTCGCCGGCGTTGGCTTCGTGATGCGCTTTCGCCGTGTGTCGGCACTTGCCGTTGCTGATCAGGCCGTAGCGGTCGATCCACGCTGAAGGGTTGCCATTTAGTCAAGCGCCTTAGTGGCCCGTGCGATGTCAGCGCGAGACTTTGGTCAATCGGCTTTGGGATTTTCTTCGATATTCCCGCCGATGTGACCCACCGGAACAGGCGTTCCAAAAAGTGGATCGCTTTAACCGAATTCGTGCAATGATTTTAGAGCGTTTTTGGCGGTGGCGATCCCGGCAGGATTCGAACCTGCAACCCGCGGAGTAGAAAACAGGCCGGTGGAAATTTGAAATATCTCTACAATCAATTAGTTACCAATGGAAGGCCTTCGACTCCAGTGATTTCTCCGGTGATCCCGACCGTGCACTACGAGACTTCCTCGGAGTCGTCGGAGCGATCTTTGCTGGCCTGTTCTTCTTCCGATCTTTCAGCGGTCGCACGTTTGACCAAGCTGTCCGTTATGCGTGCGGCCTGCTTTTCGAGATGATCTTTCGGATCGAACATGAAGCCGCCGACCCTGCCTGAGGCATCAAAAACTCCGGGTGGTGCGTTTGCGTACCAGATCGGAATGACGCTGCCCTCACCGAAGCGTTCCTTGAACTGTTCGGATTCGAATTTGGTCCAAACCTTTCTCGGATACTCTGGACTGAGGAATGCAACGACAAAACGAGCCTCAGATCGATAAATCGGAGCTAGGTACTGCTCGACGTCTGCTGCGAGGATCAGGTGGTAATGGTCTTCGTCAAAGAATACCTCGAGTTCGTGTTCTTGCAGGCTCTGTACGACCTGACGCACAAATTCCCGTTGTTCCCCCGCGAAGGACATTGCGAAGTCGTACTTCGATCTGAACTCCACGGAAATGAAACCGACTTCGC
Organism: Bordetella parapertussis; assembly: GCA_943372075.1. Classification (GTDB taxonomy): domain Bacteria; phylum Pseudomonadota; class Alphaproteobacteria; order Rhizobiales; family Xanthobacteraceae; genus Bradyrhizobium. The sequence goes on along the minus strand of CALRXG020000183.1, from coordinate 7,061 downwards.
GAACGAACTTGCTCCATAGCAAATTCCGCAAGAAATACATTAGTTTAGGGTCTTCGACTGCAAACACCCTGGTGTATGCGTCATAGTGGAAGAGGTCCTGCAGGTCTCTATTTTCCTTCAGGAACGTTTCGAGGTGACCCTTATCGATAATTTGCGAGAGAGAGCCTCGGACGGTCGAGTTGTTCGTGATCACGTCGTCGACGTTGCAGGTCCAATCGTTCGAAATGATCAGATAACGGAGGAGGTGCAGGTACGGTGCACGGCCAGCGCGTCGGAACCGACGTCCTCGGGCGAACGTGACCGCGCGAGCGCGAAAGGTGCGAGACAGCTCATTCAGAACGCGATCTCGGATCTTCTCCAAGCTGGTTTCAATCTTCGTGGGCAGGCTCTGGCACTCCGTCACTTCGGCGTCGAGGCAGAGGTCATGGCAAAGAATCTGCGCGATATGAAAACTTCCCGCGGCTTCCCGTGCGATGTGTTCGGCCGCGGTGACGCTAATGTTGAGTGCTTGCTCCCCCTTTTTCACTAGCTCCCGAACGCGGTCGATATCGTTGAGTTCGAAATGAATAGTGTCGATGCGATTATTGAGGTCGGCAGCAAAATGGATAAGCGAGTCACCGGCTTTGTTGATGCCAATCAGAACGATTTTGGTTTTTTCGTCCTCGCGGTCGGCCATGACCTTGAGGTGTTCGGCTATCGCAAATTTGACGTCGTCCTCTAGGCGATGAAAATCATCGATGATGATCATCCCGGCATCTTTTAGATCGGGGATCATCCGAATTGTTTCGACGTCGTCCGGATTTCGGCCGCTGAGCATCTGAGCAACATTGCCTAGCCCAGCATCCTGCGCAGCTTTTCTTACCGCGGTCGTTTTCCCGATGCCTGATGGGCCTTCAACGACGACACCCCGGCCGGGGGTCCGTAGCGCCACTTTGAGATGGCTATACTCTGCGGGTTCGACGAAAGTGTATGTCGGTAGCCCCGACCTCTTAAACACCTCTTCTACACGCGGCTTTGGCATGCGCGTCCTCGCTCCTGCAATCGTCAGGCGTGTGCTTGTAGGCTTGTTGCTAGTCAGACGCGAATTATTTTTCTGAGGCGGACTTGGCGGGCGATTGACGTCGACCGCTATGTGTTTCCTCCATAGCCAGCCGGATATCCTCAACCGTCGCGTGAGTATAGAATTCCGCGGTCGTCTTTATGGTCGCGTGACCGAGCTGCTCCTGCACCAATCGCAGGTTTCGCGTCTTACGCAGGGTTCGCATGCCGTTGGTGTGGCGCAGATCGTGGATACGAGCCTTGACGCCGGCCTTCTTCCAGCTCCGGTCCTTTTGGCTCTCAAAGCCATAATAGGTGATTGGGTACCGCTGACCGACAATGCGGATGTCTTTTGGATTGTGCGGATTGCGCCATTTCTTGACGCAGACCGAGGTCCAGACGAATTCCGGATGATGGCCACGACGACGCCAGAGCATGGCGTAGGCTTCGCGGCTGAGGGGGAGGGTGCGAGGGCCGGTCTTGGTCATGACTGTGAACGTAGCGTGCTCGAAATCGACCTGAGGCCACGTCAAGAACAGGTTCTTCAGGCGCAGTCCGGTAATGATGGCAAAGCGTCGCATCTCGGCGTGGTCGAAGCTCTCGACCAGGTCGAGCGTTTCTTCCTCGGCGTGACTGATCTCACGCACCCGGCCTTTCTTTTCCGGCAGGCGGTGCTTCTTCCAGAGGGGCATCCTGGTGATCGCCGCGCTCCAGTTGTCGCGGGCGCGGATCATGACCCGCCGTAGCAGATCCAGGGTGCGGTTGACCGTGGCCGGCTTGATCGGCCTGTAGAGGATCTTGTCGCGGCCATTCTCGAGGATCGTGCTGTCGCGCCTGGTGTCCTTCCGGCGCTCCTCGATCATCCGCGAGACCGCGTCGTCATTGATGGCGTGGAGCAGGGTCCTGCTGCCCATGATCTCGACCAGACGATCGAGCGCCGCCTTGATCTTGGTATCGCCGAGGTGCTGGCCCCATTCATTCCACCAACGCTCAGCGGCCCGGCCGAGCGTCAGAGGGGCGCGCTGCTCGGCGATCCATCGGTCGATTTGGGCGCGGGCTTCGCGCTTTTTCTCGGCCTCGATTTCACGGGCCTCACGTTCATCGTCGGCGCGCGTCGAGCCGTAAAATCGATGACCTTTGATCTGGAATTCGTATTGCCAGTACTGCGACCGCTTGTCCCGATAGACGGACATGGCGCCATTTCCTCCGTCGAAATCAGGAAGGCCTCGATATCTGCGCGGGTGAACACGCGGCGAGGCCTGACCCGCCCTTCGCCCTTGATGCGACAATGCAGGCGCTGGGCGTCAATATGCCGCTTGATCGTCTCGCGGTCCATCGGCCACAGCCTGGCGAGCTGTGGAACGTCGATCGTCGCATAATTGGCGAAATGGGACTCGAGGGCTGGGGAAAGGGCGGTCATTTGGCCTCGGCGGGCTTAAGCCGGAGCTGGTTGCCAACGATTTCCGCGCGGCCGGTGGCGATCAGGAAGTCCGCCGTTGCCGGCGTGATCGTCCTGGCGCCGAACCGCCAGCCGCGCGGGTGCCGCTCGAAGGGGCTGAATTCGAGCAGCTTGATCGCAATCAAGTCGTTGCGCTGGATGCGCCTCATGCCTCTGCAGCCATTTCGTGCCCGGCCAGCATCTGCTGAGCCTCATAGAGCGCGTCATCGACCGTCATCGCAATCTGAAACGGCGAAAAGGTCGAGCGGAGCGCCAGAGCTTCGGTCGCCACCGCCCGGCTTGATGTCGCTTCGAGGCGTATCAGCTCATCGGCCATCTGGGTGACGCGCTTCGGATCGCGCCACAGCAGAGGCCCGTCGAGGAGGGGAAACGCACCCTTCACAGACTCGGTCCCGCGAGGTGCTGCGCCATGATGCGAGCGTCGGCGGCATAGGCCTTGACCTGCGCACGGGTGAATCCCTTGCGCTCGAGATCTTCCTCGGTCAACCCGCCTTCGCGATAGGACGCTTCGCGCATGTCGTCGGCCATGCGCTTGATGGTCTCGCTCGGCGAGAGCGGTGCGCGCGGCCTTACCAGCGCGGTATCGATGTAGTCAGGAACGGCGGCTTGCGCGGCTTGTGGGCGGCGGGCTGCGGGCAGGCGATTGCAGGATGTACGTCGCATAGGGATTTCCCGTTTGTTTCACGGGAAACAGATATGCACCATATTGGTGCATGGTCAACTTTTATTTGCACCAAAATGGTGCCCAACCGATTAGCGAGGGGTGAGCGGCGCTGGCGATTTCGCCTTGGAGTTTTTGGGAGCGGATATCGTCGGAGCGGCAGGTTGAATGGCGGAGTTAGCGCCGTCAGTCCATTTGCAGGCTTCTTTGATCTTCTCGCGCGCCACCGAGACCGTGCCGAGGGAAAACGTTGCATCCAGCGCCCGTTGTCCGCGCCATCCTGTTGCTCTCGCGAAAAGTGTCCCGCCGTCCGGTAGCATGGTAACAAACGCCCGTCCGTTGGGTGCGAAGAGGGCCTGATTGTTGTCTGAGGCGGTCCATGTAGCGGTAACTGCCTCCTGATCGTTGAGGCGCAACAGGATGTCGCCAGTCTTGCTGGCATAAAGCCCCTTTGGGGCGATCGCGGCTTCGGTGCTGTGTTCCTTGCAGCGCAGAACCAGCAACCCCGCCCCATCGGTCGATGGCAGCATCGCGGTCACCTGGGGACTATCGTCGATCGGTGACTTGCTCTCCTCAATTTGCCAGTCCTGCTTAGTGACTGGGGCGGGCGTTTCTGGTGTCTTTTTTGCCGCCTCCATAGCGTCGAAGATGGCGTCGTAGCACTTGAGCCTCGCGGTGTCTTCCTTGGTCTTCTTGCAGATTTGCAACATCAGCAATTCCGCTTGCGCGTCGACTGGAGCCGGCAGAAATGTAAGTGCAGCCAAAGCCGCTGAAGCAAACAAGTATTTCATTTCAGTTCAAATCGTTGATGACACGACCGACGCGTCCGATGATAAGCGTTTCGCCGCTCATCACGATCGTCTCGTGGTCGGGATTGGTGGAGTACGGTTGTAGCCGCGGCGGGTTGCCGCTCCTGAAGCGCTTGAAGGTAGCTTCGCCTTCTGGCGTGCCAAACACGTAAAACTTGTCGTTCAGGGTTCTGTGGTCGGCTAGGTTTACGCAGATAAACGATCCATCCGGTGCGATGCGGTCCATTGAATCGCCTTGTACTTCGAGCACGACCCAATCACCCCGGGGAAGATCGGCCAGGTAGACATACTTCCGGACGTCCGATTTCTTAACGCCCTCCTGTTGAAACAGGCGCCCGGCGCTGACCCATGACAGTAGGGGTGCGCGAAACGTACGGAGGCTGGGAAACACCAGTTTTTCCGGCGAGGTCTTTAGGGCAGGCGCAAGACGTTCTGCCCAGATAGCCGTCATCTCTCGCTCGCCGCTGACCAGCTTGTTGATCTGTTGTCGCGACGTGCCGGCAAGCTCGGCCAGCTTCACGGACGAAAGTTTCGCCCGATCCATCGCCGCTTCTAGTCCGTTTGGATACTTTCCTTTCATGTCCAAAGGGTGTCGCACCAAATTGGTGCTCTGGTAATGCACCGGATTGGTGCATTCTTCGATTGTATATGCACCATAATGGTGCATGCTCGTGCGCATGCGATTCGACGATTGGATGACCAAGAGGAGCGAGACCAACCCCGGCTTCGGCCGCAAGGCGGGTTGGTCGGGCGAGACGGTTCGCCGGTACCGTGTGGGCGAGCGAGAACCCGATCAGAAGGCCATGGCGGTCATCTTCGCGCTGACAGACGGCGAGGTGACGCCCAACGATTGGGTTGGGGTTGGGCCTCGCTCGGATAATTCGCAAGAGCAGCTGAACGCATGACCCGCAGCGTAAAACCCGCGCAGGGACAGTCAAATCATGGCACCCGCAAACCTGCGGGCAGAATCCCGCAAACATGCGGGTGGTTTTCTCCTATCGCTGCGGAATTGCAGGAAATTTTCCTCAACAGGGGCGTGACCAAAGAGGTCGCTTTCCGCTCCGGCCGTTCGGTCAAGGTCGTCGAGAAATGGTTCTCCGGAAAGGTCTCGCCGGACGGCGAGGCGCTCGCGCGGCTGCTGTGCAGCGACATCGGCGACCGCGTCCACGACGCGATGATCGCGGGCGTTAAGGCGCCTTGGGCGCAGAACATCCGCGCCGTGCGCGAGATCGCGCGTCTTCGCAAACAGCAGGCTGATACCGCGCGTCGTCTGGCCGCGCTGGAAGGGGGGATTGATCCATGATCACCGAGCGGCTGACCGACCCGCAATTTTACTCGTTGATGGGGATTTTCCTCGGCCTCGGCCTCGTCGGCCTGGTGCTGGTTGTCGCATGGCCGCTCGGTGATCGGCCGCGCGACGTCGGCGCCGGCTTCCGCTGGGTGCGTCGATGAGCGTCGCGAAGGACAAGCCCTCTGCGCGCTTCGCCAAGGATCAACTGCTTTCGATCATCGAACGGGTCGAGCGGTTGAATGAGGAGAAGCGCACGATCTCCGACGACACCAAGGATGTGTTCGCCGAAGCGAAAGGCAACGGCTTCGACACGAAGGCCGTCAAACGCATCATCAAGCTACGGCAGCAGGACCCGATCGAGCGTGAGGCCGATGAGGCGATCCTCGAAACCTACATGCAGGCGCTGGGGATGCTGTGATGCACGGCTCTTTCGCGATCGGACGCCAGCGCATCGAAACCGTATCGACCGAGCTGGTCGACCTGGCCGGCACGCCCTGGCGCCGGATCATGCTCTCGACGCGCGAGCCGGTCTACGCGCTGGTCGATGCCGAGGATTATGGCTGGCTATCCGAGAACGTCTGGAATGTCTGGCACGCCGGCAGCGGCGATTGGATGCGCTACGCCAAGCGCAACGCGGGGCCGGAGCGCGCAACCATCCGCATGCACCGCGAGATCCAGATCGCAGCTGTGCCGCGCAGTCTCCGCTACATGGCCACGCATTCCGTCGATCACATCAACGGTCAGACCCTCGATAACCGCCGCGCCAATCTGCGCTGGTCGACCAAGCTGCAGAACGCGCGCAACCGCCGGCCGCGTGGCTCGGCGCCCGCGCTCGAGGACATCATTCGCAACCTCGTCGATGGGCTCGGCCCGCGGCCTCAACCGAAGGATATCCCATTTTGACCGACGTCCCCGCCAACGGCATGGGGCTGACCGCCCGCATGGTCGACGCGCTCGCCGCGATCACCGAATTTGTCGGCCGCCATGGCGTGATGCCGTCGCGCCGTCTGCTCGCTGCGGCGATGAGCTGCTCGCCGAACAATGCCAACCGGCTGATGCAAGGCCTCGTCGAGCGCGGCGAGCTATCGACCGTGACGCAGGGCGGCGCGCTCGCCGGGTTCGGGCGCGAAGGCGTGTTGATCTCGGTCCGGCCGCATACGGCCGCGCGCCTGGCGGCCTATTGCGCGGCCAATGGCGAGAGGGTCACGGCCGTGGCTGACGACGCGATCGACCTGCACCTCGACGTGCTCGCCGGCGATGTCGCGACCGTCGTTCCGTGCGGCGACGGTGTCGCCATCCTCGTCGACAATGAGGAGGGCGGCGCGCAATGACCGAGCTGGTCAAATACGAGGCCGCTTGCCGCGCGCTGGCCGAGGCCGTCGCGGTCGATGAGGTCATGACCATTCGCGACCAGTCCGAGGCGATGCGCCTGGCGGCCAGGGTCGCCAAGAATGTCGACCTCGAGGTGCATGCGGCGCAGATCCGCTTTCGCGCAGAGCGGCGGCTCGGCGAACTGGTCAAGGCGCAGAAGGAAACGGTTGGCCTCAACCGGGGGCGGGCAGGTGCGGGTCGCCCGCGTTTAGGCTGTTCCGACGAGGAACAGCCTAAACCAGACGATCGGCCGACGCTGGCCGAGGCCGGTATCGATCGCAAACTGTCATCCAAGGCGCAGAAGCTAGCCGCGATGGACGCCGAGGCATTCGAGGCGGCGCTCGCTCGGCATGAGCAGGAGATGCGCGCCGGGGCTGGCCGCGTCGTGATGGACCTCAACAAGGTGGCGGCCGAGGAGCGAGGGCGAGAACA
>CALRXG020000182.1:0-12131 GCA_943372075.1 Bordetella parapertussis | reverse complement strand
GACCTTGAACGAGTTGCAGTGGTCGCAATTCGAGGTGAAGCAGACCCAGCGTCCGATGTTCGGCCCGATCGAAACCACCGATGGCTACGTGATGGTGGCGATCGCCAGCGAGAAGACGTTCCAGAACCTGATGCAGGTGATCGGCCGGCCCGAATGGGTGTCCGACCCGCGCTTCGCCAAATATTCCGATCGGCGGGACAACTGGGCGGATCTGATGGAGGGCGTCGAGGCATGGTCACGCTCGGTCAGCACGCAGGCCTGTCTCGTCGCGCTCAACGAGTACGGCGTGCCGTCGTCGGCCTATCGCACTGTGCGCGAGGCGCTCGCCGATCCGCAGATCGCACATCGCGGCGCTCTGGCCGAGGTCGAGGACGGCGGCGGCAGCTTCAAGGTGCTCAACCTGCCGTTCCGGATGTCCGGTGCGGCGGTCGGTGCCCGCAAACGGATGTCGACGCTCGGCGAGCACACGCTGTCATATCTGAAGGAGATCGGCCTCTCCGACGATCAGATCGCGGGCTTCGCGGCGCCACCGGCAAAGACCGCGCGCAGCTAGAATGAGCAGGTGAGATCATGATGCGATCCGACAGGATCGCATTGTGATCCCCCTGCGGCTTTTCATCCGTTTTACGGTCTTGTCGCGCGCGGCGATTCCAGACAAGCTGCCGCCCAACAGACGACGATCCGGAACACCGGACGTCGCCCACCTGGGAGGGAGCATCGATGAAGCTGGTCGGGCGCGCGCACGCTGTTGCGCGCATATTTCTTGTGGCGGGATTAGGTGCAGTGGCGTCAGCTGCACCGGCCAACGCGCAGAAGCAGGGTGGCACGCTGACCGTTGGTCAGGAGCTCGATATCCCCGGCTTCGATCCGCTGAAGGTCGGTGTCTACGACACCTCGGCGAACACAGCGGCTGCCGCGATCTTCGACACGCTGATGACGCTCGACGACAAGGGCGAACCGAAGCCGAAGCTCGCGCTGTCCTGGGAGCACTCCGAGGACTTCAAGACCTGGACCATCAAGCTGCGGCCCGGCGTCAAATTCCACGACGGCACGCCGTTCAACGCGCAGGCGGTCAAGGAGAACTTCGACCGCCAGAAGGACCCGGCCAACAAGTGCCGCTGCGCGTTCTACATCACCAGCATCAAGAGCGTGGACGTCATCGATGATCTCACGGTGCGCTACAATTTCAGCGACCCGGCGGTGAATTTCCCGGCGACGCAATCCATTCAAAGTTCCAACAACGTGATGCAGTCGCCGACGGCCTGGAAGGCCAAGGGCGACGATTACAACCGCAATCCCGTCGGCACCGGTCCCTACATCCTGAAATCCTGGACCGCCGGCGACCGCATGGTGCTGGAGAAGAACCCGGACTACTGGGACAAGGGCAAGCCCTATCTCGACCGCATCATCCTGAAGCCGCTGCCGGATGCGCAGTCGCGCTTTGCCTCGCTGCAATCGGGCGAGGCCGACGTCATCTGGGACGATGAATATGACGCCGACAACATCGTCAAAGCGCAAAAGGACAAGAGCCTGACCGTGCATACCTACGCAGGCTCCGGCGCGCAGGTCTACGCCTTCAACACCAAGGCGCCGCCGTTCGACGACGTCCGTGTGCGGCAGGCGCTGGTGATGGCGCTCGACCGCAAGAAGATTTCGCAGGCGATCACCAACGGTCTGGCGCGGCCGGCCACCAATCCTTATGGCGACGGCTCCTGGGTCAAGTGCAAAGACGACGGCGCGCTGCCGGAGGACATCAACAAGGCCAAGGCGCTGCTCAAGGACTACGGCAAGCCGGTGGACTTCAAGATGATCGTGTCGGCGACGCCGCGCGGCCGCACCGTCGGCCAGGTGCTGCAACAGCTCTGGAAACGGGTCGGCGCCAACATGGAGATCGAGCAGGTCGACCAGGCCACGATCGTGCCGCGTGCCTTCATGCGCCAGTTCCAACTCACGCCGTGGCGCATCGTCGATCTGGCCGATCCCGATCCCCAGATGTACGCCAATTTCCACACCGGCAGCCCGGTGGCGCTGGCGAACTTCTCCGATCCGGAGCTCGACCGGCTGCTCGAGCATGCGCGGACCACCGCCGACGTTGCCAAGCGCACCGAGGACTATTGTGCGATCAGCCGCCTGATCAACAAGGAAGCCATCTGGTTCTGGACCTTCCAGAACACCTACTATGCGATCTCGAGCGCGAAGGTGAAGGGCGTGCCGAAGATGTTCAACGGGGTGCTCGACGTCTCCGACGCCTGGAAGGAATAGCCTTTCATGCTGTTCTTCGTCGCGCGCAGGCTCCTGTATCTGGTGCCGGTGCTGATCGCGGTCTCGGTTCTGACCTTCGTGATCGCCTCGCTGCTGCCTGGCGATCTGGCCTATGTGATCCTCGGCGACCAGGCGACGCCTGAGAACGTCGCGGCGCTGCGTCACGACATGGGGCTCGATCAGCCGATCTGGCTGCGCTATCTCGGCTGGCTCTGGCACATCCTGCAGGGTGATTTCGGACGATCGTTCCGCACCGGACAGACCGTGTGGCAGGCCGTCAGCGAGCGCATTCCGGTCTCGTTCGAGCTGATGATCCTGGCCGAGCTGATCGGGCTTGCGATCGGCGTGCCGCTCGCGATCGCCTGCGCGGCCAAGGCCGGCAGCGCGTTCGACCGCTTCATGACCGGATCGGCCTTCGGCATGCTGTCGGTGCCGACCTTCCTGTCCGCGATCCTGCTGATCTATCTGTTCGCGGTCGAGCTGCGGATATTGCCGGCGACCGGCTACGTGCCGTTCACCGAGGACCCGGTCGCCAATCTGCGCTTCATGGTGCTGCCGGCGCTGACGCTCGGGTTAGCGGAATGGCCAGGCATCATGCGGGTGCTGCGCTCCGACATGATCGCAGCGCTTCAGGAGGACTATATCGCGCTCGCCAAGGCGAAGGGCCTGAAGCCGTCGCGCATCCTGTTCGTGCACGCGCTGAAGCCGTCGTCGCTGACGCTCGTTACCATCACCGGCATCAACATCGGGCGGTTGATCGGCGGCACCGTCATCGTCGAATCGATCTTCGCCTTGCCGGGGATCGGCCGTCTGCTGGTCGGCGCGATCTATACCCGCGACCTCATCATCCTGCAGGGCGTGGTGCTGCTGGTCGCCGCGGGCTTCGTGATCATGAATTTCATCGTCGACATGCTCTACGCTCTGCTCGACCCGAGGATACGCCATGGCCACGCTTGAGCTCAGCCTCGAGGACGAGGCCGGCGCAGCACCGGTCCGGCGCCGCCGCCGGCTCGGCCTGTTGTTCTGGTTCGCGATCGGCTGGATGGTGCTAGTGTTCGCGGTCGCGATCTTCGCCGATCTGCTGCCGCTGCCGAGCCCGACCGACATGGACATGCTCGAACGAAGGGGGCCGATCTCCGCCGAGCACTGGCTCGGTACCGACGGGCTCGGCCGTGACGAGCTGTCGCGGCTGATCTATGGCGCGCGCATCTCGCTGATCGTCGGCCTGTGCGCGCCGATGATCGGGGTCACCATCGGCGGCGCGCTCGGCATGCTCGCCGGCTATTTCCGCGGCCGTTTCGAATCCTTCGTGGTCGGCAGCATGGACGTGCTGCTGGCGTTCCCGCCGCTGATCCTGGCGCTCGCAGTCACCGCCTATCTCGGTCAGTCGATCTTTAACCTGACCTGCATCCTCGGCGTGCTCGGTATTCCCGCCTTCATGCGGGTGGCGCGGGCCGCGACCCTGTCGCTGGCACGGCGCGAATTCGTCATCGCGGCGCAGGCGCTCGGTGCCACGCACACCCGTATCCTGCTGCGCGAGCTGCTGCCCAATGTGCTGTTGCCGCTGCTCGCCTTCTTCCTGCTTGGCGTCGCGGTCACCATCGTGGTCGAGGGATCGCTGTCGTTCCTCGGCCTCGGCGTGCCGCCGCCGATCTCGAGCTGGGGCAGCATGATCGGGGAGGGACGCGAGAGCCTCGAGGTGGCGCCACAGCTCGCCTTCATTCCGGCGATCGCGATGTTCCTGACCGTGCTCGCCTTCAACCTGATCGGCGACACCATCCGCGCGCTGACCGACCCCAGGCAGGGTGCGCTATGAGTAGCGTGTTGCTGTCGGTCGAGAATGCGGTGGTCGACCTGCCGACGCCGCGCGGCAATCTGCGGGCGGTGGATCATGTCGATCTTGCCGTCGGTGCCGGCAGGACGCTCGGCATCGTCGGCGAGTCCGGCTGCGGCAAGACCATGCTGTCGCGCGCGATCCTGCAATTGCTGCCCAAGAAGGCCAAGCTGTCCGGCCGCGTGATGTTCGACGGGCAGGACCTGACAAGGCTGTCGGCGGAGAAATTGCGCAAGCTGCGCGGCCGCTCGCTCGCGGTCGTGTTCCAGGACCCGATGACCTCGCTCAATCCGGTGCTGACCATCGGCACCCAGCTGATCGAGACGATCCAGGAACATCTCGAGCTCGATCTCGCCCAGGCGAGGCAGCGCAGCATCGAACTGTTGGCGGCGGTCGGCATTCCCGCGCCCGAGCAGCGCCTCGCGCAATATCCGCACCAGCTTTCCGGCGGCATGCGCCAACGCGTCGCGATCGCGGTCGCACTGTCTTGCGAGCCGAAGCTGCTGATCGCGGACGAGCCGACCACCGCGCTCGATGTCACGATCCAGGCTCAAATCCTGGATCTTCTGGCGCGCGAGCAGCAGCGCCGTCACATGGCGATGATCATCATCACCCATGACCTCGGCGTGGTCGCCGGCCGGACCGATGATGTCGCGGTGATGTATGCGGGCCGCGTCGTCGAGCGCGCGCCGACGCCTGCCTTGTTCAAGCGGATGCGGATGCCCTACACCGAGGCGCTGCTCGCCGCGCTGCCGAAGCTCGACGTCGCCCCGCATACGCCGCTGCCGGCGATCTCGGGGCGGCCGCCCGATCCGACCCGGCCGCTCAAGGGCTGCTCGTTCTCGCCGCGCTGCCGCTATTCCGCCGAGCGCTGCGGCACCGAGAAGCCGCAACTCAGCCCGGCGGAGACGCCGGAGCACCTCTACGCCTGTTTCCATCCGATCGCAGCGGGGGTCGGCGCGTGATGCTGCAAGTCGCGTCCAATCCGCTGATGAAAGTGGAAAACCTCGTCGTCGAATATTCGGTCGGCGGCAAGACCATCCACGCCGTCTCCGATGTCAGCCTTGAAATCGCGCGCGGCGAGACGCTCGGACTGGTCGGCGAATCCGGCTGCGGCAAATCCACGCTCGGCCGCGCGGTGCTGCAATTGCGTCAGGCGGTTTCCGGCAAGGTGCTGTTCGACGGGCACGATCTCACCGCGCTGAAGGGTGAGGCGCTGCGCCAGATGCGCCGGCGCGTGCAGCTGATCTTCCAAGACCCGATTGCCTCGCTCAATCCGCGGCGGCGGATCGGCGACATCGTCGCCGAGCCGCTGGTGATCGCCGGCGTCAAGGATCCCGAGGAGCGCAAGCGGCGGGTGGCCGAGGTGTTGTCGGCGGTCGGCCTCGATCCGGCATTGGTGAGCGGACGGCTGCCGCATGAATTCTCCGGCGGACAGTGCCAGCGCATCTGCATCGCCCGCTCGCTGGTGCTCAATCCGGAGTTCGTGATCTGCGACGAGCCGGTGTCTGCGCTCGACGTTTCAATTCGTGCCCAGATCCTCAATTTGCTGGAGGAGATGAAGGCGCGCTACGGCCTGACCTTGCTGTTCATCGCGCACGACCTTGCCGTGGTGAAGGCGGTCTCGGATCGCGTCGCAGTCATGTATCTTGGCCGGCTCTGTGAGGTCGGACCCTCCGAGCAGTTGTTCGCAAGGCCTGCACATCCCTATACCGCGCTGCTGATCGAGGCGATCCCGGTGCCTGATCCGGATGTGCGCCCGACCCAGAGCGTGCCGGTCGGCGAGCCGCCGTCGCCGATCGCGCCGCCCTCCGGCTGCCGCTTCCGCACCCGCTGTCCGCGGGCCGATGCGCGCTGTGCCAGCGAGGTGCCGGAACTGCGCGTCGTTGCGCCGGGCCAGTTCGCGGCTTGCCATCATCCGCTGGTCTGAACAATGAGCCTCGGAATTGGCTTCCGAGCCGGCTGCATGGCGGCTTGCTCGAAAACGGGGGCATCAACGTTTGTCCCCGGAGGGCAGGCGTGGCAAGGTCCGCCGCAACAACAAGCTTCGGGAGAACAGCGATGAAGAGTTTCCAGGTCGTCGATTTCAACGCCCCCTTGAAAGAGGTCGATCAGCCGACGCCGCAGCCGTCGGGCACGCAGGTGCTGATCAAGGTCAAGGCCGCCGGCGTCTGCCACAGCGACCTGCACATCTGGGAGGGCGGCTACGACCTCGGCCATGGACGCAAGCCGCTGTCGCTCAAGGATCGCGGCGTGTCGCTGCCACGCACGATGGGGCATGAGACGGTCGGCGAGATCGTGGCCTTCGGCCCCGACATCAAGGACGCCGACAAGGGCGGCCTCAAGATCGGCGACGTCGCGCTGGCCTATCCCTGGCTCGGCTGCGGCAAATGCCCGACCTGTCTCGGCGGCGACGAGAACATGTGCGCGATCAAGCCGAATGCGCTCGGCGTCTATTGCGACGGCGGCTATGCCGATCACATGACGGTGCCGCATCCGAAATATCTGCTCGACCTCAAGGGGCTCGATCCGGTCACCGCCGCGCCCTATGCCTGCTCGGGCGTCACCACTTACAGCGCGCTGAAGAAGGTCGAGAAGGATCTCGACACGCCGATCGTGATCTTCGGCGCCGGTGGCCTCGGCCTGATGGCGCTGTCGCTGCTGAAGGCGATGGGCGGCAAGGGCGCCATCGTGGTCGATATCGACGCCAAAAAGCGCGAGGCGGCTGAAGCTGCCGGCGCGCTCGCAACCGTCGACGGCAAGGCGACGGATGCGCTGGAGCAGCTCGTCAAGAAGGCCGGCCAGCCGATCCGAGCCGCGATCGACCTGGTCGGCAACGCCCAGACCTCGCAGCTCGGCTTTGACTGTCTGACCAAGGGCGGCAAGCTCGTGATCGTCGGCCTGTTCGGCGGTGGCGCGACCTGGGCACTGCCGCTGATTCCGATCAAGGCGGTCACCATCCAGGGCAGCTATGTCGGCAACCTTCGCGAGACTCAGGAGTTGCTCGACCTCGTGCGCGCCAAGAAGATTCCGGCGATCCCGGTCACGCCGATGCCGCTGGCGAAGGCGAACGAGGCGCTGACCAATCTGCACAAGGGCCAACTTGTCGGCCGCGCGGTGCTGACGCCGTAGGGTATCAGCCGTCATTGCGAGGAGCGAAGCGACGAAGCAATCCATATCTCCCCTGTTGACTGCCGGAGATGCCCATGCCCGCCAACGACACGCTCCACATCGCCGTTCTCGGCGGCGACGGTATCGGCCCCGAGGTGATGGCGCCGGCGCTCGAGGTGCTGCGCAAGATCGAGGCATCGGCCGGCCTCAAATTCCGCTTCACCGAGGCGCCCGCTGGCGCCGGCCATTACAGGGAAACCGGCAAGTCGATGCCGGAGAGCACGCTTCGGCTGTGCGAGGAGGCGGATGCGATCCTGCTCGGCGCCTGTGGCCTGCCGTCGGTGCGCTATCCCGATAACACCGAGATCGCGCCGCAGATCGAATTGCGCATGATCTTCGATCTCTATGCCGGCGTGCGGCCCGCGCGATTGATTTCGGGCGTGCCGAGCTCGATCGTCGGGGCCGACCAGAAGGGCATCGATCTCGTCGTGATCAGGGAATCCACCGAGGGCCTGTTCGCTTCGATGGGCAAGGGTGTGGTCACTGACAGCGAAGCGCGCGAGACGATGGTGATCACGCGCCACACCTCCGAGCGGCTGTTCGAGTTCTCATTCCGGCTCGCCGAGCGGCGCAAGGCACGCGGCCGCGCCAATAGCGGACTGACCTGCGTCGACAAGGCGAACGTGTTCAAGGCGTTTGCCTTCTTCCGCAACATCTTCGACGAGACCGCGAAGCGTCATCCCGACGTCAAGGCCGATCACCTCTACATCGACGCGACCGCGGCTGCGCTGGTGAAGCGCCCATGGGACTTCGACGTGATGGTGACCGAGAACATGTTCGGCGACATCCTGTCGGATCTCACCGCCGGCCTGATCGGCGGCATGGGCATGGCGCCGTCAGCCGATATCGGCGACCGCTACGCGGTGTTCCAACCTTGTCACGGCACCGCGCCCGATATCATGGGACAGGGCAAGGCCAACCCGACAGCGATGATCCTGTCGGCTGCGATGATGCTGGATTGGCTTGCCGACAAGCACGGTATCGAGAGCGCCGCCGAAGCCGCCGAAAACATCGAGCGCGCGGTCGACAAGGTCTATGCCGACGGCATCAAGCCGTTCGAGTTCGGCGGCAGCAGCGGCACGGCCGATGTCGCGAAGGCCGTGCTGGCGGCGCTTTAGCGCCACCAGTTGATTCATGATCCGTCATGCCGAGGTGCTCGCGGAGTCGAGGGGGCCGAAGCCCCCTCGCGACGATCAGCGGCGATGTCCGCCGTGATGTCCACCATGATGTCCACCATGATGTCCACCGTGACGGCCGCCATGATGACGATGCCCATGGTGATGGTGGCGAGGCTGGAAGTGCGGACGATGATGCCATCCGTGATGGCGCGGTCCGTAGCCGTAACCACCGGGCTGCCAGTAGCAGCGGCCCCAGCGGTCGCAAACCTGGCGCACCTTGTCGACGTTGGACTTTTCGCCTGCGATGTGGCTGGCCTGCGGAAGTCCGTTCGGCATCGCCGATGCCGCGCCGGACATCAGCACTGCGCTGCCGAGCGCGGCCAGTCCAATAACAGCAAGCTTGATATTCATTGAGATCTCCTTGGTTGAAGCCTGAAAACGTCCGTGCGGCCGCTTGGTTGCTGCGACAAAAAAGACTGGCACGTGCACTTGGTTTGAGGTGCGATGGTTCAACGCGGGAAATGCGGGAGTTGTGAGGTCATGCGGCGCGCGGGCGACAATTGGCCGCGCGACAGAATGGCGACGCGTCGCGCGTCCAGACCTGCCGCGCGTTCGGAGCCCGCCGCGAAAGCCGGCGCAAGTACGTGGCCATGCGCGGCCAAACAAAAAGCGCTGCCGTCACAGACGGCAGCGCTTCGCTATCTTCCTGGACGAGATTGGCGGGTCGTCACAACGACCGGCCACCGGCCAATCCCGGCGGCGTTGCGGATCGCGTCGCGGCATCGCGATCCGGTCCGCGGCTCAGTCCTCGTTGGCGGCGATCGATTCCATCAGCGACACCAACTGGCGCTGCACGGTCTGATCCTTGATCTTGCTGTAGGCGCGCAGCAACCGGAGGCTGAACGCGCTGTCGAGGAACAACAGGCTCTCGACTTCGCGGGCCTTGTTGTCGCCGTCGTAGAAGAAGGTGACCGGCACATCGAGCGCGGTCGCGATCTGCTGAAGGCGGGCGGCGCCGACGCGGTTGACGCCCTTCTCGTACTTCTGGACCTGCTGGAAGCTGACACCAAGCTTGTCGCCGAGTTCAGCCTGCGAGATCTTCTGCTCGACACGGCGCAGGCGAATTCGCTTGCCCAACTCAATGTCCGGCTTGCCGGCACTGCGCTGCTTCATCTTCTTTGCTGCTGATCTGTTCATTCTTGTGACCCGTCCTTCAATCGGAAATCCCTGGCCCGGCTAGGTCAGGGACACGTTCATGATGTACCGCGTTATGCTCGAGTGGATCGTCGGTTCGTCGTGAACTACGAAAATCCAGGAAGATCGCGGGATGGTATCCAAGCGCACATCCGGGTTGGAAGCGTGCGTATTTGGAAGCACCCAATTACCGACACGGCCGACTACCTGAAGTCGATCGCGCCGAGGTGTCTATCAACACCCCGCCCTCTACATTTGGCAAAATATTGACCAAATCACAACTAGCGCGAGTTTGATCGACACAGATTTTGCGCGCATGCTTACCGGGCGGCAATGCATTGCGCCCGTAGTTCTACGGGCAACTATATTGTACGGGCGTCCTTGTATGGATGCAACCCCAGCTAGTGCAGCCTGAGGTCGCGTAGACGGTGCGCGGTTGCTTGACTGAAGCGCCGGGGATGCGAAAAGTTTGAGGTAAGTGCAAGTCAGGCTTTCGGAATGTTGCTGGACAATTGCCCAAAAGTTCTGAATCATCTGGAACAATTGTGCGCCTACGACATTCCGGCGAATCCTGGCGGGAGAGGCCAATGAAGCGGAAGAGGGCCACGCCTCGACTCTATCTCGCGGCTTCGGGAGTGGAAGATATGCCGGTCGCAAATGCGGAAGAACGGTTGCTGGCGCTGCTTGCAACTTTGGAAGAATGTCAGGCCTTTCTGACCGACCGGGCCAGCACGGAGACAGCGCGGTTGTTGTCGCTCGCCATCCTCGAACTCCGGATGGAGCTCCACAAGGTCACCGATTCCGAGTTGAAAGCCCTGTGTGACATGATCGCGTCGGACGATCACACCGAGGTGCCCGCGGCATTGAAGCGACTTCCGCCGTACTTGAAGATCGTCAAATAAGCCCTCTCGAATCGGTCCTTCCAGGTTCAGCTGCCGCATCCCCGCACGCGAGGCGGGGATGTTCCGTGTTAGCCAGCGCACGGTTCCAGGGCGCGACGAGATCCGGTTGAGCCTTCATCGCGCCTGAGGTTCTTGTTTGCGCATCTCTCGGCGCAAACGTTGCGCGGTCGTCGCGGCGGAACCGGCTTCGCACAGTTGCGGAACCTGCGTTAGCCCGCGGTGACGTCGACTGCCTCGCTGCCTTCGAGCACCCGGCGGGCCTGGTCACGGTCCAGGTCACCCTCCCACGCCGCGACCACGACGGTGGCGACGCAGTTGCCGATCAGGTTGCCAACCGCGCGCGCCATCCCGATGAACCAGTCGACCGACAGCACCAGCACGAGGCCGATTGCCGGGATGCTCGGCACCGCGTTGAGCGTCGCCGCCAGGATGACGATTGCCGAGCCCGGCACGCCATGCGCGCCCTTCGAGGTGATCAGCGACACACCGAGCACCAGCAGCAGGTCGCCGAACGACAGCGGGGTGTTGGTCGCCTGCGCGATGAACACGACCGCGAGCGTCAGATAGATCGAGAAGGCATCGAGATTGAAGGAGTAACCGGTTGGGATCACGAGGCCGACAACCGAGTCCTTGACGCCGAGCCGCTCCAGCTTGCGCATGACCTGCGGCAGCACCGCGTCGGACGACGCGGTGGCGAGCACGATCATTAGTTCCTCGCGCAGGTAACCGAGGAACTTGAGCAGGTTGATGCCGGCGAGCGCCATCACCCCGCCGAGCACGCCGAGCACGAACACCGCGACCGCGACGTAGAACAGCGCCACCAGCGACAGCAGCTGCTTCAGCGAGCCGACGCCATATTTGCCGACCGTATAGGCGACGGCGCCGAGCACGCCGATCGGTGCGAAACGCACGATCAGGCCCATGGCGCGGAACAGCACGGTCGAGACCGCATCGATGAAGGAGGAGATTCGCTCGCCCTTCTCGCCGCCGACCAGCGCCAGGCTGACGCCGAAGATGATCGCGAAGAACAGCACCTGCAGCACATCGTTGCGCGACAGCGCGTCGAACGAGGTGGTCGGGATGATGTTGAGCAGGAAGCTGCCGACGCCTTCGCCCTTCAGCTTCTGCGCGTTGCTGGCATAGTTGCCGAGCGCCTTGGCGTCGAGCGTCGAGGTGTCGATGTTCATGCCGTGGCCGGGCCCGAACAGATAGGCGAGCAGCAGGCCGACCACGAGCGCGACCGTCGTCATCGTTTCGAAATACACCAGCGCCTTGACGCCGACGCGTCCTACCTTCTTGAGGTCGCCGGCGCCGGCGATGCCGTGCACCACCACGCAGAACACGATCGGCGCCACGATCATCGAGATCAGCTTCAGGAAGGCATCGCTGAAGATCTTCAGCCCGATCGCGAAATCCGGCGCGGCCATGCCGATCACGATGCCGAGCAACAGCGCGACCAGCACCTGGACGAACAGCGATGTGTAAAGCGGCTTGCGGGCCGTGGTGGCTTCGGCTGCGATGGTCGACATGACATCCCCCTGTTTCTGGCCGGTGTTCCTGCCGGCCGGACCCGCGACATCTTAGCAACTTGCGTGCCAAGATGTCGCAGGATTGGCGTGAATATCGGTCAATCGCCGACGTCGAGGGAGC
>CALRXG020000181.1:0-12180 GCA_943372075.1 Bordetella parapertussis | reverse complement strand
GCACGATGCCTTCGGAGACGGCATGCGCGGTCGCGAGCACCGTCAGGTTGACCTGCAGCATGGCGCGGAACGTCTCGTGATGACGCCGCAGCGTCGCGAGCAGTTCGGGATCGCTCTGCGTCAGCATCTTCTGCATCGACTTCAGATGCTCCACCGCGACCATGTAGCGCCGCGACAGCTCGGACTTCTGCGCCTCGAGCCGCATGCCTTCGCGGATCTTGCCGGCGCGGACGAACTCGGTCTCCTGTTCGACGACTGTGAGCAATCCGCTCATCACCTCGGTCAGCTCATTGGCGAGACGTGCGACGTCGGGAGGCGTCGACTTTGCAGGCCGCGCGGCCGGGGCGGACGCTGGCCGCTGATGCTGTGGACGCTGGTTCATCGCGCTGCTCCTTGAAACCGGTTAGCTCTTGTTCGCCTGCTGCAGAATCAGCGAGCGGAACACTTCGTTGGAAATGCCGACGCCGCCGGACTTGGCGAAGTTCTTCGAGTATTCGTCGGTCAGCATCGAGCGCCATGGACCGGTGCCGACCGTGTCGCCGTAGGGGCCATCGCCCTTCAGGCCGGTGGTCATCTGCGAGAACATCGAGTTCAGGAACATCGATTCGAAATCGGTCGCGGTGGCTTGCGCCTTGGCGAGCTGCTGCGGCGTGACCTTCTTGATCGCGTCTTGCAGCACCGGATCGGGGCGGCCCTTGAACATCGGCATCAGCGCCTTGTTCGGCATGCTGCCGGTGGTGCTGTTGATCAGGCTCGCCATCACATCACCTCGATGTCGGCTTCGATCGCACCGGCGGCCTTGATCGCCTGCAGGATGCTGATCAGGTCGCGCGGTCCGATGCCGAGCCCGTTGAGGCCGTCGACCAGCTGCTGCAGCGAGACGCCGTCCTTGACCACGGCGAACTTCTTGCCGTCCTCGGTGACCTGCACATTGCTGCGCGGCGTCACCACGGTGCGGCCGCGCGACAGCGGATTGGGCTGGCTGACCTGCGGGCTCTCCGAGATCGTGACGGTGAGGTTGCCTTGCGCCACCGCGACGGTGGCGACGCGGACGTCGCGGCCCATCACGATGATGCCGGAACGTTCGTCGATCACGATCCGTGCGGCCAGGTCAGGCTCGACCTGCAACTGCTCGATCTCGGTCAGGAAGGCGACGACGTTGCCCTTGAACTCCGGCGGGATCGAAAGCTGCACGGTGGAGGGGTCGAGCGGTTCGGCGGTCTTGACGCCGAGATAGTCGTTGACGGCGGCTGCGATCCGCTTGGCGGTGGTGAAGTCGGCGTTGCGCAGTGCGAGCCTCACATTGGGCAGCCGATTGAGCGCGAATTCGATCTCGCGCTCGATGATGGCGCCGTTGGCGATGCGGCCGACCGTCGGCACGCCGCGCACCACCTTGGCGGCTTCGCCCTCGGCCTGGAAGCCGGAGATCGCGAGCGTACCCTGCGCCACCGCGTAGACATTGCCGTCGGCGCCGAGCAGGGGGGTGACGAGCAGGGTGCCGCCGCGCAGGTCCTTGGCGTCGCCGAGCGCGGAGACCGTGACGTCCATCCGCGTGCCCTGGGTGCCGAACGCCGGCAGGTTGCCGGTGACCATCACCGCGGCGACGTTGCCGGTGCGGATGGTGGCGCCGCGGATGTTGACGCCCATGCGCTCGAGCATCGCTTGCAGCGATTGCTTGGTGAAGGGGATGTTGTTCAGCGTGTCGCCGGTGCCGTTGAGGCCGACCACCAGGCCGTAGCCGATCAACTGGTTCTGGCGCACGCCCTCGATATTGGCGAGATCCTTGATCCGGGACGTCGCGGTTGCCGGCATGGCGGAGGCCGCCAGCGCCAACAACGCGGCGCAGGCCACTCCGAATAAACGTACGATGCGGATGCCGGGCATCCCGATGCTCCCCTCAAACTCACTGGTGGATCACGCGACACTCCCATGACGGCGATCCGCCATTAACCATGCGAGCTGCGTGCCAGTTCGATTTGATCGGGCAATGTGTTGATATATTTATCGAAATTTTCTGGCTCCCGTCTGGCTGGGGTTGGCCAGGGAGCGCGAAACTGCCGTGCGGCGGCAGAAATTGCCGGGTCGTTTACGCATCATTAACCATAAAACGGCGATGCTCGCGGCATCACGCCTGCGGGATCACCACGATGCGCATCTACGGACCGAACGGCACCACGCTTGGCACGCCCACCAGCTCGACGCGGCGGACCTCGTCGAGCGGCTTCTCGTTGCCGGATGCGACCACCGCGCAGGAGGAGGTCCGCTCCACCGCAGCGCCGAAGGCCGCCACCAGCCTGGATGCGCTGCTCGCGCTGCAGGGCGTCGAGGATCCGACCGAACGCCGCAAGCGCTCGGTGGCCCGCGGCAAGGGCGCGCTCGACGTGCTCGATGCGCTCAAGCTGGGACTGCTGTCCGGCAATTTCGATTCCTCCACGGTGAACCGGCTGCGCGATGCCGCGGCGAGCCTGAAGGAATCCTCCGGCGATCCCGGTCTCGATGCCGTGCTCGGCGAGATCGAGCTGCGCGTCGAAGTAGAGCTCGCCAAGGCCGGGCAATACTAGGCTCTTCTCAACTCATCTGCTTCACGCCGCTGGTGCCTCACGCCGCCAGCGCCTTGCGCTGCGCGTCATAGCGGCGTTGCGCGGCCAGCACCTCCTTCAGATTCTGCTCGGCCCAGTCGCGCAGCGGATCGACCGCCTCGGCGAGCGTTGATCCGAGCGGCGTGATCGAATACTCCACGGTGACCGGAACGGTTGCGATCGCCCGGCGGCGCAGCAGCCCGTCGCGCTCGAGGCTCTTCAACACCTGCGACAGCATCTTCTGCGAGATGCCCTCGATGGCGCGGCGGAGCTGGTTGAAGCGCATCGGATCGCTGCGCAGCAGCAGCAGGATCAGCACCGCCCATTTGTCGCCGACCCGGTCGAGGATCTGGCGCGTCGGGCAGTTGGCGGCATAGGCGTCCGGCTTCAGGCTGGCGGCTTTCATCGGGTTACTCCGGCGTAATCAGGTGAGACAAGAGTGCCTTCTTCACACCTACATCCATTTCGCTATCTAGTCACTATTGGAAACTATCAATCGGAGACTTGAGATGAAGATCGCCATCGCCGGCGCGTCCGGCCAAGCCGGCTCGCGGATCACGGCGGAACTCGCCCGCCGCGGCCACGTCGTCACCGCCATCGCCCGCAACCCGGAGAAGATCGCGAACCTCCCCAACGTCACCGCCAAGAAGGGCGACGTGAACGATGAGGCCGCCCTGGCCGCGCTGTGGGCCGGCCACGATGCCGTGATCAGTTCCGTGCATTTCTCGGTCAGCGACCCCGCCAAGCTGATCGGGGCCGCCAAGAGCTCCGGGGTCGGCCGCTACCTGGTGGTCGGCGGGGCCGGCAGCCTCGAAGTGGCGCCCGGCGTCCGGCTGGTCACCACCCCGAACTTCCCGCCCCAGTACAAGGCCGAGGCCACCAAAGGGGGTGAGTTCCTCGACCTGTTGCGCGGGGAAAAGGACCTGAACTGGACCTTCCTTTCGCCTTCGGCGCTGTTCGTGGCGGGCGAGCGGACCGGCAAGTTCCGGCTCGGGACCGACCAGCTTCTGACCGCGCCGGACGGCAAAAGCTGGATCTCGTTCGAGGACTTCGCAGTTGCACTCGCCGACGAGATCGAGCGTCCGGCCCATCTCCGCCAGCGCTTCACGGTCGGCTACTGAAGGACCGGGAAGAGCGCCAGGGGGAAGGCCGAGGCAGCCCCCCAGGCAGGCCGGATAAGTTTGCCTGTGCAAGGCCTTGGGGGCGGCCCGCCTTTCGCAGTGGCAGATATTGTCTGTCACATGACGTGGCTATATAAGGCGCCGCGCGGAGGGGTTCTGTTCCCTCCGCCTCACAAGGACATGGCTGCCTTTGGAAAAGCTGAAGAACTACCGGCCGACTGAAAAAGAGCCTTTCATGAATGAGCGGCAGCGCGACTATTTCCGCGCCAAGCTGCTGGCCTGGAAGGATGAAATCCTCCGCGAATCGAAGGTCACGTTGCAGACGTTGCAGGAAGAGAACGTCAATCATCCCGACCTCGCGGACCGAGCGTCCTCGGAAACCGACCGTGCGATCGAACTTCGTGCCCGCGATCGTCAGCGCAAGCTGATCTCCAAGATCGACGCGGCGCTCCAGCGCATCGAAGACAACACCTACGGCTATTGCGAAGAGACCGGTGACCCGATCTCGCTGAAGCGGCTCGAAGCCCGCCCGATCGCGACGCTGTCGGTGGAGGCGCAGGAACGCCACGAGAAGCGCGAGAAGGTCTATCGCGACGAATAGTGGCGGTTGATCGCCACCAATTGATCCCGGCGCGCACCGGTTGTAGATTCGCGCCGCCATGATGACACGTACTCTCAACATCGCATCGGTGTTCTTCCTGGGCTGATCTCGTTTCCGAGAGGAAACACGCTTCCGCATGGAAGCGCTGATCGTCCCCGCAAGCCTGGGCTCGCGGGATTCCAGTGAACCGAACGAGCCGGCCAAACTCCGCGCAGCGCGGAGCATCGACGGCTGGCGACAATTTGAGAGCCAATCATGACCGACCGAAACGACGCGCGCGCGTTGAGCGACGCGCAGATCGCGCAATTCATCGAACAGGGCTTTGTCAGGATCGACAACGCCTTTCCGCGGGAACTCGCCGAGCAGGGACGTGCCATCATGTGGCGAGACATCCCCTGTCGCGAGCACGACCCTTCGAGCTGGACATACCCGGTGGTGCGGTTGCCCGGCTATGGCGGCACGCCGTTCCGGGAAGCGATCAACACGCCGATGCTGCACCGGGCGTTCGACCAGATCGCTGGTCCAGGCCGTTGGCGCCCGCGCGACAACATCGGAACCTTTCCGGTGCGCTTCCCGCATCCGGACGATCCCGGCGATGCCGGCTGGCATGTCGATGTCAGCTTCCCCGGCGACGATTGCGACCCGAACGAGCGCAGCGACTTCTCGGCATGGCGGGTGAACGTCAACTCGCGCGGCCGGGCGCTGCTGATGCTGTTCCTGTTCTCCGACGTCGGCGAGCACGATGCGCCGACCCGGATCAGGATCGGCTCGCATCTGCCGATGGCGCGCTATCTGGCGCCGGCGGGTGCGGCGGGACGCGCACGGATGGACCTCGAGCAAATGGGCGCCGATTGCGAGATCACGCTCGCGAGCGGCGAAGCCGGCACGGTCTACCTGTGTCATCCGTTCCTGGTGCATGCCGCGCAGAAGCATCGTGGCACGACGCCGCGCTTCATGGCGCAACCGGCGCTTGCTCCCGGCGAGCCGTACCGGCTCGAGCGTGACGACGCTGCCTATTCGCCGGTCGAGATCGCGATCCGGCGGGCGCTCGGCATGAGCTAGACGTCTACCGATTTGAAGGCGAGACGACGTTCAGGCCAGACCGGCCTCGACGGTCGTCTCGCTTGCCGCGCTGCTGCGCCGCGAGCCATGGGTCTTCGACCACGTCAGCAATTCGCGGAACGCCGGCGTCAGGCCCCACGCCGACTCCGTCAGCTCATAGGCGACCTGTAGCGGCTTCTCGGCGAGCACGTTGCGCGCCACCAGCCCGTCGCGCTCGAGCTCGCGCAGCTGCGCCGTCAGCATGTGCTGGGTGACGGGACTGAGCGCGCGGCGCAGCGCGCCGAACCGCACGCCGCCATGCATCAGCGTGAACAGGATCTCGAGCTTCCACTTGCCGCTCAGCGCATGGATCGCCTGCTTGGAGTCGATCAGCAGGGTGGGGTCGGTCGGGCAGCTCTCGCAGTCACCGCCGTCACACACATCGCTGGTATTGTTTTCCATACCGGTCTCGATTTTCATTCTACTTGCTCGAACAGACATAGTGACCAGATGCGGCCTGTGCAGGGTGGGTGGCGCGATGCCCGATCCCGCCGAACCATGGAAAGGGCGAGGACATGAGCACGGTTTTGGTCACGGGCGGATCGGGTTTCATCGGCGTACATACGATTTTGCAGCTGCTGGCTGTCGGGCATGACGTGCGGACCACGCTGCGCAATCCGGATCGCAGCACGGACGTGATCGCGATGCTGCGTCAGGGCGGCGCCGCCGCACCCGACAAGGTTGGCTTCGTCACCGCCGATCTGCTGCGCGACGACGGCTGGCGCGAGGCGGCTGCGGGTTGCGACTACGTGCTCCATGTCGCATCGCCGCTTGGCTCCCATGTGCCCGAGGACGAGAACGAGCTGATCGTTCCGGCGCGCGAAGGCACGTTGCGGGTGTTGCGCGCGGCGCGCGACGCCGGCGTCAAGCGCGTCGTCGTCACGTCGTCGTTTGCTGCGATCGGCTATGGCCATCCGCCGCAAACAGAAGCGTTCGACGAGACGGTCTGGAGCAATCTCGAAGGGCCCGACGTGCAGGCCTATCCGAAATCCAAGACGCTGGCCGAGCGAGCGGCCTGGGATTTCGTCGCGCGCGAAGCAAACGGTCTGGAGCTCGCCGTGGTCAATCCCACCGCCGTGTTCGGCCCGGCGCTCGGCCCCGATTTCTCCGAATCGATCGGTATCATCAAGGCGCTGCTCGACGGCGCGATGCCGGCGGCGCCGCGGATCCATTTCGGCCTCGTCGATGTGCGCGACGTCGCCGATCTGCATCTGCGCGCAATGACATCGCCCAACGCCAGGGGCGAGCGGTTCCTGGCGGTCGCGGGCGAGATCATGTCGGTGCAGCAGGTCGGCCGGGTGTTGCGCGAAAAGCTCGGCAGCAAGGCGCGGCGGGTGCCGCGGTTCCAGGTGCCCGACTGGATGATGCGGCTCGCCGCGCGCCGCAATCCGCTGGCCCGCGCCGCCCTGCCATTGCTGGGCAAGGTGCGGCGTTCCACCAGCGCCAAGGCGCAACGCGTGCTCGGCTGGAAGCCGCGCGGCAATGAGGAGATGATCGTCGCCACCGCCGAAAGCCTGATCAGGCTCGGCCTGGTCAAGGCCTGACGGCATCTCGCATCCCTCGTGCTTGCCAGATGCGTCCGCGAGTGCTGAATTGCCGCGAGCAGACGGAGGCGCCATCTCGGCGCCGCGATCATCAGGGAGGCTGCGCAGATGGATCGGGTCCTCGCGGCCGCAAAGGCGATCGCCAGCGCGCGCCGCAGCCGCGCGCCGCTCAAGGCGCTTTCGAAAGACGTCGTGCCGGGCGACGAGGCCGAAGGCTATCTCGTGCAACGCGCGCTGCACGATTTGCTGCAAGCCCAGGTCGGCAGTCTCGTCGGTTACAAGATCGGCTGCACCAGTGCGGTGATGCAGGAATATCTCGACATCCCGCACCCCTGTGGCGGCGGCGTGTTCGAGAAGGGCGTGCATGATAGCGGCGTACGGCTGCCGGCGGCCGATTTCGTCCATGTCGGCGTCGAATGCGAGATCGCGGTGCGGCTGGCGCGCAATCTCGCGCCGGGCGAAGCGCCGTTCACCGCCGAATGGGTCGCCGAGGCGATCGAGGCCTACTTTCCCGCGATCGAGATCGTCGACGATCGCTACGTCAAATGGGAGACGCTGGGCGCGCCAACGCTGATCGCCGACGACTTCTTCGCGGCCGGCTGCGTGCTCGGCGAGGCAGTGCCGCGGATCACCGCGCCCGATCTGCGCACGGTCGCGGGGCGTGCCATGGTCAACGGCAAGGAGGAAGGCCGCGGTACCGGCGCCGATGTGCTGGGCCATCCTCACAATGCGCTCGCCTGGCTCGCCAATCATCTCGCAGCCGAGGGCCGTGGCCTGCATGCCGGCCAGATCGTCCTGACCGGCAGCCTGGTCAAGACATTGTGGCTGAAGGCGGGTGACACGGTCGTGATGGAGCTCGATGGTCTCGGCAAGGTCGAGGCGACGTTCACCTGAGCTTCAGATCGCCGGCCGCTTCGCGTCCGTGACCAGCTCGACCTTGCCGTCGGTCAGTCGATAGACCGCGCCGACAATCCTGAGCTTGCCCTGATCGACCGCGGCGCTGAGGATCGGTGTCGCCGATTTCAGCTTCGCGACATTGTCGATGACGTTCTGCCGGATCGCGTTGGCGAGCCGATCGCCCGGCTTGCCCTCGGTCGCCTTCACCGCCGGCGCGATCGCATTGACCAGCGAGGGCAGGTGACCGGGCAGCGTGGTGTTGTCCTTCAGCGACTTGATCGCGGCATCGACCGCCCCGCAGCTGTCGTGGCCGAGCACCATGAACAGCGGCACGTTGAGCACGGATGATGCGTATTCGAGACTGGCGATGGTCTCGTCGCTGGCGAAATTGCCGGCGACGCGGCACACGAACAGGTCGCCGCGGCCGGTATCGAACGCGTATTCCGGCGCAATGCGGGAGTCCGCGCAACTCAGGATGCCGGCGAACGGATTCTGTCCGCCCGCCAGCGCTTCGCGCTCATGCTTGAAATCGTGCCGCCGCGACACGCCTTCGACATAACGGAGATTGCCCTTCACCAGCCGGTCGAGCGCCGCGTCCGGCGGCAGCACGTTCTGCGGCTTCGGCGGCGGCCTTGTCTCTTTGGCGAAAACCGGCGGCATGCAGGCGAGGCTGGCGGCAGCGCAGGCCGCGGCGAGGAAATGGCGTCGGGAGGTTTGGCTGGGAGCTGTGACGTCGCAGAGCTGGCACATCAAGGTTCTCCGTGAACAGGGACCACTTCCGCGCCCGCATTTGTAGGTCACGCGTATTGTCCCCGCAACGACATGCGTCGAGCGCCGTGTCCACTTGTGTCGTCCTGGCTTTCGCCAGGGCGACGCCTAGCAAAGGATGGCATCACCCGCGCGCGCGAAAGCGGGTGATCCAGTATTCCAGAGACCGCAGTGCTTGAGCCGAGGAGCCGCGGCGGACTGGATCGCCCGGTCGAGCCGGGCGAAGACAGCTGAGGATAGGACGCAGTTTCGCGTCTCACGACATGATTGCGCGAGCTCTGTACTTCGCTTCGCCCTCTCATCGAACAGGGCGCAGGGAAAGCCGGGGCCGATCGCACCCATCCCGCGATCTATGGCCTGCTTTCGTAAATAACCACGGAGCTATGGGAGTGAGGGAAGGTCGTGGATTTGAACTACCAAACGGCCTGAGAATGTGCCTCGAATTTTGCCCCGCAAGTTTCCTGTTGACTAATCCATAGCCGGACGGTTATATGTAATCCATAACCAACGGGTTATTGATAGCCATGCCAGACGCTCACGACGTGCTGTTTCGAACTCTCGCGGACCCGACCCGCCGGGCGATCTTCGAGCGCTTGTGCCGCGAGGGCGAGCAGACCGTTGGTGCGCTGACGGCGCGGGCGAAGATTTCCCAGCCGGCGGTGTCGAAGCATCTCGGCGTGCTGAAGCAGGCCGGACTGGTGCGCGACCGCCATCAGGGCAGGCAGACGCATTATAGCGCGCAACTCGGCGCGCTGGCGCCGCTGATCGACTGGACCAGCCAGATGGCGGGCTTCTGGCAGAACCGGTTCGACCACCTCGAAGATCTCCTCAAAAGGATGGACCAATGAACAAGACCGCCCCTGAGACGCGCTCCGCGATCGTCGAGCGCGAATTTCCTCATCCGCCGGAGAAGCTCTGGCGCGCGCTGACGCAACCACATCTGATGGAGGAGTGGCTGATGAAGAACGATTTCAGGCCCGAGGTCGGACACAGCTTCAATCTGCGCGGCGAGTGGGGCGGCGTGCTGGACTGCAAGGTGCTCACCGTCGAACCGCACAAGACGTTGTCCTACACCTGGAACTTCGCGCATGAGGATGCGGCCTACAATCTCGAGAGCGTGGTGGTGTTCACGCTGACCCCGACCGCGCGCGGCACCCATCTGCGCGTCGAGCAATCCGGCTTCCAGCCGCATCAGAAGCAGGCCTATGGCGGCGCTCATGCGGGATGGAAGCAATTCCTCGAGAAGCTCGATCGGCTGGTGGCGCGCGAAGGGTGAACGTCTCTCCCTCGTCATCGCGAGCGAAGCGAAGCAATCCATCTCTCCGTACGTGCTGCACGATGGATTGCTTCGTCGCTATCGCTCCTCGCAATGACGGTTTTACTCACATCATCCAACAGGAGGTTACATTGAACTGGAACAACTTCATCCGGCAATCCCACCGCTGGCTGTCGATCGTCTTCACGGTCGCCGTCATCATCAACATCGTCGCGATGATCGCGCAGCTGCAAGCGGTCTGGATCGGTCTGCTGGCGCTGTTCCCGCTGATCCCGATGCTGCTGACTGGCCTGTATCTGTTTGCGCTGCCCTATCTGGCGCCGCGGCGGCGCGATCATCGAGGATCGACGGCGGTGTCCCAGCTGTGATTGGATGGGCGATCGCACGGGACAGGCGAGGCGCGTGAGGCAGCAATGACCGCATCGGAAAAAATCGACCAGATGATCGAAGGGCTCACCGACTGGCGCGGCAAGACGCTCGCCAGCCTGCGCAAGAGCATCCTCGCCGCCGACCCCGGAATCATCGAGGAGTGGAAGTGGATGGGCAGCCCGGTGTGGTCGCGCGACGGCATCATCGCGGTCGGTAACGCCCACAAGGGCAAGGTGAAGCTGACCTTCATGTACGGCGCGCAGCTACCGGATCCCGACAAGCTGTTCAACACTGGATTCGAAGGCAATGTACGGCGTGCGATCGATCTGTTCGAGGGCGACAAGATCAACGGACCTGCGCTGAAAGCCCTCATTCGCGCCGCGATCGAGCTCAACCAGGCTAAGAAGAAGCCGGCCAGGAAAGCGGCGAAGAAGGCCGCGGGCGTTCGTGCGCCGGCAAAGAAGAAGGCGTGAGCGGCGCCGGCGTGCGGTCCACTGACGAGATGATCAGGACCAGGCTCGCGACACTGCCGGATGCGGAAGCGATTTCCGCGCTGCTGACCGCGAACTCCGGCGATCGTGGCGGCATGCTGCTCGGGCAGTGGCCGCGCGAAACGATCGAGACGCGGATATCGAGCGGGCAACCGATCGTCATCGCGACCGACGAGCAGGGCAGGTTGCTCGGCGCGCTGCTGGCATCGGAGAAGGGGTTTGGCGAGGCGGCGCCGGTGCAGGCCATGCTGAAGGCCTGGCCGGGTCGCGGCTGCGCGTATGTGTACGGTCCGGTATGCGTCTCCCCCGACGCGCGAGGCCTCGGAGTCCTGGAAGCGTTGTACGCCAAGCTTCAGGCGACGTTCCCTGGCCGCGAGGCCATCCTGTTCATCAGGGAAGACAATCCGCGCTCGCTGAAGGCGCATCTGCGGCTCGGCATGCGCGAGGTCGCGCGCTTTGACCTCGGCGGCAAGGTTTTCGTTGTCCTGAGCGACGGGCCTTGACGCTCGGTGAAGGCGATCGCCGCGCGCCTCTACGCCGAAATATCGACCGCCTGACCGGCCTTGCCGGCGTTCTTCTGGAATGACTGCTCGATCAGCTCCTTGATCTTCTGCTCGACCGCGGCTCTCTGATCCGGCGTCATGTTCTTGAGGTCCTGTTCCGACAGACCCATGCTCTTGAGGATGTTGGCGCGCATGCGGTCCATCGGACTCATCTGCGCGAATTTGAGAAACTTCTGCTCGACGCTGTCGTCGGGCGAGCTGCTGTCGGTGGCCTGCGCGGACGAGGTGGCGCTGGTGGCGGTCGGCGACTTCTTCAGCGTGCCGGTCGTCATGCTGGTGCCGGTCGATCCAAAGGCCGAGATCGATGTCATCTGCGCGCGCGTCCCAAATGCAGTGCTGCAGGCGCGGAGCAAATGGCGTGCCACCTGCCACATCAGTGTTTTCAAAGGGATCGCGATGATGCGGCCCGCGCCACGCGTGACGCAGGAAAGTTCTGCCGGGCAGCGCTTGCCGGAGAAGCTACAGTTATGCCTTCGTGTGCACGATCACCGGACCCGCAACCCCGGTTGCGGCCACCATGCCCATTGTGTGCACGATGACCAAACCGCAACCCGGTTGCGGCCACTATGCCTTCGTGTGCACGATCACCGGACCCGCAACCGCCGTGGCTTGTCCGATTAACAGCGGACCTAGATTGTCGTCGATCCAGGCCAGCGCGCGGCGGTTGGCTTCCTCGGCGCCGGCGTGGTTGTTGAAGACGCTGATCGCGGTGACGGTGTCGTCGCCGGCATAGACCACGTAATAGGCCATGATGCCTTCGACATCGCTGATGATCGGGATCGCGCCTTCCTTGATCCGGCGCGCGAGTTCTTCGGCGGTACCGGTCTTTGCCTTGGCCTGACGGATAGCGGCATACATCAGTCTGCTCCT
>CALRXG020000180.1:0-12347 GCA_943372075.1 Bordetella parapertussis | reverse complement strand
GTAACGAAAAGGATGGGAACGCGGGGATGAAAGTCACGCGCGACCTCTGCAAGCTGACGCCCGTTCATGCCGGGCAGTCCCACGTCGGAGATCATCATATCGATGGCGCAACCGCTTTCGAGAAGCTTGATTGCGGCCGCGGCATCTGGCGCCTCAAGCGTCCGATAGCCCAACTCCGATAGCACTTCTCCTATGAGGAGCCGGACGGAAGGGTCGTCTTCGACGAGCAGCACCGCTTGCCCAGAGCCTTGCGGGACCTCCTCGTCGAGATTGGCGGCGTCGACAATGGCCCGCTGTGCGGCCGGCAGATAGAGTTTAACGGAGGTGCCCTGTCCCGGCGTCGAATGAATGCGCACCTGGCCATTGGATTGGCGAGCAAACCCGTAGACCATCGAGAGGCCGAGGCCGGTGCCTTGGCCCACTGGCTTGGTGGTAAAGAACGGGTCGAATGCTTTCTCGATGAGCTCCGGCGTCATGCCGACGCCAGTATCGGAGACGGCGACGACGACATATTGACCTGGCGAGATGTCAGGCCGCGCCTTGGCGTAGGCGTCGTCGAGGTCGATGACCTCCGTCTCGATGGTGAGCTTGCCACCATCAGGCATGGCGTCGCGGGCGTTGATGGCGAGATTGAGTATCGCGCTTTCGAGTTGATTTGCGTCGACTATGGCCGCGGGAACGCCGTCTTTGACCTCGATAGCAATTGATACATTTTCGTCGACCGTATGGTGAAGCAGGTCCGAAAGCGAAAGTATCAGGCTATTGATGTCAGTCGGCTTGCTGTCGAGTGACTGTCGCCGGGAGAAGGCAAGAAGCCTCGATGTCAGGTTCGCTGCCCTGCGAGCAGATGTGGACGCGGCATCCATGAAGCGATCGAGGTCATCAAGCCGGCCTGTCGAGATACGCCGCTTCATGAGGTCGATCGCACCGATTATGCCTGTTAGCATATTATTGAAGTCGTGCGCGATTCCTCCAGTGAGCTGGCCGACGGCCTCCATCTTCTGCGCTTGCACCAGCGCCGCTTCTGCCCTGGAGCGCTCGGCGGCCTCCTTGCGGAGCTCGGCCAGCGTTGTTTCGAGCTCCGCCGTACGCGCCGCTACTTAGCTTTCCAACGTCTGCGCCGCCTGCGCCAATTTTTCCTGGGCACGCTTCTGCTCGTCTATGTCGACAATTACGCTGATGGCGCCGGCAATCGATCCGTCGTCGTTTCGAAGCGGGACGCTGCTGATCCGCGTCCATACTGACCCGGTCTCGAGGCCGGTATAGCGAAACTCGGTCCCGACAACATGTTCACCCTGCAGCGCGCGAGCACTCGGAAAGCGACCGCGCAGTAGGCGTTCGCCATTTTCGTCTCGTGCGTGCCAGTCCTGTTCGGCCTCGGGATCAAATGCCGGACTCCTGCCTGATCTGGCGAAGCGCCTGAAGGCGGGATTTGCGACAACGCTGTTTCCGAGCTCGTCGAGGAAGGCGACCCCCACGGGAAGATTCTCGAGCAACGTCGTCAGTCTCGTCCGCTGCGTGTCCAACTCGGCCAGTTGATCGCGCATTACGAACTGCCGCTGCCGGGCCCGCATGGCCGATCCGATGGTGCTCAGCAGCGACTCCGTGCTGAGGGGCCGCTCGATCAGGACGACGTTGGTCGCATTTCTAGGCAATTGTCGCCGCAGCGCCTCGTTCTGAGATTCCCTTCCTGCCCGTCTACCGGTCAGCAGGATGAAAGGAATGTCTGACCAGGCCGGCTGGGCGTTCAAGGCGAGTTCAAGCGGCACCAGGTCGCCGGCGATTGCCTCCTCGGTCATCAGGATGACGCCCGCTTGGGCGTCTAGGCGTTCCGCCACGTCAACGAACGTGTCGCAGATCTTCGCGTCATATCCGTTGGAAACGAGAAGACCCGAGACGCTCTGGGCGTCGCGACCGTAGGGAGCGATGATCAGAACACGATGGCCTTCGGCGGCTGACCTATGCACCTGAACCGCGATCCTCCATCAGAGGCCTCTCCACACCAGTGTATTCCGGTGTACCCGTCAGCACGCCTTTGAAATGCGACAGCGGCTCACCAACCCGTACGCCACGGTCGTCGATCCGCATCTCGCGAATGGTGTCCTCGTGCTTTCCAGACCGGTTCTTAACGATTGAAATGGCCTTTCTGATCCGTCCCGAGGCTTCGAAATATCGTAGAAGGATGACCGTATCGGCCAGGTACGAAACGTCCAGCCCGTGCGTCTGCATGCTTCCGAAGAAGCCGCTTTGTGGGTTAATCAGCAGAGTCAGGACACCAGACTGACTCAAGTACGAAAGTAACTCGTGAAGCTGCAGGATAAGCTGTTGCTCCTGCGGCATTGCCGCCATGTAACCGCTCAGGCTGTCGATCAGAATCATCCTGACAGAACGTCGCTTGACCTCTTCGAGCACGCCCGCAGCGAATTCTCCGGGGGAGATTTCGGCCGGATCGATCTGGCGGACGACCAGCCGTCCCTCGTCTACGTGGCAGCGAATGTCGAAGCCCATCGCCTGGGCGCGGCTGATCAGGGTGCTGACGCGCTCGTCGAATTGATAAACTGTTGCGGGTTCGCCGCGGCCACAGGCCGCCGCCAGGTACTGGAGCGCAAGGGTGGTTTTCCCGGCGCCAGCAGGACCGGTTATCAAGACGCTTGTGCCTCTGAAGGGTCCCCCGTTGAGAAGCGCGTCAAGTTCATCAATGCCACTCGGAACGGGGTCAGTAGAGAACTCGGTATGATGATCGGCGGCGATCAAGCGCGGGTAAACGTCTAAGCCGCCAGAGCGGATAACGAAGTCATGATACCCCGCGACGAAATCAACGCCCCGAAGTTTCTGGATCTGCAGCCGGCGCCTGGCCGCGCCGAAATCCAATGTAAGGCGCGACAGCGTTATGACGCCGTGGCACAGGCTGTGCAGATGGTTATCCGAACTTCCGCTCGATCCCGTGAAATCGTCCACCAGCAGAACAGTGGTACGCAGGCCCGAAAAGAACTGCTTCAGAACGAGAAGTTGCCGCCGATACCGGAGTGGATCCTGCGCGAGCAGCCGCATTTCTGAAAGACTGTCGAAGACCACCCGGCTCGGCTTGATTTTTTCGACCTGAGCCTGAATGAGCTTGATCGTCTCACCAAGCTCCATCTCCCAGCTGTGAAGAATGGATTGGTCTTTGCCGGGGCCCAAGACCTCGTCCGCAGAGCTCAACTCAAAAATATCAATTCCCTCGAGATTCCAGCCGTGGGTACCAGCTACGACTTCGAGCTCGCTCTTCGTCTCGGATAGCGTGATGTAAAGTCCGCGTTCACCCTTAGACCGGCCCTCGATGAGGAACTCCAATGCCAGCGTGGTTTTCCCCGAGCCCGGCGAACCCTCGACAAGGTATAGGCGATTGCCGGGTAAACCGCCCCGGAGAACAGCGTCCAACCCTGTATTGCCTGTAGAAATGCGGTCGTTGTCAGTCATCATGGTTGCTGGCAGGTCCTATGGGTGGGCTGTATTGCCACAACTCGCAATCGCAACATAGCCTCGGCATGCGACCGGCATGGCTGAGCTGCCGAGTATTCAAGCCGGGGCGCGGCGCTTTACGGCAGTTAAGTTCACAAGTGAACTCAACGTCGCGGACGCTAAGTTCACAAGTGAACTCAAAGCAGATGATCTCGCAGCTGCGAGGAGACCCGGCCGTCCATTTTGCCACAGTCAACGCGTCCTACTGAACATAAGAACAACTCTGTGGTTGCTCAAGCTAGTTTGGCTCAATGGGCCTGGGCGGTGTCCAAATCTACGAAAGAAGCCAGGGTATGATTGGTGCAATCTGACTCCGAACAGCAACTTTCATTATGGGCGCACGGCTAATGATTCAAAGGTAAGCTGTCAGGGCCCCGCGACGCTTCAAGTCGCTGCAGCGACCACCCGCTAGTGGCCCTTGTTCGGCGTCTTCGGTGTCTGCTTTTGAGCATAACCCGGGCCTTCCTATCGCGGCATGTACCGGCATGTGAGTCTATTCTCTAGATATCTCTTATGGCCCTTACGTACTGTTTCTCTCATGCCGAAGCACAGATATATCGTTAGGTCCGGTCAGCAGACTATCAAGCCGCGACACCGCAAAATGCGCTTGCGCTGGGCGAACACGAGGAAGCGAATCACTCACTTGTTGAAATCGCAGCAAATGAAAACGCCGTCCGAGCGCACCGCAAATTACAACGAGTGAAGCTGCATGAAGAGCGGGAAGGTCGGGTCCCTGGCTGAACGGGA
Organism: Bordetella parapertussis; assembly: GCA_943372075.1. Lineage (GTDB taxonomy): Bacteria > Pseudomonadota > Alphaproteobacteria > Rhizobiales > Xanthobacteraceae > Bradyrhizobium. Next base: position 8,099 of record CALRXG020000180.1, on the reverse strand, counting down.
AGTCTTAGGTCCGGTTGCTATGACGAGCTTTGAATCCGTAGCCGGATCAAGGCAACTGATGTTCAGCAGGCCGGGGAGCCTGCTCGCGTGATGTCAGGGCAGTGCCTCGAACCGTGGAGATCATTCGCTCCATCGTGAGAAAGAAGACCGGAGTGACATAGAGAGTCAGCAATTGCGAGAATAGCAAACCGCCGACCACCGCTATGCCCAGCGGTTGTCTGGTCTCAGCGCCCGCGCCGTAGCCGAGCGCAATAGGGATGGTTCCGAAGATCGCGGCGAGTGATGTCATCATGATCGGCCGAAAGCGGACGACGCACGCTTCGTGCATGGCCTGTAATGCTGGTTTCGGTGATTTGCCGCTCATCGAACTGATAGCGAAGTCGACCATCATAATGCCGTTCTTCTTGACCAAACCGACGAGTAGTATCAGACCCACGAAGCTGAACAGGTTTAGCTCGTGATGCGAGATCCAGAGCAGTGCGAAAGCCCCGAAGCCGGCGAGCGGCAAAGCGGTGAGGATGGTGATCGGGTGCGCGAAGTTTTCGTAGAGTACGGCCATGATCAGATAGATCAGCACGACCGTTACCAGCAGCTGCAGAGGAAGCGCGCTCAACGAATCTTGGAACGCCTGCGCGGTACCGATGAAACGCCCCGCCACGGAGTTCGGCAGGTCCGACTTCGCGAAGTTCTCGATCAGGGGCGTGACCTGGCTTAGCGCGATTGCGTCCGCGAGGTTGAATGAGACCGTGACAGCCGGCAAATTGCTGTAGTGGTCGATCGAGAGCGGTCCGACCGATGTCGTGAAGCGCGCAACGGCCGAGAGCGGCACCGCTTCTCCGGAGGCATTCGACAAGTAGATCGAACCCAGGACGTTGATGTCCTTCTGCAGCCGCCGGTCGACCTCGACGAACACCGAATACTGGTCGGCGCTGGCGTAGATCAAGCTGATCTTGCGGCCACCGAACGCGCTCTGGAGCGTATCCTGGATCTTGGCCGGGTTGAGGCCAAGCTTTGCCGCAGCATCGCGATCGATCGTCACCAAGGCTTGTGGATTGCGCAGGCGCAGGCTGCTCGAAACGTCTTTGAGCTGAGGAAGGCTTCGGAGCTTCAGCGCGAAGCTTTCGGCGGCCGTGTAGAGCCCCTCGGTGTCGGTCGATTGAAGAAGATATTGCACGCCGGCGAGGTTGGCCTGCGGGCCGAGGTCGATGGCTGGCGGATTGCGCATGACGAACTCGATCCCATCGACGCCCTTCGTCTGTTCCCTGACCTGTGCGATGAATTCGTCTGCGCTGTCCTTGCGCTGCTCGCGGGGCTTGAGCCCGATGAGCATTCTGCCGGTATTGGTTTCGCTGTTTCCTGGGGTCCCGTCAGACCCTATCACCGAGAGTACGGAAGCGACGTTCGGATTGGATTGCACAATCTTGACGATCCGATCGTGCTGGGCGGCGAATTCGGCAAACGGAGTGCCTTCAGGCACTCGGGTGTTACCGTCGATCTTCCCGGAATCGACACGCGGAATGAAACCTTTGCCGAGCACGAAGTAGATCCCTCCGCTGCCGGCCAGCAGGGCCGCCGCAAGCAGAAGCATCAGGGCCTGCCGCCGCATGCACCAGTCGAGGCTCGAAGCATAGCCGCGTTCTGCCTTGGTGAAGAGCCCGTCGAACCATCGCAGCGGCGGCGCGCTGCTTTCGCCCGGCTGCAGGTAGCGGCTCGCGAGCATCGGCGTCAACGTGATCGAGACGATCCCGGACAGCACGACCGATACCGCCATCGTGACGCCGAACTCGGAGAACAGTCGACCGACCACCCCGCCCATGACCATCAGCGGCAGGAACACCGCAGCAAGGGAGAGGGTAATCGATACGACGGTGAAGCCGATCTCGCCGGCGCCGTCGAGAGCCGCCTGGCGCCTGTCCTTGCCCATTTGCATGTGCCGAAAGATGTTCTCGAGCACGACGATGGCGTCGTCGATCACAATGCCGACGGCAAGCGTCAGGGCAAGCAAGGAGACGTTGTTGAGGCTGTAACCCATAAGCTTCATCACGCCGAGGGTCCCAATCAGCGAGGTGGGCAATACGGCGGCGACGATGATCGTGGCCGACAGATTACGCAGGAACACCATGACGACAAGCACGACCAGGACCAAGGTGATCAGCAGCGTGAGTTCGACGTCGTGGATCGAGGCATTGATATAATCGCTTCGGTCGTAGAGGATGTTGAGCCGCGCATCTCCCGGCAGCGAGGCGCGAACTTCGTCCAGTGCCGCCCGCACGGCCTTGGTGACTGCGACCGTATTGGCGCCGGGCTGGCGCTTCAGGTTGATCTCGATTGCCCTGTCGCCGTTGACGGAGGCCGCGGCCTGGATCGCTTCGACGCTGTCTTCGGCGCGCCCCACGTCCTTGAGCCGGATCGGCTCTCCGCCCTGGACCGCGACGATCATGTCGGAAAACTGCACGGCGTTCCGCAGTTGGCCGTCGGCGAGCACCGAATATGTCCGGGCGCTGGCATTGAGTGTCCCAGTCGCGAGGTTGCTGTTGGCTGCCTGAATAGCGGATACGACCTGATCGAAGCCCAGTTTCCTGGCCGCGAGCGCTTGCGGATCGAGGAACAGGCGGACGGCGTATTTCTGCCCGCCGTTGACGTCGATCTGGCCGATCCCGGGGACGGTGCTGAGACGGAGCGCGACCCGGTCGCGTCCGAACTGATGAAGTAGCGGCACCGCGATCGTCGGCGACGTCAACGTCAGATGCATGATCGGCGCCTGACTGGGGTTTTCCTTCTTGATCTCCGGCGGATCGATGTTGGGCGGAAGCTGCTTGTTGGTCTGCGATACCGCCGCCTGCACGTCCTGTGCGGCCGCGTCGATGTCACGGTCGAGCTTGAACTGGATCACAATCCGCGACGACCCGGTCATGTTGGTCGACGTCACGGAATCGAGGCCCGGCAACGCGCTGAACGAGCGCTCGAGAGGCGTGGCGACCGCGCTCGCCATGGCTTCCGGTGCCGCGCCGGGCAGGGAGACGTTGACCGTGATGGTCGGGAAGTCGACGTTGGGCAGTTCGTTAACTGGAAGCGACAGGAACGCGAAGCCCCCGAAGAACAGGAAGGCGACGGTGAGTACCGTCGTCATCACCGGGCGGGCGATGAATGGCAGCGAAAGGTTCATCGCAATGCCACTGGAGCGTCGTCGCCGGTCTCTGGATGGACCTCGATCGACGTCCCGTCGCGCAGATTCGAAGGAACCCGGCTGATGATCGACTCATTTCCGGCAAGGCCCTCCAAGACCACGGCGCGGCCGTCGACAATGCGACCGATCTTGACGCGCTGCAGACGCGATTTGCCGTTCTCAGCGACGTAGACGTATGGGCTCTCTCGTCCTTGTTGAAGCGCCGCCTCGGGTATGGTCACGGCATCCGGATCCGTGCGAAGCACGACGCGGGCGGCAACGAACTCTCCCGGCCAAAGCTCTTCGTTGGTGTTCTCGAAGCGGGCCCTCAGGGTGATCGTTCCGGACAGTTCGTTGAAGGCGTTGTCAAGGAAGGCCAGTTTGCCGACGGCGCGGGGCAGTTTGGAGCCGCTATCGCGGACCTCGACACGCACCGGATTGCGGGACCCAACCGTGCGCAGCTGCCTGAAAGCCACCTGCGGAACCGACATCTGCACCTCGGCCGGCGTGACCGAATTGATCACCAGGAGCGGCACGGACCCGCTGGCCGTCGACAGAAGGTTGCCGGCTTTGACCAGCACCGCCCCCGCACGCCCCGCGATCGGCGAGGTGATCACTGCATAGTCAAGCAGGATGCGCGCCTGGTCGATCTGCGCCTTGCTGGCTGCGGCCGCTGCGACGAGCGACACGCGCGTATTAAGCGCTGTCACGTAATCCTTCTTCGAAGCTGCCCCCGTCTCCGCAAGTGGCTTGAGGCGGGTTTCGGTATCCACGGCGTTGTCAGCGAGTGCCTTGTCCCGTTCCCATTGCGCCTGGGCAAGAGCGAGGGCCGCCTTCAGGGGCGCGTCGTCGATCTCGAACAGGCGCTGACCGACCTCGACGTGATCACCGTCCTTGACCAGAACCGTCTTGAGAATGCCGCCAATCTGAGCGCGGATTTCCACGGTCGCAGACGGCAGCACCTTGCCGGTTGCTTCCAAGATCTCGGGAACCGCTCCACGCTGGGCATCGACGACGGATACGACCATAGCGGGGGGCGGGTTCGCCTGCGCTGGTCCGGACGGCGCGAATGCGAACTTCAACAAGGCTGCCGCCGCTGCAGCGACGGCAAACCAGAGGCCGTACCTGGCCGTTCGCGATCTCAAGCGGGCTTCCGTCTGCGGGGCGTCTTGCCGTTGCATGGCCAAAAGTCGGTCCTCGTGGAGGATGCCCATCCGGGAGCATTGGTGTTGGGAATTTGCACACCGTTCTGGCTCAACGTCGCGGTGGCTTGAATTGGCTTCGCAATAGGCGTGCCAGCGGCATCTTCCTGAATTTACTCGGAAAAATCGCCCGAAGTAGACTTGTGTGTGTCGTCAATGCGGACGATCCGTCTGGAATCACGACGTGCTGGATTGAACGCTCTGTCCGAGTTGGGGAAGCTGGCGGCCACTCTTCCCCAACCGCCGCCGAACGAGAAGAAAGACAAATCTCTTTCAGGCGACCCGAGGGCTTGGTCGCAAACAACTTCCCGAACGCGTAGAAGGTGGACCCTGACGCGTTTAAGAGGAGAAGATTCTTCCTCGACACCTTCGAAAAGTGCCTTTCCAATCTTTGCCTTGGAGTTGTCAGATAACCGATCGCAGACTGTTTTTTCCCCGCTCGATCGTCGGATGGTTCGTGCTTTGCTGGGTCCTTTTCCTGATCGCGGCCGTCGTGGTCGGAGCCATGCTGATCGCACTCTACGACGAGACGAACAGTCAACGCACCGACCGGGCCGAGACTTTGCTTGTCAGAGCGTGCGATGCCGTCGTACGCGAGGCCGCGGCATCGGCCGCGAATGCCTCGACCGACGATCTGACCCGCAACACCTCCCACGCACTCGAACCGTTCGCGGGAGTGGAGGGTGGGATATGGCGGGCCGGCATCGGTTCGGTAGCTTATGCCTTTCCCAGTTACGAAGGCAGCGGCGTCAAGACGGATTTGCCGAAGGCGGAGGAGCCGACGATCCGCCAGGTGGCGGAGAGCACGGTTGCCGCCAATCGGCCGGTGGCCTGGAAGCGGGATGCGCGCTCCCAGGTCCTGATGCTCCAGGGGTGCCCTTTTCCCGGCAAGTCCGATCTTGCCGCGTGGGTCATGACCCGGGTCGTCACGGTCGGTGGTCGGCCATTCCTGCTGGCCACAACGGGCCTGGCCCTGCTTCTTGTCGTATTGCTGGGTTCGGCGGCGCTGCTCGCCCGCGTGTTGTGGAAATGGTCGCTGCGGCTGCGTTCGATCGAGCGGGCACTTGCGAGCGGATCGGCGGACCTGCCAGTTCTGGCGCTCACGGGTCAACGCGACCTTGATCGCATCGTCGAAGCCATCAATGGGGCGGGTATCGCGGCCGCGGAGGCGCGACAGCGCTCCGAGGAGCTCCGGCAACGGGTCGCCGAAGGCGAGCGGCTCGCCGCGCTCGGTCGGGTCGCCGCGGGGGTCGCCCACGAGATACGGAACCCAATGGCGGCCATGCGGTTAAAGGCGGAGAACGCCCTCGCCGAAAATGCCGATCCGTTGCGCGCGAGAGACGCCTTGCGCGTCGTTGTCGAGCAGGTCGCCCGGATGGAGCAGTTGATGCAGAATCTTTTGCGCTCCGTGCAGCGGTCCGCCGTTCGTCGCGTGGCGATCTCCGATCTCAAAGGTCTGCTGAATAAGCACGCCGAGTTGTTTGCCGAGCAGGCCGGCCAAAGGCCGATTTCGGTGGAAGCCCCTGAAGCACTCGATCCTCCGGCCTATCTCGATCCGTCACAGATCGGGCGCGCATTGGACAACCTGATCCTGAATGCCATCCAGAATTCCCCAGAGGGCGCGCCGATAAAGGTCTCCGCCAAGTCCACGGCGACTGGTCTGGAGATTGCAGTAGCTGATCACGGCAACGGCGTTGCCGCCGACATCCGGGATCACCTGTTCGAACCTTTCGCGACGGGGCGCGCCGACGGCACGGGCCTCGGCCTTGCGATCGTCCGAGAAATCGCGGAGGCGCATGCGGGCCGCGCGACCGTCGAATATCGAAGGGACGGAACCACGTTCCTCATCGAACTGCCTAGCGGAGCGTCCTGATGACCCGAGTGTTGATCGTCGACGACGACGAGGCGCTGCGCGGGGCCTTGTGCGAAACCATCAGAGACCTCGGCTACGAACCGAGCGCCGCGTCCAACGGACGCGAGGCGATCAATATTGCGGCCACGTGCCGACCTGACGCGATACTGCTCGATTTGCGGATGCCCGACATGAACGGCCTCGATGTCCTCCGCCACTATCGGGCGGAAAGCGTCAAACCGGCGCCGGTCGCGATCATGACCGCCCATGCGACCGCCGCCAACACGATCGAAGCGATGCGTCTCGGCGCTTTCGACCACATGACCAAGCCAGTCGGCCGCGACGATCTGGCCTCCCTGCTGCGCCGGATGGTCAGAGCCCGTTCTTCCCTCCAGAAGCCGGCGCGCGTTGCTGAAACCGAATTCTCGGATGGCGATCTCATCGGGTCGAGCGTGGGCATGCGCACGGTGCAGAAGACCATCGGTCTCGTTGCGGACAGCGACACGACGGTGCTGATCACGGGCGAGACCGGGACCGGCAAGGAGGTGGTGGCGAGAACCGTCCATCGCGCTGGAGCGCGCTCAACAGGACCGTTCGTCGCGCTCAATTGCGCGGCGATACCAACCGACCTTCTTGAAAGCGAATTGTTCGGACACGTAAAGGGTGCGTTCACCGGCGCCGTCAGCGAGCGCAAAGGGGCGTTCCGGGAGGCAAGTGGAGGAACGCTCTTTCTCGACGAGATCGGCGACATGGACATTGCGATGCAGGCGAAGATCCTTCGTGCGATCCAGGAGCGCCTCGTGACGCCGGTCGGAGGGCGTTCGCAGCCCGTCGACGTGCGCATCGTTGCCGCCACGCATCGCGACCTTGCGCAATGGGTCGCCAAGGGCAGGTTTCGAGAAGACCTGTTCTATCGCCTGAACGTGGTTCCGATCGCGCTTCAGCCGCTTCGCGCGCGGACCGAGGATATCCTTCCGCTGGCCAAGCACTTCCTGCGCCTCGCGAGCGCGCGGTCACTTGTGTTGTCGCCCCAAGCCGAAAGGCGGTTGATCGATCATCCGTGGCCGGGTAACGTCCGCGAGTTGCGCAATGCCATGGAGCGTGCCGCCATCTTCAGCCGGAGCGATGTCCTCGACGTCGATGATTTCGGTTTCCTCAATACGCCCATGCCTGCTAACCGTGGTGATGCAACGGCCGGATCGACGGAGTTGCCCGCCGCACTCGAGGAGCTCGAGCGCAAGATGATCTCCAACGCGCTTGCGCAAAGTCAGGGTAATCGGGCCGAAGCGGCGCGGAAGCTGGGCATTCATCGCCAGTTGCTTCATTCGAAGATGACCAAGTACGGACTTGATGAGGTCGGCAAGGGGGCTGAGATGGCGCCGAGAACCTCCTAATGCGACCGACCTGCGGCCGGGGTGGAAGGCCGTACTATGGCAATGAGTGCGGGCAAAGTGCTGGCTTCGCGACGGCCGAGATAAGCCGCGACAAGGTGGCCGGCGATAGACAACAAAACGCATGCGAGCGCCACGCCGATCATCATCTTCTCCGCGAAATGGGCGGTGGAGGCTCTCGTCTCGAGAAGATCTGATTCGCTAGCGCGCGTCTCGCCTGCGACAGAGCGCATCCGGTCCATCAGATGCTTCCCCGAGTGCTCCAGAATCAGGGCTTGGGCTGCGGCAAACCCAGCTTTCCGTCTTGCCGCGATAGTCGTCCGCAGCTCATCGAGCTTGGCCGTCGTAAGCTCGTCTGGCCGAGACAACCGCGCGATCTGCGCGGCGTTATCTTCCAGCTTCTTGATCTCGCCGACCGTATCCACGACGGTGGAACTACCTTCCGCGAATAAGCCGAGATAGCTTTCGCCGCCGGTGGTGACGAACCC
>CALRXG020000179.1:0-12358 GCA_943372075.1 Bordetella parapertussis | reverse complement strand
GCTGCTGAACTTCGCGATCGTTCGCTTGAACTAAAGCATGATCCGGAAAGTGCGAAGCGGTTTTCCGAAAAGATCATGCGCAAACAACAAGCTGAAGTGAGATGACGATTCAACCTCATCTCATCTCGCTTTAGCGCCCGACGAGTTTTGGTTGAATCGGCCTGGCGCGATCTCGGTTCACCTCTCCCCGTCGGGGAGAGGTCGCGAAGCGCCGGGTGAGGGCTGTTGCCCTCTCGATAGACCGCAGCCTCTCACCCGATTTGCCGCGCAAATCGACCTCTCCAAGGCAGGGCTATCGCATATGGTGTGAGCAGCTCATGTGAACGCCGTCATGGCCGGGCTTGTCCCGGCCATCCACGTCTTCCTTCACAAGAAAACAAGAACGTGGATGCCCGGGACAAGCCCGGGCATGACGATGTGGAAACGTCAGTTCCAGAGCTCTTAGATGTCATATGCGATAGCCCTGCTCTCGAAGGGGAGAGGTGCACCTTCGACGCCGCTCCATCTCAACCTGATCTCATCATGCTGTAGCGCGCCTTCGCGCCAAGTGGATACCGGTTCGCGTGAAGTAAACGCATCAAGACAGGAATCTGGAGCCCCGTTCCGATTCCATCGCAACGGAAAAGTCTCTGGCGGATGACGGCGCAGCCGTCCGCGGCTTAGGCCCAGCGTCGAAACACCAGGCTGGCATTGACGCCGCCAAATCCGAAGCCGTTCGAGATCGCGTGCTCGATCGTCATCGGCCGCGCGATGTTCGCGACGAGGTCGATCCCCTCGGCGGCCGGATCGGCGTTCGCGAGGTTGAGCGTCGGCGGCGCGACCTGGTCGCGCAGCGCCAGGATCGTGAAGATCGCCTCGATGCCGCCGGCGGCGCCCAGCAGATGCCCGGTCGCCGACTTGGTCGCGCTGACGGCAATCCCGCCGTCGCGCCCGAACACGCGCTTGATGGCCGCGATCTCGCCGAGATCGCCGACCGGCGTCGATGTCGAATGCGCGTTGAGATGCTGGATCTCGCTCGCGCGCAAGCCAGCCTGCGCCAGCGCGATCTCCATGGCGCGGCGGGCGCCGTCGCCGTCCTCGGGACCTGCGGTGATGTGATAGGCGTCCGCCGTCGTGCCATAGCCGATGATCTCGGCGATCGGCTGCGCGCCGCGCCGCAGCGCATGCTCGAGCTCCTCGATCACGAGGACGCCGGCGCCTTCGCCCATCACGAACCCGTCGCGGTCGCGGTCGAACGGCCGCGAGGCGCGGGCGGGCTCCTCGTTGAACGACGTCGCCAGCGCCCGCGCGGCGGCAAAGCCGCCAAGGCTGACCGGATCGATGCAGGCCTCCGCGCCGCCGCAGATCGCAACGTCGGCCTCATCGGACCTGATCAGGCGCGCGGCATCGCCGATCGCCTGAACGCTCGCAGCGCACGCGGTCACCGGCGCGCCGATCGCGCCCTTGGTGCCGTAGCGGATGCTGATGTGCCCGGCCGCGAGATTGGCCAGGAACGCCGGCACGGTGAACGGCGACAGCCGGCGCGTGCCGCTTGTCTCCACCGTGCGCACGGCGTCCGCGATCGCGGGAAAGCCGCCGATCCCGGTTGCGATCACTGTGGCAGTGCGCTCCTGCGCCCGCGCCTCGGCCGGCATCCAGCCGGCTTGAGCTGTCGCCTCCGCCGCGGCCAGCAGCGCGAACAGGATGAACCGGTCCATCTTCTTGTGGTCCTTGCGCGGCGCCGCCAGATCAGGATCGAAGCCGCCTTCGGCATCGTCGGCCCTGTCAGGCACCATCCCCGCGATGCGCGCCGGAAGCGACATCGCCCAGTCCGGCAACGCCCGGAGCCCCGAGCGTCCCGACAGCAGCCGCGACCAGACCAGTTCGGTGCCACAGCCCAGCGGGGACACCGTCCCCAGGCCCGTTACGACAATTCGACGCATGGTGCTCCTGTGGCGGTTGCCGACGTGGCCGGGACTCCAAACCGCCCGGGCCTTCGAGACTATCCTAATATATGATAAGTATCATCTTATCTAGGTCGATCGAGCGCCAAGGCGCAGCGCCACGCCGTTCGGAGGCTCGAAGGCCACAGCTAGCAGAGCCGTGCCATCACGTCCGTGCGCTGACGTCTTGGCGAACCGATGATAAGGATGCTTAGTGCGTGGCTCGGAGGATTGGAATACGAGAAACTAGAAGCGATCGCAGATCAACCGGCCTTCGGCCTCAAGTTGGATCCACGATAAACGCGTAGGACCTGTTCGCGGGTAGGGCGATCAGGAATTTTGCTGTTGGTAAGCGCATCGTAGGCAAGAAGCTCTTCTTCAGACAATTCACGAAGAGACGCACCAGCCAAGATGGAAGCCGTTTGAAGTGGCGAGTCGTGATAGACAAACAGATCCCCATTGTGAGGAAGCTCTTTGACACGCTTCTGCATGTTCTGCACCGCTTGATGAGCATCATGCTTCGATCGGTGAAAGACTTTATGGAGACAGATTTCGACAAAGCTCCAGTAGTCCGTCATGAACTGAGGAGAGAGGTCGGCGCGTGTCGAAGCGGGCCGAGTAGTTCTTTCGCCTGATGCCATAAGGTACCTCAAGCTCGTCGATTTAGTCTATCTTAGAACAAAGTCTGCTTAGGGTCACCGTCATTTGCTTTCTTGAAGACGACCGGCTTCTTTAGGACAATGGTCGCCTTAGGGGTGTGAAAGCTGATTTGATCACAATCCTTGATAACAAGGAGTTGTGGCCAAAGGGTTACCGGTCCGTAGACGACGTCATAGGCCGCTGATGATCCTACCCTTTGATGAGGTGGAAAGCCGATACGGCAATCCGAAACGAGCGCCCAAAAGTCAGGCGTCTCCAGTACAAAAGATAGGCTCTCGAGAGCCGCCAGATCATCCCGGCTCAAGGTAAATTGAATAACGACGGCGACAGCGGGCGGGGTCGGGGGGGACGCGCCCGCATTGATCGCCGTCGCGCGGCGGTTCGCCCATTGTTCAGCCTGGTGTAGGGACGTGGTCACGTAAAACCCCTGGCCAAAATCCGTGCGCGGACGGCAAAGGGCCAGATTGATCGTGAAGGGCAAAGGGCTTCCGGACGCTATGCGCGAGGCCTTTACCGACTGGCTGTCCGTCCCATGATAGACGATGAGGTCCTTATTCGACCACTGCGGCACGACGTTCTACCAACCTGATTTCAAAGCCAGTGTTCCAAAATCAATCGCGGCTTACTGCGGCAAAACGCGCTCCGCGGCTCAACAGCAGCATATGATCATGGGGAACCTTGGGTTGTCTACGGGGGGGCGCTCAGCTTTTCACAGCAACCGTAGCCCGATGAGCGTAGCGATATCCGGGGGATGCTCCGTCCCGCATGTCTCGACCTATAGAAGGTCCGATTTCGATGAAAGCCGCAGTGAACGCCTTCTGCGAAGAGCGATCACTTCGTCCCTTCTAGCACCTTCCGCGACAACGCCCGAATCTGTCTCCGCTCAGCGATCGCGTCCCTGGTGAACAGGCCGTGCTTGCGTGCGTTCCGGTCGGCCCTTGATACGCCGGATACCTTCGCGCCGCCGTGCATGCGGCTGCGCGTCTTGCCGCGCATCGCCGGCGCACGGCACGGTGCGGCATCGGCTGCATCATGCGCTCGCCTGGCATCCGCAGCCTTCGACGCCCACGTGGGCGATGCTGGCTTCCCGTCAGAGATCATAACGCTTGCGTGCTGCGCGGCGTTGTTGACAACCGTTCTGCGTCGCCGTGTCGAACACTGTCCGTTTGCGGACTCGGCCGGGCCCCGCTCAGCCGACGCCCGCCACCATCCGCCGTTTCCGCTGATGCGACATCACACCCAACCCGCAGAAACCGACGATCATCATCGCCCACGACGCCGGCTCAGGCACGCCATTGGCAATGCCCTGGCTGAACGCGAAGGAGTAATCCTGCGGGTCGGAGACGTCGGAGGCGATCACGAAGGTCGGATCGAGGTAGGCGTCCAGCTCGCCGGCGCCGGTGCTGAACGCGTTCACATAGGCTTCGATCGTGATCTGATAGACGGTGTCGGTGAGCAGCACGGCGTTCTGCGTGGTCGGGGCGGCCGAGATCTGCCCGAGCGAGCTGACCGAGGTGGTGGTCGTCGCGTTGGTCGATCCGTTCAGGAGTTGAAGCCCCGTGCTGGTCCGGTTCACCTGCTGCGCGGCCCAGATGGCGTTGCCGGAATTATCGATGTCGTCGCCGGGCCGCGCACCGGCCGGCGACGCCGGATTGACGGCCAGGAAAAATCCCACGGTGTTGCCGGGGTTGACGTTGCCGGTGGCAACGATGCCGCCGTGATAGTTCGCGGTCACGTCGACCGACATGGCCGGACCAAGGATCTCCATGTAGTAGGTCGCATAGCCGACCGCATTGCCGCTGCCGTTGTTGACGCTGACCGAGGCCCCGACAAAGGGGAGCCCTGCCGTCACGTTGCTCGCATAGGCCGGGATCTGGTTCACCGCGCCGACGGCCTCCGCGCCGGCACTCGCGCCGGCGACCGACGTGCCCAGCGTGCCGGCCGTGGTCGAATTGTTGGTTTGCAGGAAATTGGCCGGGTTGCTGGCGGTCACCAGCAACGAATAGGCCGGGTCCGGCAAGACCGTGTCTGCTGCTGCGGGAACGACGACGAGTGAACCCGTTGCCGCGCATGCAAGCCCAATCGCTGCGAGAGCCTTCACCATCACGACCTCCGTTGGCCTCGAGATGCAGTCCGCGCTCACCCACCGCCCGGTGAGGGTAATGAGGTATGGTCGCGATCAAAAGTGAGGAAGTGTGGCTGACGATTGAATTATGTTGCTCGCGCGCGGTGCTGGACGCCCGCGGCGCGGATGCCGGCGTCGCTCGGAGACGATCACGCGCATGCCGGGCGATGTTGCCGATAGCGGCCTTGCCACCGTCACCGTGACGTCTTGCTCGGCGTTACCGAAGCCGGCCACCGGCCCGCTCGCGACGTCGGATCGAGACGATGGCGCGCAGGCCGTATCCGACGATCACGCCGCCAAGAAAGGTGAAAGCGAACAGCGAAGCAAGAACGATAAGGTCAGTCATCCGGCACGCTATAGCCTGCGGCGCGCACGTCGGCCCTACGGAACTCGGTGCTCGGCTGTCACAATCGCGACAAGGGATATGACCAGGACCGCCGTTCCCGTTCCGATGTGCTTCGGAACTCGCCGTGCATCTCGATTTGCACGCATGCACGCAATTGGTGCGCCGTCGCTGCGACCGATCAACCCATCTCGTCCAGCAGCTTCCGCGCCTCGTCGAGCAACGCGCGAATCTCTCTTCGCTCCGAGATCGCCTCCGCGGTGAACAGGCCGTGCTTGCGCGCGTTCCGGTTTCTCCTTGGCGCGCCGGATCCGGCTGCGCCGCCATGCATGCGGCAGCGTCGCTTGCCGTGCACCGCCGGCGCGCGGCACGCTCCGCTGCTGCGGGTCCTGGCGCCGCAACGCGGGCTCGCCAGCATCGGGCCGGTGCTGCTGCCGTGGCCGCTCATGCCGGTGCCGCCTGTGTGGCATCGGCGGCATCGTGCGCGCGCCCGGCACGCGCGGCCTTGCGCGCCTGCGGCGCGGCGGGTGGCGTCTTGTCGGCGACGATCACGCGCGCATGCTGGGTGACGTTGCCGACGATGGCGTTGCCGCCGTCCTCCACCTTGACGTTCTGCACCGTGATGGCGGGCTCGCGATGGCTGCGGTAGCGGTTCAGCGCCTCGATCTGGGCGGGGAAGGTGCGGGCGAGGCGACCGAGCGCGCGTGCGGCGCTGTCATGCTGGGCGAGGTCGTCGGCGTTCGCGAGGTGCCTGGCACATCGCATCGCCATCACATGGACCGACACCATCTGCGCCACCAGCATGGCCTCGACGGAATCCCGCGGGCCGATGCTCCTCACCATCGCGATCATGAAGGAGAGGTTGACCTGGTCGGGACGGCCGCCGCTCGCGCTGGCCCGGACCAGTTGCCGCAGGATGCCTTCCATCGCGTCGCGATCGGCGACGCCCAATGCGTTCGCCAACAGTTGCTCGCCGCGTTCCCGATCGGGATGGTCGATGGCGAAGCCTTGCGCCGAGAGCTTGATGCGCGGCACCGCGGCGGCTTTGGCGGGATCGGCCGTGCGGGTTGCCGTCGGCATCGTGGGGTCGGACGTGTTGCTCATGTCGGGAGTTCCTGGCTGGCGCGCCGCAGGCCCGCGCGATCCGGCCACGCGCCGGCGATTATTCGCCGCGGTGCGTCGGTGCAATGGATGATGGGTGGGAGTTGCGAGTTGCGATCGCAAACCCGGCGCCCGCTGCGGCGGGGCGAGGGCGTTTGCGCGAATTCGGAATAATGGAAGTGTGCCGCTGATTTGCCCGACGAGTCAAGTTGCATGTTGGCCTGCCGGCGGCGGCCTCTTGCTTTGCATGGGGTTGTTTTCGATGTTTTGCCGGTGCGCCTCCTCGAGGTGGAAGTTCCGCGTCATCCATGACGATGCCGGCAAGGAACGGCGCGCCGGCCGAGGCGCCCATCACGCGGAACTCCGGCCGTTGCGATAGGAGACAGCTAACGATCGCAGATCGCTCTTAAGGTTAAGACCGAAGCACAGAGCAGTGACGGAGTGCGATCGCTCGCAACGCGGACACGGTCGACTTTGCCACGGCGGCTGGCTCGCTATCGGTCGTCGATGTCGCCGTGGTGTATCCATTTTCGTCCCTGCGCGACCGGACCTACTAGGCGGAAGCGACGACGTGGAGTAGTTTCGACCATGAAGTGTTTGGTCGTGCGTTCACGTGAATTGGGGCCATTTGCGCCTGCCGTGTCTTTTCGAGTTTGGCGGATGGCCGAGCGCGAAACAGGAATAATAGCGACAGATAGATGAATTTTTATTCGACGCGCCTCTTCGCTCGCGAAACGCGATATTCATTCGAGTACCGGAAAGACCTCGACGGTCTCAGGGCCATCGCCGTCCTCATGGTTCTGGTTTTTCATTTCGATCTGCTCGGATCGAAGGGGGCCGGATTTCTTGGCGTCGACGTGTTTTTCGTGATCTCGGGATATCTGATTACGTCGATCATCGGGCGGCAGATCGCTCGCGGCAGTTTCAGCCTCCCGCAGTTCTACCTCAACAGAGTGAGACGGCTGGCGCCAGCGCTATTCGCGACCCTGTTTCTGGTCTTCCTCGCTGGCGAGATGCTGCTCTTTCCAGCCGACTTCACCAGCCTGGTCAAGGAAGTCGCCGCCGCGCAGCTCTATGTCTCCAACTTCTACTACTGGCGAACGATCAACTATTTCGGGCTTTCCGCGAACTCCGCCTATCTGCTGCATACTTGGTCTCTGGCGGTCGAGGAGCAGTTCTACCTGCTTTACCCGATCGGTCTGGCTTTGGCATACCGGTTCGCAATGAAGCGCGTGTTCGCTTTGGTTCTTGGCGCACTCGCAATTTCTTTCCTCCTCAATCTGTACTTCGTTGCCAGCAAGCCGGAAGCGACCTTCTATCTCCTCCCGACGCGTGCGTGGGAGCTGCTTGCCGGTGCCTGTATCGCGCTGATTGACCAAAGGATGCGCTTCGCCAGACTGACGAATCTGTTTGGCATCGTCGGTCTGCTGTTGCTCGCAGCCTCCTTCGCTCTGCTTGACCGTACCTACCGGTTCCCGGGAGTCGCGGCCATCGTGCCGACCGCCGGCGCAGCTCTTGCCATTCTGGCTGGTGCTGATGGCAAGGGGGTGACCCAGCAGATACTGACCAATGGCGTTCTTCGCTACGTGGGACGGATTTCTTATCCGCTCTATCTTGTCCACTGGCCGATCATCGTATTCTGTGAGCAGTTGTTCGGCGAACGATACACAGCTCCTTGGCGTGTTGCGATGTTTGCCGTCTCGATCGGGCTGGCATCTGCCATCTATCATTTGGTCGAACGGCCAATCCGCGACGGCAAGTTTGCCGCCAGGTCGGTCGTCCTGATCTCCTGCTATGCTGCAGGATTGAGTCTGTCGCTGCTGGCTTCGGTCGCTGTCATCGGATTGAAGGGAATGCCGGGGCGCTTTGCTCCGCAGGTCGCTGTTCTGGCGGCTTATTCGGGCGATCGTCCTCCGGAGATGCCCGAGTGTGAGCACAAGGGAAGCTTCGATCCCTCCAAGATCTGCACCATCGGAACGCCTGGCGTCGCGCCGACATGGCTCATCTATGGCGATTCTCACGCGTGGGCTGCGCGGGAGGCGCTGGAGGCATGGCTTGCATCAACTGGTCGATCGGCGCTGTTTGCCTTCAAGCATTCGTGTCCGCCGCTGCGCGGCGTGCATCTCTATCACGACAGAGGCGAATGCTTTTCGTTCAACGAAGGCATTTTCGCTCTCTTGAAGCGGTCACCGGCGATCGAGAACGTCTTCCTGGTGTCGATCTGGCGGCAGCCGCTGGACGCTCTCACCGCGTCCGACGATATCCCGCCGTCTCCGGAGAGGTCGATCCGCCTTTTCCAGGAACAGTTCAGGGCGTCCCTTTCGGAAATCGTGGCGATGGGCAAGCGGGCATACGTCTGGGAACCGTTGCCGGGCGCCAACGCCGATGTACCTCAAGCTATGGCGCGCGCCCTGGCCGGCTATCCGAGCACATCCCTTGAGGTGAACGAGAACACCTATCGCGACACATTCGCGTACTTCTTCAAGGCGCTCGTCGAGGAAAAGGCGATGATTTCCGGGACGTTCTCGCCCTCCAAGATTTTGTGCGGGTCCGGTATCTGCGCTGTCAGCCTAGATGGCATTCCCCTTTACTTCGACAATAACCACCTCGCCGCGAGTTCGGCATCTTTCTGGGCGAATCAGCTCAAGGTGAACCTTGGCCGCGACGATTAGATTGATCGGCAGCGCCAGATCGCGAGAAGTCAGACTTGGATGGGGTCGACACTACCCGAGAGCGACAGCGCGCGCAGCTGTCCGAGCGTGCCGCGGGGCGAGCCGCATTTGCGGCACTGGATCACGGTCGACGGCAACGCATCCTCGACGCCCTCGAACACGATGCCGAAGCTATCGCAGCGGCGGCAGAGAAGCTGAAAATCAATGCGCTCAATTCGTTTCGCCATATGAGAAAAACTCGATGCCTGGCAATCCACTACCAACCCGCCGCGCAATGTGCGGCGTGCTCGTTCTGCCGGGCGCGGACGCTGCCGTGCCGGTGAGGGACTGTATGGGCCCTCGTGCGAAATGCGCAACTCAACTCGTCCGTTAAGCTTGATGCGAGGGAGAGCGGGCCTTGCAATCCGCAGTCGCGGCCGTCCGCGATCGGCGACCGCGAGCGCAAACGCAGCCACCGGGGACCGTGGGTGGCTCCTGCATGTCGAGCGCCGCGCCGCTATTCGGGCGCGGTCGGGAATGGCGGCCGTTCGACCGCGGTCCGCAGCGTGTCGAGCTCCATGAAGGTGTCGGCCTGCCGGCGCAGCTCGTCGGCGACGATCGGCGGCTTCATGCGCATGCTCGACACCACGGTGACGCGGCAACCAAGCCGTTGCACGGCTTCGACAAGCCGCCTGAGGTCGCCGTCGCCGGAGAACAAGAACATGTGATCGACATGCCGTGCGACCTCCAGCGCATCGACGGCAAGCTCCACGCTCATGCTGCGCTTGAATCGTCTGCGGCCCTCGCCATCGTCGAACGCCCTGGCGAGCTTGGTTCGCACGGTAAAGCCGTTGTAGTCGAGCCAGTCGACCAATGGCCGGATGACGCTGAAGTCCTCATCCGCATTGATCGCGGTGTAATAGAAGGCGCGCAGCAGGATGCCATGCTTCTGAAATTCGGTCAGCAGGCGCTTGTAGTCGACCTCGAAGCCCAGGGCCTTCGCCGCGGTGTGATTATTCGCGCCATCAATGAAAAGGGCAATTCGATCGGTCATCTCAAAATTCCTGGTCCACTTCGTCAACCGCTGCCGCACGGATCATTCCAGCCTGTGTGTCCGGGCGGCTCGTTCGATCGAGATCTATCGATGCGCGCGCAGTTGCGGCGCCGACTGGAGGATCATTGGCCGCATCGCAAAGATGACGCGGCAATGTGTACTGATCGGGGCGACGGTTTTCACTGGGCCGATCTGAAATTGACGGAAAGGCCGACCCGATTGCGGTGAAGCAGCGCGCCACGCGTTGCGTCAAATCTTTCGATCTTGGTGTTCGGTCAGTGAAAAAAATCTCGGCATTGCCGCAAGATCGCGCACGCCAATTCACCACAACAACTTCTTATCTGCTCACTGGCAATGGTTGCTCACTATCGTTTCGACGAAGCCTTCAATGGTCTCTCGGAATGTATGGTCGTGGTCTGCACCAGCCGATGCAGCCGGCCCACAATATTATCTTCCACCGCGAATGAAACAATGGACGCACGGCCGCAATCGACAGAACCATCCCAGTGTTGCGGATTTTCGGGGCGTTGTCATGCCGCGCCGCAGGCCGGGTCTGGTCTCGGACGCCGGTCAGATACAATGTTTCTGATTGAGAAGTCTCATTCCGCGCACGCCGTCGCAGCCGGCGCTGCCGTCCTCAACGCCGCTATATGCCTGTTGCAGTGCATGGATCGGCAGTCGCCGTGGCGCCGGTCACGAAGGTCGATTGGTTCTCGCGGTCTCGGTCGTGGAAAGTGCCTGCTCGAGGCGGTCAACCAGCTTTCGCAGGCGCCGCACCTCGAGATAGTCCCGGTTCAGTTTGCGCCGGTCGCGGTCCTGCTGCTTGGACAATTCAGACGGATCATCTGTCATGGTAATTCGTTGACTCTGGAAACTTTGGATTAGCCAACCCGAACAAGCCTTCAGCCTCATTCCAATGTGTCTTTGGTCATGGGTTCGGTAATTTGAACCTCAGGGGTTGGTCGGTTAAAAGGTTATTGGATACCTCTGTTCGGCTATGGTGTCCCGGCAATTGGCTGTGCGCGGCTGCTCCGCGCCCGCAGGGGCGGCGGGCGACGAGATCAAGCGCATCATCCGGCCCAAATGGCGATCGGATCCCGCCTGATTGGCGGACGAAGCTCATGCCGCCACCGGCTCCGCCTCGCGCGGGTGAGCCGCACCAAGACGATCGACGAGGTTGTTGATGGTGGCCTGAAGATTGTTGCGGCGGCTGCGCAGGTGGCGCGCGAGCATCGGATAGGCCGGGTCGGCAATGTCGCCGATATTGACCCTCGCTTCCTCGGCTTCGATGTCGGCGGTGATGATCGAGACCGAATTGTTGAGGTCGGTGATCAGTTTGCTGAGTGTGGCGACTTCGTTCCCGAAATGAGGCTGGTAGCGCATGTCGTGTCCCGTTCTTGCACAAGCATGGTTAAGGTTGAGAGATTCAACCAGGAAGCATCGACCCCATCGCAATCGGCGTGCCAGCAATCGCCGGTCCCTGGTCCGGCAATGCCTAAATTCTTAACCGGCTTGTTAGGGCGTCGTTATGCGTGGCCGAGCACGGAATTGCCGATGCCGGACCAAGTGCGGCGGTAGCTAAAATTGTAGCGAGGCGTTTGAGCCGCATGAAACGGCTCAACGATCAGATGCTCCACGGAGAGGCCGAGAACGGCCCCAGTGGGAGCGCGGAATGTTTTCCAACGATGACCGGTTTGGACGAGATGCGCGGGTGGATGCCATCGACGGGTTCGATGCCATTGCCGCCGCACTCGACCAGGGGGTCGAACTCGACGCCTGCGGCGGCACGCGACTGAGCGACGTGCTGGCGATCGGGCTCGGTTGGGGTGTGCTGGCTGCGGCGATCTTCTACCCGGGCCTGCAGCTTCTCGCGATCGTGGTGGGCATCGCGTTCTTCTCGATGCGGTCGTTCTCCCGCCTCGTTCTCGGATCGCCACGCCGCGAACGGGAGCTCACGGTGTTCGCGCCAGTCAGCAGCAAGTTCATGCGAGCGGCTTGATCCGGCGCGGTAGGGCCTACCGCTCGGCAACCTCGCTGCGCGAGCCGGCGCCGACGGGTCCAGGCGCCTGGGGCAGCGTCAGTTCGCCCATGTGAACCGGATACGAGTGCGAGGTCTTGTCCCAGACCAGCGGCGTGCCGGATATCCGGTGGCCGAGATAGACGCGCACGGCGCGCCAGGTCGCGAAGAAGTTGACGAAATTCCCCACCACGAGGCGCGGCGCGGACATCAGGGCATGGCTGAAATTATAGATCATGCCGGTGAAGATCATCCGGTTGCCCAGACGCCAGATCAGGAAGATGAAGTTCACGAAGAACAGCCAGATGGCCCAGTCCGTCGATAGCAGCTGGTAGGTGAACTGCTGCTCCGGATTGAAGAACAGCCGGTAAAGCTCGAAGGCCGTCAGGCTGGCCAGCGCAAAATAGCCAAGCATCACCGCCGGGCTGGTGATGACGCCCTTTCGATCGCGCGCCAGGAAGTATTTGGTGCCGAGCGAGCCGCGC
>CALRXG020000178.1:0-12505 GCA_943372075.1 Bordetella parapertussis | reverse complement strand
GATGTCGAACAGGATGGCGCCCCGTCCCCTGGGATCAAGCAGCGGCGAGCAGCCGATCACGGCGAGCGTCGCCTCGGTCTCGCGATCGATCACCTCGAGTTCGATGCCGGTCTCGGCCGCGACGCGGGCGCGGAAGCTCTCGGCATTGCCGGCGGCGCGGCAGGCCTCGGTGGCGATCAGCCGCAGCCGGCGGGCCTTGCGATAGCGGATTTTGTCGCTGCAAATGGCGAGCGCGGCGATCGCGCGCTCGATCGCCGCCTCGCTGATCGAACCGGTCGCGGCGATGCCCTCGCCGAGCCGGATGATCCGCGAGAAGGAATCGACCACGCGGAACCCATCGCCGGTGGGACAGGCGATCAGCAGCCGACAATTGTTGGTGCCAAGGTCCAGCGCGGCGTAGACGCCACTTTCCGCGGCTGCCGCAACCAACCCTGACGGGGCTTCGCCGGCCGGAGGGCCGTCACAAAGCCGCACATCGTCATTCATCCAAACTGTCTTTCCGCAGGACCGTCCGCCGGAGGATCGGGCCCGCCGAATAATTACCGTTCACGGAAACTTTAGCAGCGCCAAGGGCCTGCGCAAACTCTGTTCACATTGGGTCCATGTCCAATCGGGCGTTGTCGTTAAGCGGGGTGTGCGTTATCTCCACAACGCCCCTAAACTCCAGCAAATCCGGGCATTTCAGGTCATTTTCCGATGCAAGATCACACGCCGCCCGCCTCGCTCGACAACGCTATCGCACTGCAAAAATACGGTGTCGGGCAGCCTGTTCGACGAAAGGAGGACGACACCCTGGTCCGCGGCAGGGGCAGGTACACCGACGATTTCGTCCTGCCCGGCCAGGCCATCTGCTGGATGGTCCGCTCCTCCCATGCCCACGGGATCATCAAGGGGATCGACACGGCAGCCGCCAAGGCGATGCCGGGCGTGCTCGGCGTCTGGACCGGCGCCGATCTTGAGGCCGTCGGATACAAGCCATTCACCTGCGGCCTGCCGCTGAAGAGCCGCGACGGCTCGCCGCTGCTGCAGACCAACCGCCCGGCGCTTGCGACCGACAAGGTCCGCTTCGTCGGCGATCCCGTTGCCTTCGTGGTCGCGGAGACCGCGGCGCAGGCCCGCGATGCCGCGGAGGCCGTCGAGGTCGACATCGAGCCGCTGCCGGCGGTGACCGACGCGGCCGAGGCGTCGAAGCCCGGCGCGCCGCAGCTCTATGACAACATCCCGAACAACGTCGCGCTGGACTACCATTACGGCGACGCGGCCAAGATCGGCGCGGCATTCGCCGCCGCCGCGCACGTCACCAAGCTCGACATCGTCAACACCCGCGTCGCCGTGGTCTCGATGGAGCCGCGCGTCGCGCTGGCGCATTACGACAAGGCCACCGAGCGCTTCACGCTGCAGGTGCCGACCCAGGGCGTCTCCGGCAACAAGGCGATTCTGGCGCGGCTGCTCAACGTGCCGGCCGACAAGGTCCGCATCCTGACCGGCAATGTCGGCGGTTCGTTCGGGATGAAGAACCTGAACTATCCCGAATACACCTGCATCGCGCATGCGGCGCGCGAGCTCGGCCGTCCCGTGAAGTGGCTGGACGAACGCTCGACCAGCTTCCTGTCCGACAGCCAGGGCCGCGCGCAGCTGATCCACGCCGAGCTCGCGCTCGACGCCGACGGCAAATTCCTCGCGGTGCGGCTGTCCGGCTACGGCAATCTCGGCGCCTACATCACCGGCGTCGCGCCGGGACCGCTGTCGCTCAACACCGGCAAGAACCTCGCCAGCGTCTACCGCACGCCGCTGCTCGGCGTCGACATCAAGACGGTGGTGACCAACACCACGCTGATGGGCGCCTATCGCGGCGCCGGCCGGCCCGAGGCCAATTACTACATGGAACGGCTGATCGACACCGCCGCCGACGAGATGGGCATCAACCGCTTCACGCTGCGCAAGCGCAATTTCATCAAGCCGTCGCAGCTGCCGTTCCCGGCCGCCTCCGGCGTCACCTATGACAGCGGCGATTTCGCCGGCGTGTTCCAGAAGGCGCTGGAGATCTCCGACTACGACAACTTCGCCAAGCGCAAGAAGGAAAGCAAAAAGAGCGGCAAGCTGCGCGGCATCGCCGTCGGCTCCTATCTCGAAGTCACCGCGCCGCCGTCCGGCGAGCTCGGCAAAATCACCTTCGAGCCCGATGGTTCGGTGAAGCTGACCACCGGTACCCTGGATTACGGCCAGGGCCACGCCACGCCGTTCGCGCAGGTGCTGTCCGAGCAGCTCGGCGTGCCCTTCGAGAAGATCACGCTCGAACAGGGCGACAGCGATCTGGTCCGGTTCGGCAACGGCACCGGCGGCTCGCGCTCGATCACGGCGACCGGCCAGGCGATCGTCGAGGCTTCGGCGCTGGTGGTCGAAAAGGGCAAGAAGGTCGCCGCGCACATGCTGGAGGCCTCCGAAGCCGATATCGAATTCGGCCAGGGCCGCTTCACCATCGCCGGCACCGACCGCTCGATCGGCATCATGGAGCTCGCCGAGCGAATGCGCGCCGGAAAATTGCCGGAGGGCACGCCCGAGACGCTCGACGTCGATCACGCCACCAAGGAGACGGCGTCGACCTTCCCGAACGGCTGCCATGTCGCCGAGGTCGAGATCGACCCCGACACCGGCGTGACCCGGATCGCACGCTATTCGGCGGTCAACGATTTCGGCACCGTGGTCAACCCGATGATCGTCGCCGGCCAGCTCCATGGCGGCGTCGCGCAGGGCATCGGCCAGGCGCTGATGGAGGAAGTCAGCTACGACGCCTCCGGCCAGCCGATCACCGGCTCGTTCATGGACTACGCGCTGCCGCGCGCCGGCGACGTGCCGTCGATGCAGGTCGATGATCACCCCTCGCCGGCGAAGTCCAATCCGCTCGGCACCAAGGGCTGCGGCGAAGCCGGCTGCGCCGGCAGCCTCGTCTGCGTCGTCAACGCGGTGGTCGATGCGCTGTCGGAGTACGGCATCAAGCACATCAACATGCCGCTGACGCCGGAGCGCGTCTGGCGCGCGATCCAGGACGCCAAGGCGAACGCGGCGTAAGGCACCATTTCGCCCCCCACCGCCGTCGTCACCCGCGAAAGCGGGTAACCCAGTATTCCAGAGGCAGCGGTGATTCACCGAGAAGCCGCGGCGTACTGGATACCCCGCATGCGCGGGGTATGACAGTTGTTGGTGCGGCGAGGTTTTGCCTCGTCCCGCTAAGCCGCCGCCTGCTCGCGCGGCTGGGTGATCGCGATGTGCCAGCAATGCGCGAGCGGCCTGCCGTTGCCAAGCACCAGCGCATCGAGCTCGACGAAGCGGTGGCCCTTCTTGTCGTAATTGCCGGTCACCTTGGCACGCGCCGTCAGTTCGTCGCCGATCTTGCCGGCCGACAACAGCTGCATGCGGGTGCCGACGTGGATCCAGGGTCCGAGGATCGCATTGTCGACCAGCACCTTGTTCATCACCCGCGGCAGCAGGCCGGGGTGGCCGAGACCTTCACGCAGATAGATCGGGTCGGTCTCCCTGATGTCGGCGAGATACTCCTTCGCCGCGTCGCCCGACCAGTCGCGCGGGATGACGCCGAGCCACTTGCCCTCTTCATAGGACGACGCGCTGACCGGCTTGCGCTCGGCGACGGCGGCGACCTGCTTGTAATCGTCGAGCACGACTGTCGGCGCGGACGCCGGCAGCGATGCGGTGCCGGTGGCGCACAGCTCGCCGCGGCTATGGAGCTCGATCGACAGCCCGTTGCCGGTTTCCCGGCCGGTCAGTTCCGCGATCTCGCCGTCATAGACCGGCTTGACGAAGCGCGCCTCGATCAGCCCGCGTTCCAGGAAATCGCGGCCCCATTTCTCGACCGGCAAGTGCATCATGTAGGCCATCACATCGACGCCGGGCACCAGGCCACCGGAAAAGCCGAACTTCCGCGCCACCGTGTCGTCGTGGATCTTGTTTTCCGAGAGCTTTGAGGTGTTGTAGGCCGAGACGCGATAGGCCTGCGCAGCCGTCTTCGAATCCATGGGGTTTCCCCTTATTTCGGTTGTTTTTCCAAGGCAATCGTAGTCGAAGCTGTCAGCGTGGCAAGCCTCTCGTTTTGCTCGCAATTTTCCGCCCGATGGAGTACACGCAGGCCGCGCCCGCGAACCGTTGAATCGATGACTGAATCCACTGCCTCCACCCGCATCTATGTCGACGCCGACGCCTGTCCGGTGAAGGACGAGATTTATCGTGTCGCGATCCGGCTCGGCGTGCCCGTCAGCGTGGTGGCGGGCAATTTCATCCGCGTGCCGCAGGACCCGCTGATCGAGCGCATCGCCGCCGGTTCCGGGATGGACGCCGCCGACGACTGGATCGCCGAACGCGCCCATGCCGGCGACGTCGTGATCACAGCCGACATTCCCTTGGCGAGCCGCTGCGTGAAAGCCGGCGCCGACGTGATCGCGCCAAATGGAAAACCTTTCACGGAACAGTCGATCGGCATGACGCTGGCCGTACGCAATCTGATGACCGACCTGCGTTCGTCCGGTGAGATCACCGGCGGGCCGAAATCCTATTCGCCGCGCGACCGCTCGACATTCCTGTCGACACTCGACCAGACCATCCGCCGCATCCAGCGCCGTCGCGCCGAGCAGGCGACGACGAACCAGCAGGAATAGCGCGATGGCTCCGCCTCCTCTCATTCAGCTCAAGGACATCAGCCTGACCTTCGGCGGCACGCCGCTGCTGTCGGGTGTCGAGCTGTCGGTCTCCGCGGGCGAGCGCGTCTGCCTGATCGGCCGCAACGGCTCCGGCAAGTCGACGCTGCTGCGGATCGCCGCAGGCCTGGTCGAGCCCGATGCGGGCAGCCGTTTCGTGCAGCCCGGCGCCACCATCCGCTATCTGCCGCAGGAGCCGGATTTCGGCGAGCACAAGACGACCCTGTCCTACGTCGAGGCCGGCCTCGGCCCTGGCGACGATCACTACCAGGCGCGCTATCTGCTCGAACAGCTCGGCTTGAGCGGCGAGGAAGATCCGGCGCATGTCTCCGGCGGTGAGGCGCGCCGCGCGGCGCTGGCGCGGGTGCTGGCGCCCTCACCCGACATCCTGCTGCTCGACGAGCCGACCAACCATCTCGACCTGCCGACCATCGAATGGCTCGAAGGCGAGCTGGAGAGCCGCCGCTGCGCGCTGGTCCTGATCAGCCATGACCGCCGCTTCCTGACCAACCTGTCGCGCTCGACCGCCTGGCTCGACCGCGGCCAGATCAGGCAGATGGATCGTGGCTTCGCCGCCTTCGAGGCGTGGCGCGACGAGGTGCTGGAGGAAGAGGAGCGCGAGCAGCACAAGCTCGACCGCAAGATCGTCAACGAGGAGCACTGGCTGCGCCACGGCGTCTCCGGCCGCCGCAAGCGCAACGTCAAGCGGCTGGGCAATCTGTTCGCGCTGCGCGACCAGCGCCGCGACTACCGCGGCGCCACCGGCAATGCCACGCTCGCCGCCGCCGAGGCCGAGAAATCCGGCCGCCTGGTGATCGAAGCGAAGTCCATCGCCAAGGCGTTTGGCGAGCGCAGAATCGTCGACGGCTTCTCGACCCGGATCCAGCGCGGCGACCGGCTTGGCATCGTCGGCCCGAACGGCGCCGGCAAGACCACGCTGGTGCATCTGTTGATCGGCAACGACCCGCCCGACTCCGGCACGGTGCGGCTCGGGGCCAACATCGAGATGGCGACGCTCGATCAGCATCGCGAGAGCCTCGATCCGAAGCTGACGCTCGCCGAGGCCCTGACCGGCGGCCGCGGCGATCACGTGATGGTCGGCGACAAGTCGAAGCACGTGATCGGCTACATGAAGGACTTCCTGTTCGCGCAGGAGCAGCGCGGCACGCCGCTCGAAGCGCTCTCCGGCGGCGAGCGCGGCCGCCTGATGCTGGCGCGCGCGCTGGCCAAGCCGTCGAACCTCCTCATTCTGGACGAGCCGACCAACGACCTCGACCTGGAGACCCTCGACGTGCTCGAGGAGATGCTCGGCGACTATGACGGCACCGTGATCCTGATCAGCCATGACCGCGACTTCCTCGATCGCGTCGTCACCTCGGTGATCGTGCCGGAAGGCCAGGGACGCTGGATCGAATATGCCGGCGGCTATACGGACATGCTGGCGCAGCGCGGCGCCGACGTGAAGCGCGAGACGGTCAAGGCGGACGCCGCAGCCGAAGAGAAGAAGGAAGCCAGGGCCGCGGCGCCGGCTGCCGCGCCCAAGCGCCGGCTGAACTTCAACGAGAAGCACGCGCTGGAAACGCTGCCGAAAACGATCGATAGACTGCACGCCGAGATCGCCAAGCAGCAGAAGCTGCTCGATGATCCCGACCTCTATACCAAGGATCGCAAGAAATTCGACGCCGCTTCCGCCGCGATCGCCAAGGCGCAGGAAGAACTCGCCGCCGCCGAAGACCGCTGGCTCGAACTCGAAGTGCTGCGCGAAGAGATCGAACAGGCCTGATGTGCATGGAAATGATCGTCATTGCGAGGAGCGAAGCGACGAAGCAATCCATGGTTCTGCGGACGCGGATAGATGGATTGCTTCGCTTCGCTCGCGATGACGGAAGCTGTGAAATGGAGCTAAGCCGATGACCACGCCCCTCGCCGCCAAGATCGCCAAGGAATACGGCACGCCCTGCGCCGTGATCGACATGGACCGGGTCGAGCGCAACATCGCGCGCATCCAGAAGGCCTGCGACGAGGCCGGCGTCGCCAACCGGCCGCACATCAAGACGCACAAGAATCCGATGCTGGCGCAGCTTCAGATCAAGGCCGGTGCCAAGGGCATCACCTGCCAGAAGCTCGGCGAGGCCGAGATCATGGCCGATGGCGGCATCGACGACATCCTGATCAGCTACAATTTGCTCGGCGACGAGAAGATGGCGCGGCTCGGCGCGCTGCAAGCAAAGGCCAACGTCACCGTCGCGGCCGACAATTCGGTGGTGGTCGGCGACCTGCCGAAGGCAGCGGCCGCCTCCGGCCGCCCGCTCTCGGTGGTGGTCGAATGCGACACCGGCCGCAAGCGCGCCGGCGTCGAAACCCCGGCCGAGGCGATCGCGCTGGCGCGCGAGATCGCAGCCTCAAAGGGCCTGCACTTCGCCGGCTTCATGCTGTATCCGACCGAGACCGGCTGGGCGGACGCGCAGAAGTTCTACGACGAAGCGCTGGCCGGCGTGCGCGCCCACGGCCTGGATGCGACCATCGTCTCGACCGGCGGCACGCCGAACCTGAAGAACATCGGCAAGTTGAAGGGCGGCACCGAGCACCGCTTCGGCACTTACATTTATAACGACCGCATGCAGGTCGCCGCCGGCAGCGCGACCTGGGACGATTGCGCCCTGCACATCTATTCCACCGTGGTCAGCCGCGCCGGCCCGGAGCGCGGCATCCTCGATGCCGGCTCCAAGACGCTGACCTCGGACACCGGCGGCCTCGAAGGCCATGGCCTGATCCTCGAACATCCCGAGGCCAAGATCGCGCGCTTCGCCGAGGAGCACGGCTTCCTCGATCTATCCCGCAGCAACACCCGCCCCAATGTCGGCGACGTGGTGCGGATCGTGCCCAATCACGTCTGCGTCGTCGTCAACATGATGGACGAAGTCGTGATGGTGCGCGGCGACGAGATCATCGGCGCGTTGCCGGTGACGGCGCGCGGCAAGCTGCGCTAGCCGCGGGTCAGCGCCTGCAATTCCTGATCCAGCGCCGAACGAAACACCTCGATCGGCCGCGCCAGGCGGCCGGCGGGCGGGCGGTGCACGATCCAGGCGCGCACCGCAGGATTGAAATCCGCGATCTTCACGGTCTTGAGCCGGTTGCGGATCGGGCTTCGTTTCAGCGCCACCGGCGTGACGAGGCCGATGCCAAGCCCGCGCGCGACCAGCGACAGCCGCAGCTCACTGTCCAGCGCCTCGACCGCGATGTTGAACGGCAGATGCGCCGCATCGAAATGGCGCTTCAACGTCTGACGGAAGCCGCAGCCATCCTGGTTGATCACCCACCCGGTCCGCGACAGCCATTCGAGATCGACTGATTTCGGCGTCTTCATGTCGCGCGCCACGACGAACACCACCGGCTGCGCACCGAGATCGGAGGCGGCGAGATCGTCGGGCGGCGCGGTGCCGTCGGGCAGACAGATCGCCGCGGCATCGAGCTCGTTGCGGCTGACCCGCTCCATGTGGTTGGGCGACCAGCCCGAGACCACGCGCACCGCAAGCGCGGGAAACTCCCCACGCACCGCATCGAGCGGCCCGGTGAGCCCAGCCTCAGACAGGAATGGCGTCAGGCCGAGCCTGAACTCGCCGCGCACCGCGCCATCATTGGCGACGCCCGACTTGAGGTCCTCGAGCATCCGCAGCACGCGGCGCCCCTGCTCGTAGGCCTCGATCCCCGCAGCCGTCGGCTTCAGCGGCTTCGACAGCCGGTCGAGCAACTGCGCGCCGAGCATCTCCTCGAGATTCTGGATCCGCCGCGTCACGCCGGGCTGGGTCAGGTTCAGCCGCGCCGAGGCCGCGACGATCGATCCGGTCTCCACCACGGCGACGAA
Organism: Bordetella parapertussis; assembly: GCA_943372075.1. Classification (GTDB taxonomy): domain Bacteria; phylum Pseudomonadota; class Alphaproteobacteria; order Rhizobiales; family Xanthobacteraceae; genus Bradyrhizobium. The sequence continues at coordinate 3,934 of CALRXG020000178.1, read as the reverse complement.
CGCCACAAGGTCATGGGTGTTCATAACATTCTCGCATAATCTTCATTATCTTATTTGAATTGTAGCATATTAAGCCGATCCCTTAAAGGGGGCCTCGCCATTCCATTGCGAGGTCCCATGACCATCTCCGAAGCCACCAAGCCCCCCCCGGCGCGCACTGCCTCGGTGCGCCCCCTGATCTGGATCGGGGCCATCACGACCGGCACCGTCGTCACCAACCTGTTCGCCCCGCAGATCCTGGTCGGGCTGATCAGCCGGTCGCTCGGCATGACCACGCTGCAGGCAGGCCTGATCTCGACACTGACCCTGCTCGGCTACGCGCTCGGGCTGTTGCTGCTGGTGCCGCTGGTCGATCTGGTCGAAAACAAGCGGCTGATCCTGCGCACGTTGGCCTGCGCCATCGTGGCCGCGATCGGCACCGCGATGGCGCCGACAGCGGTGATCCTGCTCGCCGCCACGTTCGTGCTCGGCGCGTCCTGCGCCGCGATCCAGATGGTGGTGCCGCTGGTGGCGTCGATGGTCCCGCCGGAGCGCCGGGGACAAGCGATCGGCGACGTCATGAGCGGGTTGATGATCGGCATCCTGCTGTCGCGGCCGGCGGCAAGCCTGATCGCGGACAGTTGGAACTGGCGCGGCTACTACATCACGTCGGCCGTGTTGATGACGGTGCTTGCCGGCGCGTTGGCGCGCTACCTGCCGAGCTTGCGACCGGCGGCGAGGGTCAGCTACGGCGCGCTGCTGCGGTCATTTCCAGACCTGCTGCGTGAGGAGCCGGTGCTGCGCGTTCGCTCCTGGACCGCGGCACTGGTGATGGCGTCGTTCACCGCGTTCTGGGCCGCGGTTGCGCTGCGCCTGCCGGATGCGCCATTCAGGCTCGACGCCAGGGGCATCGCGCTGTTCGCGCTGATCGGCGTCGCCGGCGCCGCGGCGACACCGCTCGCCGGCCGCTGGGGCGACAAGGGTTTCGCGCGGCCGCTCCTGATCGCCGCGCACCTGATGATCATCGGCGCGCTGGCGCTGTGCGCCTGGGCTGGCGTGATGGAATCGCGAGCCACGGCCCTGACGCTGCTGGGCATCGGCGCCGTGCTGCTCGACTTCGGCATCACCACGGATCAGACGCTCGGCCGGCGCGCCGTCAATTTGCTGCGGCCGGAGGCACGCGGCCGGATCAACGGACTGTTCGTCGCACTGTTCTTCATCGGTGGCGCAATCGGCGCGGCAGCCGCATCCGCGGCGTGGAGCTTTGGCGGCTGGAGCGCTGTCTGCGCGGTCGCGGCGGGGTTCGGCGTGCTGGGCCTGATCACCGATCTGGCGACGAAGACAGGTTCGGAGTGAACCACGCTCTGTAGGATGGATAGAGCGCAGCGAAACCCATCATGCCTCCACGCAGAGCGAAGTTGATGGGTTTCGCTGCGCTCTACCCATCCGACGATTTCCGTGCAAGCCAACTCAACGCGCCCTTCCCGGCCGCCACGCCCGTCGCGAACGACGCCTGCAACAGATAGCCGCCGGTCGGTGCCTCCCAGTCGAGCATCTCTCCGGCGGCGAAGACGCCGGGCAGCCGGCGCAACATGAAATGCTCGTCGAGCTCATCGAACCCGATGCCGCCAGCGCTCGAGATCGCGCGCGCGATCGGCGCCACACCGGATAGCTCGATCGGCACCGCGTTGATCAGCGCGGCCAGTTCGACCGGCGGCAGCGTGGCCAGCGACCGGCCGGTGGCGGCCGCCGCCTCCTGCAACAGGCCGATGCCGACCGGCGAGAGCTGCGCCGCCTTGCGCAGGAAGTTGGAGAAGGACTGCTTGCCCCTCGGCGCCGACAGCCGTGCGACCAGTTCGTCGCGCGCAGCATCCGGCCGCAGCGCCACGTTGAGCACAGCCCTGCCCTTCGCCAGCACCGCCTCGCGCAACTCGGCCGACAAGGCGTAGATCGCGCCGCCCTCGATGCCCGAGCGGGTCACGGTCGCCTCGCCGCGCACCGTATGCCGCCCGATCGTGAGCGCGACGCTCTTCAGCGGCTGCCCTTCGAACCGGTCACGGAAAATCTTCGACCAGGCGACGATGAAGCCGGAATTGGCCGGCTTCATCGGCGCGACGAGAACGCCCTTCGCGGCGAGGATGTCCACCCACGCGCCATCTGAGCCGAGCCGCGGCCAGCTGGCACCGCCGAGCGCGAGCACGGTGGCGTCAGCGCTGACCGAGCGCCGGCCGTCAGGTGTCTCGAACAGCCGTGCACCCTGCGCGTCCCATCCGACCCAGCGATGCCGAAAGGCGAAGCCGACGCCCGCTGCATCGAGCCGCCGCAGCCAGGAGCGCAGCAAGGGCGATGCCTTGAAGGCTTTCGGGAAGACACGGCCACTGGTGCCAACGAATGTCGGCTGCCCCAACGCATCGCTCCAGGCGCGCAAGGCAGCAGGCGGGAATGCCTCGACGGGAGCCTTCAGGCGCGGCATCGCCTCGCGATAGCGCGCGAGAAAATCCGGCAGCGGCTCGGAGTGGGTGAGATTGAGTCCGCCGCGGCCGGCCATCAGCAACTTGCGGCCCGCCGACGGCATCGCATCGTGGACGGTGACCTGTGCACCGCCCGCCGCGAGCACCTCCGCCGCCATCAGGCCGGCGGGACCGGCTCCGATGACGGCGACACGCATGCTCAGAGCTTGATCCCCGCCCGCGCGGCGGCCTGGGCGACGTACTTCTGCGTCTGCTCGAATGCGCCCTGCAGCGCCTTCGCGGTCGACATGTCGCTGATGTCCTTGAAATGCGCGGCGACGCCGTCCGGCGTCCACTCCGACTGCGGCAGGTTGACGCCTTCAGTCTCCAGCACGCGGATGACGGCGAACGAGCCGGCGCCGGCGCCCATGATGGTGCGGGTCGGTGCATCCTCGGAGAGCAGGAATTCCACCGCCGGCGTGATCGCCTCCGGCTTCATCAACTGGAGCGCCTGCGGCGGCAGCAATTCCTCGGTCATGCGGGTCGCCGCCGTCGGCGAGATGGTGTTGACCTTGATGTTGTTCTTGCGGCCCTCTTCGGCGAGCACGTTCATCAGCCCGACCATGCCGGCCTTCGCGGCACCGTAATTGGCCTGGCCGAAATTGCCGAACAGGCCCGACGACGAGGTCGTCAGCACGATGCGGCCGTAGTTGCGCTCGCGCATGCCGGCCCACACCGCCTTGCAGCAGTAGAACGTGCCGGTCAGGTGCACACCGAGTACTTTGTCCCAGTCGGCGACCTCGAGCTTGGTGAACGACTTGTCGCGCAGGATGCCGGCATTGGCGCAGAGCAGATCGACGCTGCCCCACTCCTTGGTGGCGCGCTCGACCATCGCGGTGACCTGCTCGAAGTTCGAGACGTCGGCGCCGTCGGCCATCGCGGTGCCGCCCGCTTTCCGGATCTCCTCGACCACGGTCTCGGCCGGTGACAGCGAGCCGCCGGTGCCGTCGCGCGCGCCGCCGAAATCGTTGACCACGACTTTGGCGCCGCGGCTGGCCAGCCCCAGCGCATGCGCCCGTCCGAGACCATTGCCCGCGCCGGTGACGATAGCGACGCGTCCGTCAAACCTGATTGCCATGCCGTTGATTCCTGTTCTTCCCTTCTCCCCTTGTGGGAGAAAGTGGCGCGCGCAGCGCGCCGGATGAGGGGTTCTCTCCACGAATGAGCGCGCGGAGAGAGACCCCTCACCCGGCTTCATCTCGCTCCGCTCGATTTCGCCACCCTCTCCCACAAGGGGAGAGGGTGCACGCCCGAACGGCATGAAAAGATTGGCAGCTTTTTGAGCAGCGATGGATGGCCGGGTCAAGTCCGGCCGGCGGTCATCAAGGCCGAGCGCTTGGGCGCGCTAGACGTCGGGGGTCATCGACCCGCAGGGCTTCAGGCTCTTGAGCAGATGCCCGCTCCAGCACTCGTGATGTTCCTGCGCGTAGCTGATCGAGCCGATC
>CALRXG020000177.1:0-12559 GCA_943372075.1 Bordetella parapertussis | reverse complement strand
CAGGGCCAGATCGGCGACAAGCTGAAGGGCTACATCATCGACCTCAGAAACAACCCGGGCGGCCTGCTCGAAGAGGCGGTGACCGTGTCCGACGCCTTCCTCGAGCGCGGCGAGATCGTTTCGACCCGCGGCCGCAATGCCGAGGAAACCCAGCGCCGCGCCGCGCATCCGGGCGACTTGACCAAGGGCAAGCCGGTGATCGTGCTGATCAACGGCGGCTCGGCGTCGGCCTCCGAAATCGTCGCCGGCGCGTTGCAGGACCACAAGCGCGCGACGCTGGTCGGCACCCGCTCGTTCGGCAAGGGCTCGGTGCAGACCATCATCCCGCTCGGCTCGGGCAACGGCGCGCTGCGCCTGACCACCGCGCGCTATTACACGCCGTCGGGCAAGTCGATCCAGGCCAAGGGCATCGTGCCCGATATCGAGGTGCTGCAGGACGTGCCGGAAGAGCTGAAGGCGCGCACCGACACCAAGGGTGAGGCTTCGCTGCGCGGCCACCTGAAGAACGATGGCGACGAGAAGACCGGCTCGCAGTCCTACGTCCCGCCGGACGCCAAGGACGACAAGGCGCTGAAGATGGCCGACGACCTGCTGCACGGCATCAAGTCGACCTCCAACGCCACGCCGGCGCCGGCCGCCCCGGCCGGTGACAAGGCGCCCGGTGACAAGGCCGCGGCCGACAAGCCGGCCAACAAGTCCGCGAACTGATTGATCCGGATCAATCCGGCGAAAAGGGCGGCCCTCGGGCCGCCCTTTCTGCTTTCGGCACCGGCGCCCGTGCTTTGACGGGCTGGCCCGGCGCGCGGGAATGCACCGCATCGTGCTATCGTTCGCGCTGTTGATTCGGGGAGGCTCATGGCAGAGGCGGCCGACGAACTGAGCACGCCGCTTGGGCAGCAGACCGCGGGCAGGACGCGCCGGCTCCGCCTGCCCTTCACGGCGATGCAGGCGCTTGCCGTGCTGATGGGGCTCGTGCTGGTCGGCTTCGTCGGCGTTGCGCTGTTCAACGACAATCCGCTCGGCGGCGAGCCGATCGCCCGTGTCGCGCTGCGTACCGCTGCGCCGGCCGCCACCGATGACAAGCACGCCCCCGCCGCGCAGGCCGAACCGGCGGCCAAATCCGCCGCCAAGGCGCCCGCCGCCGGCGACGCCAAGACCGTCACCATCATCGACGGCTCCAGCGGCAAGCGCCAGGACGTGGTGATCGGCGCCGCCGATCCCGCCGACAAGACCGATGGCGACGCGCCGCCGCTCGCGATGACCGGCATCGACCCGCGCCTGCTGGAAAAGTCGCGCTACGGCATGATCCCGCTGATCGCCGATGGCCTGAAGCCGTTCACGGTCTATGCCGCCGAAGCCGATCGCGCCAAGGCGGCCCGGATGCCGGTGGTTGCCATCGTGGTCGGCGGCCTCGGCGTCGGCGCCGCCAAGAGCACTGACGCCATCATGAAGCTGCCGCCGGCCGTGACGCTGGCCTTCACGCCCTATGGCGCTGACCCCGGCAAGCTTGCAGAGCGCGCCCGGGCGCAGCGCCACGAGATCCTGCTGCAGATCCCGATGGAGCCGTTCGACTATCCGGACAACGATCCGGGGCCGCAGACCCTGCTGACCACGCTGGGCAGCGAGCAGAATCTCGACCGCTTCTATTGGCACCTGAGCCGCCTGCAGGGCTATGCCGGGATCGCCAATTTCATGGGCGCCCGGTTCGTCGCGACCGATCCGGTGATGCAACCCATCATCCGTGAAGCGGCCAAGCGGGGCCTGAGCTATTTCGACGACGGTTCCACCCCACGCAGCGTCGCGCAGAGCCTGTCCGCAGGCCAGTCGCTGCCGTTCGCCAAGGCCGACTTCGCCATCGACGCGGTTCCGACGTCGGCGGAAATCGACCGCTCTCTGGTCAAGCTGGAAACGATTGCCAAGGAACGCGGCACGGCCGTGGGCGTGGCGTCCGCCCTGCCAGTCTCGATCGAGCGGCTCGGCGCCTGGCTCAAGACACTGGACTCCAAGGGCATCATGCTTGTGCCATTGACAACGGCGATGCTGAAATCAAAATCGAGCTAAAGATCAATCCGTTGGTGCAGCTCGAGACCTTGCCGGGGGGCCAGGTCCGGCGGCTCCAGAACTGTGCGAGGTAGCGGCAGCATGGCACGTTATGAAGACCTGCCCTATCGAACCTGCGTCGGCATCATGCTGCTGAATGCTGCCGGACTGGTCTTCATCGGACGCCGCGCGGGCGGCATCGAGCATGTCGACGACGCCCATGTCTGGCAGATGCCGCAGGGTGGCGTCGATCCCGGCGAGGACACCTTTCAGGCCGCCCGGCGCGAGCTCTATGAGGAGACCAGCATCAAGTCGGTGGAGAAGCTCGGCGAGGTCTCCGACTGGCTGATCTATGATATTCCGCGCACCGTCGCGGGACGCGCCTGGAAGGGCCGCTATCGCGGCCAGCGGCAAAAGTGGTTCGCGCTGCGCTTCACCGGCAACGAGAACGAGATCAACGTCGCCAATCCCGGCGGCGGCCACAAGGCGGAGTTCATCACCTGGCGCTGGGAGCCGATGAAGAATTTGCCGGACCTGATTGTGCCGTTCAAGCGCCCGGTCTATGAGCGCGTCGTGAAGGAATTCGCCGGCCTGGCGGCGAAATAGACCTGCGACGTTATCGACCGAGATGTCATCAGATAAGCCCTACCGCCCCAATGTGGGCATCGCGCTGTTCAACGGCGATGGACGCGTGCTGATCGGCCACCGGATCAAGGACGACGGTCCGGAGATCGTGCTGCCCGGCCTCGAATGGCAGATGCCGCAAGGCGGCATCGACGAAGGCGAGGATCCGCGCCAGGCCGTGATGCGCGAATTGTGGGAAGAGACCGGGGCGGTCAGCGCCGACTATCTCGGCGAAACCGACTGGATGACCTACGAATTCCCTGGCTATGACGGGCCGGCATCGCATCGGCTGGCCAAATTCCGCGGCCAGCGCCAGAAATGGTTTGCGCTGCGCTTCACCGGACGCGACGCCGAGATCGATCCGTTGACGCCGCGCAACGGCCAGCCCGCGGAGTTCGATCAATGGCGCTGGGAGCGCCTCGACCGCGTTGCCGATCTCGTGGTGCCGTTCCGGCGCGAGGTCTATCGCGCGGTTGCGACCCGGTTCGCGGAATTCGCCGGCTGAATCCGCCGCGCATCGCCCGGCGTCATGCCATAGGTCGCGCGGAAGACGCGGTAGAACGTCGCGATGCTGTCGAAGCCGCACGCGAACGCGACCTCGTCGATGCCACGCTCCTGCGAGGCATGGAGCAGCCGCCGCGCCTCCTTCAGCCGCGCGGCCGTCAAGGTCCGCGCGAACGACAGGCCGGTCGGCTCGAACAACGCATGCAATTGCCGCAGTGAGATGCCGAGCTCGGCGGCGACCGCGGCCGGCGTCAGCGAGGCACGGTGCAGATCGCGCCGCAGGATTTCGCGCGCGGCGTGGAGGTAGCCCGCATGCAGCGCGGCGCGGATTTCATCCTGGCGCGGCCGCAGCCGTCCGCGGGCGAGCAGCGCCAAGCGCACCATATGCGTAACTTCGCCGGCGAACTGCCCGGCTTGCGCCGGATCGCGCGTCATGGCGCGGAACATGGCGCCGACCAGCCTGGTCAGGCTGGCATCTCGCGCCAGCGCGACCGGCGGCGCATCTTCGATCCGCGTGCCGAGCACAAGCTCGTCGGTGACCGGGATCTTGAGGCTGAAGAAATGAAAACCGTCGGTCCGTTCCGGTGTCGAGAAGAACGGCAGATTGGAATGGCCGAACACCAGGTCTCCGTTGCGCACGAACTGAACACGATCGCGACCGATGTTCAGGTGGCCGGGGCCGCGCACCTGCCACGCGAGTTGCAGGCTGTTGCTCGGCACGCGGGCGATGTCCGACGGGGTCCGGCTGACGCGATAGGACGACGCCGACATTTCGGCGAGCACGGCGTCGCCCACCGGCGTCGCGGAAAAGTGCCCGCGGAAATCCGGGCGCTTGTCACGATCGAGTTCGATCGTGACGCCGAACAGGCTTTTGCCGCGCACGTCGCACCAGTGCTCGAAACGATCCTGTGGGCGCAGAGCATCGGTGGAGAAAGTCAGCACGGTATCTCGTCCGTTACGTCGAGGATGGAATCGCGATGTCGTTGAATCGATTCGTCATCGCGCCGAAGTCTGTCATTTGCGCACGATTCCGACTGTAAGCCGCTTCACATTATCCGGATCATGTTCCGGGGCCGCCTTCCGCTTGAATCGGAACGGACAGATTTTTGTTCTGGCGCGTTTTCTTCACACGAACCAGCGTCCACTTCCTTAGTTCGGCCCGACCGTGAACGGACCGATCGCGATCACGTGGCACTCGCTGTCGCGCCTGGCGCACGCGCCGAGCGCGGCGCCGATCGCGTCCTGCTCGTTCTCCGCCTTCAGTGCCAGCCCCGGCCGCCCCTGCGTCCCGACCGCGACCGCATTCCAGCCGGCCGTCGCCTCCGCGAGCTTCCGCGCCATTTCGGGCCGCTCGCCCGGCGCGACGACCGAACTGTCCGCGGCCCTGAAGAAGCCCGTCACCCGCAACGTGGCCGGGACCGGCACCACGAAGGCATCGTCGACCACGATGATCGTGCAGGGCACGCCGGCGACAGCGCCGCAGGCCTGCAGGTTGCGGCGCGCCGATTCCTCCAGCGAATCGATGCCCACATTGAAGAAGTAGTGACCGCCCGGACCGAGCGCGATGGTCCGCGTCTTGCGTCCCGGCGCGAACAAACTGTCGAGCCTGGCCTTGGCCGCGTCGCGCAGCAACGGAACGTCCTTGGTGGCGAACGGCTTCTCGACCAGCACGTCGCGCTTCACCCATGGCAAAGGCGGCAGCGGAGGCTGGCCATGGGTGTACACGACGGTATTGCCGACGGCGTAGAGCTCGCATTTGCGCGGCGAGTTCACATTGTCGGCGCGCTTCTGGCATTGCTCGAGCGCCGCGGTCTTGGCCGCCTCCTCGCTCGGCTGCGCCACGCTCCAGCCGGAGAAGCCGTTGATGTTGATGGCGACCGCCTTGGAATCGGCGGCGGGCGAATATTCGGTCGCGAGCATGTTCCGGGTCTTGTCGCTGACGAAGGGCGTGACCTCGGCGGCGAACCTGTCACCTGGAGCGATCGACGGTGATGGTGGCGGAGACGGCGGGATCGGCGCGGCCAATGTCGGCGTCGGCTGAGGTTTCGCCGGGATGGACGGCGCCGTCGAGATCGACGGTGCGGTCGACGGCGTCGGTGAAGGCGACGCCACGGGCGTCAACGCCGGCGTGGAGCTCGCGACAGAAACGGGCTTCGTCGCTGACGCTTCCAGCTTGGTGTAATAGAGGAAGCCACCGACGCCGATCGCGGCCAACAGCACCAGGGTCACGGCGGCGGGCCACATCCAGGCCGGCGCGCCCGACGGCGCGGCCTTGACCGGCTTCTTGATCTGCGGCGTCGCGTAGCTGCCGTCCTCGCGCCGCATCGCCACCATGTAGGCGTGCACCGGGGTCGGAATGTTCTTCACTTCCTGGGCGCCGATATCGGCGAACTGCACCGACAGCTTGTTGGCGACCTGCTCGTGCACCGCGCGCGACACGCAGATGCCGCCGACCTCGGCGAGGCCTTCGAGGCGCGCGGCGATATTGACGCCGTCACCAAGCAGGTCGCCGTCGCGTTCGACCACGTCGCCGATGGTGATGCCGATCCGGAACGCCATCTGCCGGCTCGACGGATAGGCCATGTTGCGCGTCCGCAGGCTCTCCTGGATGTCGATCGCGCAACGCACGGCTTCGACGGCGCTGGGAAATTCCGCAAGCACCGCATCGCCCGCGGTGTTGAAGATACGGCCGCCGCCTTTTGCAATGAAATCGTCGGTGACCTGCCGGTAGGACGCGAGCCGCCGCAGCGTCTCTTCCTCATCCTCGGCAACCAATCGACTATAACCCGCAATATCGGCTGCAAAGATCGCTGCGATCTTGCGCTTCATGAGCACCAGCCCCGGAACCCGAATATGCCGGGGAGCATGCCGCCAGACACGACGGGGCGCAACAAGCATTCAGCGCCTGCCATGAGGTGGCGGGCGTTCAACAGCTCGAGCCCTCGCGGGCGATGACTGCAAAAGTGTGAGCTATTTCACAGGGAGCGTCGGCTCACTCGACGAAGGCGCGATCGCGGGTCGGCAACCGCGCCTTAGTGCATAGCCGTGGCGTTGAGCTCGTGCTGGATGCCCTTGAAGTGGTCGAGCCGCTCGATCGCGTGGTCGAGCTCGGAGCCCTCCTTCTCGGAGAGCTTCTCCTGCATCTCGTTGATCGTCTCGGCGAACTTGGCACGATCGAGATCGGCCAGCGCGGTCGCGACGTCGGCAAGCACGGTGAGGCCCTTGTCCGACACTTCGGCGAGGCCGCCGAGCACGATCACCTTCTCCTTCTTGCCGGCGGCCGTGATCGTCAGGATACCCGGACGAATCGTGGCGACGACGGGCGCGTGTCCGGCGAGCACGCCGAAATCGCCTTCCACGCCGGGAACGTCAACCTGATCAACCTCGCCGGAGAAGGCGAGCTTTTCGGGAGAGACGAGATCGAAGTGGAAGGTGGCCATGGTCTTTCCGTTCTTTGCGCTGTCACCCGCGGGCTCGACCCGCGGGTCCATCAGTCAAAATACTGCTCGTGCGATGGATCGCCGGATCAAGTCCGGCGATGACGACATCTCGAAGCTTAGGCCGCCTCGGCGGCGAGCTTCTTGCCCTTCTCGACGGCTTCTTCGATGGTGCCGACCATGTAGAACGCGGCTACCGGCAGGTGATCGTACTTGCCCTGGCAGAGATCGCGGAAGCCCTTGATGGTGTCGGCGAGGTCGACGAACTTGCCCGGCGAGCCGGTGAAGATTTCGGCGACGTGGAACGGCTGCGACAGGAAGCGCTCGACCTTGCGGGCGCGGGCCACCGTCAGCTTGTCCTCTTCCGACAATTCGTCCATGCCCAGGATGGCGATGATGTCCTGCAGCGACTTGTAGCGCTGGAGGATCTGCTGGACCAGACGCGCGGTGTTGTAGTGCTCTTCACCGACCACCAGCGCCGACAGCATGCGCGAGGTCGAGTCGAGCGGGTCCACCGCCGGGTAGATGCCCTTTTCCGAGATCGCGCGCGACAGCACCGTGGTGGCGTCCAAGTGCGCGAACGAGGTGGCGGGCGCCGGGTCGGTCAAGTCGTCGGCCGGCACGTAGATCGCCTGCACCGAAGTGATCGAGCCCTTCTGGGTGGTGGTGATGCGCTCCTGCAGCGCGCCCATGTCGGTCGCGAGCGTCGGCTGATAACCCACGGCGCTCGGAATACGGCCGAGCAGCGCCGACACTTCCGAACCCGCCTGGGTGAAGCGGAAGATGTTGTCGACGAAGAACAGCACGTCCTGACCCTGGTCGCGGAAGTGCTCGGCGACCGTCAGACCGGTCAGACCGACGCGGGCGCGGGCGCCCGGCGGCTCGTTCATCTGGCCGAACACCAGCGCGCACTTCGACTTCACGCTCGGATCCGGATTGTGCGGATCGGCGTTGACCTTGGATTCGATGAACTCGTGATAGAGATCGTTGCCTTCACGGGTGCGCTCGCCCACGCCGGCGAACACGGAATAGCCGCCGTGCGCCTTCGCGACGTTGTTGATCAGTTCCTGAATCAGCACGGTCTTGCCGACGCCGGCGCCGCCGAACAGGCCGATCTTGCCGCCCTTCGCGTACGGAGCGAGAAGATCGACGACCTTGATGCCGGTGACGAGAATTTCAGCCTCGGTGGACTGGTCGGTGTAGCTCGGCGCTTCCTGGTGGATGGGGCGCAGGCCGTCGGACTTGATCGGACCGGCTTCGTCGATCGGCTCGCCGATGACGTTGATGATGCGGCCGAGCGTGCCTTCGCCGACCGGCACCCGGATCGGCTCGCCGGTGTCGGTGACTTCCTGGCCGCGCACCAGACCTTCGGTGATGTCCATCGCGATGGTGCGGACGGTCGATTCACCGAGATGCTGTGCGACTTCGAGCACCAGGCGGTTACCGCCGTTCTTGGTCTCAAGCGCGTTCAGAATCGCCGGAAGGTGGCCTTCGAACTGCACGTCGACCACGGCGCCCGTGACCTGGGTAACGCGACCGATCTGGTTGGCTGCTGTAGCCATGGACTGTTCTCCTTCGAAATCTGCCTTAGACCGCCTCAGCGCCGGAGATGATTTCAATCAGCTCCTTCGTGATCTGGGCCTGACGGGTCCGGTTGTAAATCAGGGTTTGCTTGCGGATCATTTCGCCTGCGTTGCGGGTCGCGCTGTCCATCGCGCTCATCTGCGCGCCATAGAACGAGGCGTTGTTTTCCAGCAGCGCGCGGAAGATCTGCACCGCAAGGTTACGCGGCAGCAGGGTGCCGAGAATCTGGTCTTCTTCCGGCTCGTACTCATAGGACGTGGAGGGAGCCGCGTTGGCGGCGGGCGCGGCCACTTCGAGCGGGATGATCTGCTGCGCGGTCGGGATCTGGGCGATCACCGACTGGAAGCGCGAATAGAACAGCGTGCAGACATCGAACTCGCCGGCTTCGAACCGCGCCAGCACCTTCTTGGCGATGTCTTCGGCATGGACGAAGCCGATCTGCCGCACCGAACGCAGGTCGAGATGCTCGACGATCCGGCTGTCGAACGTCCGCCGCAGCTGCTCGTAGCCCTTGCGGCCGACGCAGAAGAACTTGACGTCCTTGCCCTGCGCCAGCAGCGACTGCGCCCGCTCGCGCGCCAGGCGCACGATGGCGGAGTTGAAGGCACCCGACAGGCCGCGCTCGCCGGTGCAGACCAGCAGCAGATGGACCTGGTCCTTGCCGGTGCCCGCGAGCAGTGCAGGCGCGCCGGGCGAGCCGTTGGCCGCGGCGGCGATGTTGGAAATCACCGCATCCATCTTGGTGGCATAAGGCCGCGCCGCTTCCGCGGCGTTCTGCGCGCGACGCAGCTTGGAGGCTGCGACCATCTGCATGGCCTTGGTGATCTTCTGCGTCGCCTTGGTCGAGGCGATGCGGACCCGCATGTCTTTTAGTGACGCCATTCTTCGTTCACCCCGGCGATCCGACCATGATGGTCAGATCGCAAGCCTCCGTTCGTCACGCCCGGCGTTCGAGCCGGGCGGCGCCCCATTCGTTATGCAAACGTCTTGGCGAAGCCGTCGACCGCCGCCTTCAGCTTGGCGGCACTGTCGTCGGACAGGTCGCGGCTGTCGCGGATCGCGTTGAGGATGTCGACGTGCTTGCCGCGCAGCAGCGACAGCAGACCATCCTCGAAGGCCTTCACCTTGTTGAGCGGAAGCGCGTCGAGATAGCCGTTGGTGCCGGCCCAGATCACGCAGACCTGCTCTTCCATCTTCAGCGGCGAGAACTGCGGCTGCTTCAGGAGTTCGGTCAGGCGCGAGCCGCGGTTGAGCAGGCGCTGGGTCGAGGCGTCGAGGTCGGAGCCGAACTGCGCGAACGCCGCCATTTCGCGGTACTGCGCGAGCTCGCCCTTGATCTTGCCGGCGACCTTCTTGGTCGCCTTGGTCTGCGCCGAGGAGCCGACGCGCGACACCGACAGACCGACGTTCACCGCGGGACGGATGCCCTGGAAGAACAGATCGGTCTCCAGGAAGATCTGGCCGTCGGTGATCGAAATCACGTTGGTCGGAATGTAGGCCGACACGTCGTTGGCCTGGGTTTCGATGACCGGCAGCGCCGTCAGCGAGCCCAAACCATGGTCCTTGCCGAGCTTGGCGGCGCGCTCGAGCAGGCGGGAGTGCAGATAGAACACGTCGCCCGGATAGGCTTCGCGGCCCGGCGGACGGCGCAGCAGCAGCGACATCTGGCGGTAGGCGACGGCCTGCTTGGACAGATCGTCATAGATGATCACGGCGTGCATGCCGTTGTCGCGGAAGTATTCGCCCATCGTGCAGCCGGTGAACGGCGCGATGTACTGCATCGGCGCCGGATCGGACGCGGTCGCGGCAACAACGATCGAGTATTCCAGCGCGCCCTGCTCTTCGAGCACCTTGACGAACTGCGCGACCGTGGAGCGCTTCTGACCGACCGCGACGTAGACGCAGTACAGCTTCTGGCTCTCGTCCGGCTGGGCGTTGAGCGGCTTCTGGTTCAGGATGGTGTCGAGCGCGATCGCGGTCTTGCCGGTCTGACGGTCGCCGATGATCAGCTCGCGCTGGCCGCGGCCGATCGGGATCAGCGCGTCGATCGCCTTCAGGCCGGTGGCCATCGGCTCGTTCACCGACTTGCGCGGAATGATGCCGGGCGCCTTGACGTCGACGCGCTTGCGCTCAGTCGCCTGGATCGGGCCCTTGCCGTCGATCGGATTGCCGAGCGCGTCGACGACGCGGCCGAGCAGGCCCTTGCCGACCGGCGCGTCCACGATGGCGCGGGTGCGCTTGACGGTCTGGCCTTCCTTGATCTCACGGTCGGCGCCAAAAATCACGATGCCGACGTTGTCGGTTTCGAGGTTGAGCGCCATGCCGCGCGTGCCGTTCTCGAACTCGACCATTTCACCGGCCTGAACGTTGTCGAGACCGTAGACGCGGGCGATACCGTCACCGACCGACAGCACCTGGCCAACTTCCGTGACCTCGGCTTCCTGGCCGAAATTCTTGATCTGGTCCTTGAGGATCGCAGAAATTTCTGCGGCGCGGATGTCCATCAGCCTGCCTCTTTCATCGCGTTCTTGATCGAATTGAGTTTGGTGCGAAGCGAGCTATCCACCATGCGGCTGCCGAGTTTGACCACCAGGCCACCGATGATGGAAGGATCGACCTTCACGTTGAGCGCGACGTCCTTGCCCGTCACCGATTTCAGTGCGGCCTTCAGCGCGTCGAGATTCTTGTCATTGAGCTGCTCGGCAACGGTGACTTCGGCAGTCGCCTCGCCCTTGAACTTCGCCACCAGCGCGCGATAGGCGCGGATCACATCGGACACCGCAAACAGCCGGCGGTTGGCGGTCAGCACCTTGAGAAACTTGGCCGTGGTGCCGGCAATGCCGGCCTTGTCGAGCACCGCGCTCAGCGCCTTGAGCTGGATGTCGGCGGCGAACACCGGGCTGCGCACCAGGCGCTTGAGATCGGCGCTGTCGTTGAGGATGGCCTCGAATTTGTCGAGATCGCCCCTCACTTGGTCGACGGAATTCTCGTCGCGCGCCAACTCGAACAGGGCCGTTGCATAACGACCGGAAACTCCCGAAACGGACGGATCTTCAGCAGCCACGAGCTCGCTCTTTTTTGCTGTCAAATTCGCAAGGGAAAAACCGTCGCCACCAAAGCAGCGCCTAGCGATCCAAGCCCTTGGAATTCAAGCGGGACTTCGATTTTCGACCGGCACAGGACGTGCCGGGATCGTTAAAATCGCGGCTTTGCTAACATAGCAATCGCGCAGGTGCAACATGACGGCATCGTGAGAGTCGCCTTGTCGCATGCGCTTTTTTGGCGACCGCAGCGGGCGACCAAGGGCAGCCAACGCGAAAAATTCGACGCGCGGAAATTCGGTGCGCCAGCCTCCATTCTCGCCGACCCGAATTTGTTCCATCGGAATCTGCATAGCCCCATGGCCGCGACTGCAAGGAACCCGGGACGGACCGACCGCTCCATTTGACGAATACTTACCGAAAACTTACCGCAGCGGCGTTAATCAGTATTCACAAGTATATATATCATTAAAAATTGGTTAACGGACAAGATTACAGAATCGCGGTTGAATAGCCTGAAGCGGTAACAAGATATTTCAGCCCGAGACAATTGGGATTTACTGCCCAATTCGTGCCTCATTGCGAAATCAAACGGCTTTGGTCAACGAAGGGACGGGGGTTCCACTTGCCACGCTCGTGGCAATACTGTCTGAGGGTCTTATCAATGCTGAATATCAAGAAGGCGGCGGGCAACGTAACCCGCTCGCGTACGGCGCTTGCGTTTGTCGCCGCAACTATCCTGGTCGGGGGCAGCGTGACGGAGGCGTCCGCGAAGTCCAGGCACCATCATCATCGCCACCACCATCATCATCACACCCGCGCCGAAGGCTCGTCCTGGCGCGACGCCAATGCATCGATCCAGCCGTCTGGCGGCCACACGTTCTCGGGGATGGCCTCCTTCTACGGCAATGAGTCGGGCAGCCGCACCGCTTCCGGCCAGCGCTTCAACCAGAACGCCATGACCGCCGCCCACCGCTCGCTGCCGTTCGGCACCAAGCTTCGCGTCACCCATGGCGACCGCAGCGTCGTCGTCACCATCAACGATCGTGGCCCGTTCATCCGCGGCCGCGTGCTCGACCTCTCCACCGGCGCAGCCCGCGCCATCGGCCTGACCGGTCGCGGCGTCGGCCGCGTCACCGCCGAGGTCGTCTCCTAAAGCTCTTCGTTAGAGCATGGTCTTTCGGAAAGCCGCTTCGCACTTTTCCGGATCATGCTCCAACGGGTTCAGTAAGCGTTGCGTTGCGTAACCGCCGCGAGGCCAGCCTCGCGCCAAAAGGCCTGCCGTCGCCAATGACGGCAGGCTTTTTCTTTTCGTCATTCCGGGGCGCG
>CALRXG020000176.1:0-12580 GCA_943372075.1 Bordetella parapertussis | reverse complement strand
TTCTCGCCGTCGTTGAGCAGGACTTGCTCGATCTCCACCAGGAACAGCGGCTTGCCGAGCTCGATCAGGCGAGCGAATTCCGCCTCACACTCCTCCGACCGGCTGAACTCCTCGGAAATGAAGAGGATCGCCACGTCGCAGGTGTCCATGGCGTTGGCAATCTCCACGCGGAAATTGTCCGACACATTGGTCATTTCAACGTCGCGCAGGACCTCGAACCGCGAGCGGTCGGAATGACAGCCGAGCTCGTATTTCAGCTCCTGCATGATCAGGCCCAGGCGGCTGACCTTGAATCCAGGGCGCTCCTTGGCGTCGGCATGAGAGTAGCTGACGAAAATCCTCAGCTTGGGCATCCTGGCCTCCCGCGACGGCCAGACTGCCGCAATTCTCGATTCCTGGAAGTGACCGTCCACGTCATCGTGTTGCTGCTCATGGCTCTCGGAGCTTTGCCCCGCTGATACAATCGACTTGTCGACGGGCGGTCGGAGCCGACCCGTACGGAAAACATCAGAGCGGCCGGGCCACCCTGAAACCGTAGAAAACGTTGCGCGAGCTGTCACCGTGGCGGTACGCCGACCGGGCCTGGTCCATGGCGGACGCCCACGAGCCGCCGCGCAGCACGCGTGTCGTGCATTGGTCGGTGTCGCCGTCGGCGTTGTTCCTGCCGTCGCCATCGTTATCGCCGTCAAGTTTCACGGCAGTGCCGTCGGCGGGCGCATTATTGTAATTGCCGACGTAGCAATCCTCGACCCATTGCCAGACGTTTCCCGCCATGTCGTAGAGCCCGAACGGGTTTGGCGGGTATGAGCCGGACGGCGCCGTATAGACGTGCCCGTCCAGACACGGAATGAATGCGTCCTTGTGGTCCTTGTCGGTTCCGAAGGTCTGCGCTGCCGCGCGGTCGAGGACATTGGCGTGGCGGCACACGTCGGCGTCGTCACCCACCCAATAGCGCGGGGTCGTCGTGCCGGCCCGGGCGGCATATTCCCACTCGGCCTCACTGGGCAGCCGGTAGCGTTTGCCCGTCTTCTTGCTCAGCCACGCCGTGTATTTCTTCGCATCGTCATAGGACACGCACACCACCGGATCGCGATCGGTCTGCGCAAATCCGGGATTACGCCAGTTGAGCCCATGCGGGATCACGATGTGCGGCACATCCTCGCTGCTGAACGTGAAGCAATCCTCCGGGCGGTACCCCGTCGCCTTGACGAAAGCCGCGAACTCGCCGCGCGTCACGGCATATTGCCCGATCGCGAATGGCTTCTTGAACTCGACCTTGTGCTGAGGCCCTTCGTCGCCGCCGCCATCGGAGAGTTCGCTGTCCTCACCTTCACTCTTGGCGGCATCGGCTCCGGCACCTTCGCCCTTCGACGCCTTGGCGTCAGGCTGCTCCGGCTTGGTACCCATGAGGAAGCTGCCACGGGGCAAACTGACCATGGTGGGACAGACCGAACAGTCCTTGAAGGTCTCGGCCGCCTTTGCGGTGTCCGCCGAACCGCCCAAAGCAATGAAAAAGACAATCAATATGGCGCAAAAAACAACATGCACGATCGTATCTCCTGACCGAGCAAAAAAACTTAGCCGTTAGTTTTGCATAGGGGCCTGATGTCGTCAATCAAAGGTAGCAATGATCTGTAGTGGTTATCGGCAAACCCTGCCAAATGTCGCCGCGCCGTTGATCCACGGGATCGGACGCGGACCTCTCGCCGGTTCCGCCAGCAGCAACCATAGACCGCGAAGCGAGAGGCCTACTCGGCTGCGGCGGCGCGCGCAGCCGGTCGCGGCCGGGTGATGACCACGACCGCAAGCGCCGCGGCGACGAAGGCCGCGGCCACATAACCGGCGCCATGCAGCCATTCGCGCGCGAACAGCAGGCCGCCGATCGCGGAGCCGATGGCCTGGCCGATATACAGCACCGAGGTGTTGAGCGAGACCGACGCCGCAGCGAGCGCCGGCGCTGCACCGACCAGGCGTACCTGCTGCATCGAATTGGTCGAGGCGAAGCCCAGACCCCACACCGCGACCGATGCGGCCATCAATGCATAGGCGCCCGCGCTCAAAGCCCAGCCCGCGACGCCGGCGAGCAGCAGTCCGGTGAACAGCACCGAGGTCTTCCAGGCGCCCCAGGAATCCACGATGCGCGTCGCGATCGCGATGCCGATGAAACCGAAGATGCCGTAGAGCGCGAACACGATGCCGATGGCGTCCGCGTTGGCACCGGTCAGCTTGGTCAGCAGCGGCCCCATGAAAGTGAACACCACGAACTGGCCGGACATTTGCAGCGTCGTGATCGCCAGCAGCAGGATGACGGTCGGATTGCGGCCGAGATCGGCCCAGGTCCTCAAATCGACCGGCGCGCCGTGCAATCCGCCGGGCAGCCGCCACCACAGCAACAGGCAGCTCGCGAGCCCGCTCAGCGCGATCGCGCCGTAGGTCGCACGGAATCCATAGCGGCTTGCGATCAAGGTGATCAACGGCAGCCCGATCGCCGCCGCCAGCGACCAGCCGAGGAAGATGTAGGCGATCGTGCTGCCGCGCTTCTCCACCGGCACGATCAGCGCGGCGGTCCCGGCCGCCTGCGGCGTGTAGAGCACGCCGATCGCGAGCATCACCATGCGGATCATCAGCAGGCTGTCGTAGTCAGGCGCGAAGGCGGATGCCGCATTGGTCAATGTCAGCACCAGCAGCGTCGCCGTCAGCAAGGCGCGGCGTTCGATCCGGCTGGTCAGCCACGCGGTGACCGGCGACCCCACGCACAACACGATCGCACCGAAGGTAATCAGGAGACCCGCGGCGTGGATCGTGACGCCGAGCCGGTCGGATAGTTCGGCGAGCATGCCGGCCGGCGCCAGCACCGAGCAGCCGGTGACGATGTTGCCGAGCATCAAAGCGGTGGGAGCGAAGCGTTTCACGCGCCGTTGATAGCAGACCCAAAGATCAATGCAACTGCATCTAAATGCATGGCACTTGAGCGAAACGACACTTGATCGTCGGGGCGCTCGAGCTCATGGCGACGGCGATGCCGCCGGCGTCGCATTGACGCTTGGCGACACCGCTGCCGGAGGCGAGCTCGCAGGTTTTGGAGCCGCGGCCGCCGCCGGGCACGATGCCAAAAGCTGCGTCCACCCCTGCTCCAGCCCGGTCGTGTCGATGTCGAATGTCGTAACGCCGAGGTTGGTGTCGGCCGACGGCATGCTCTCGGCGATCTGCAGATGCGGCACTGCCAGCATCGCCTTGACCGTGTCCGAGCTCACCGGATCGCTCCAGACCTCGTATTTGCCGAACCGCGCCGGCGACCTGCCGAACGCGATGGTCTTGCTGGCGCCGGCCATCATCACCACCATGCTCTTGCCCGCGGCGCCCTCGTCGAACTCGCGGACGAACATCAGCCGCCCGCGATCTTTGGTCTCGCAGAACAGGCGCCACTCCATCATCCGGTACGAGCTGCCGTCGCCCTTCTTCTCCAACGCGATCTTGCGAACATAGGGCCGCGTTTCCTTCTCCACCGCCCACAAGGTTTCCGGCAACGCCCTGGTGTCGATTCCGAATCGATAGAGTTCCGGCCGGGTCAGCACGTGCAGATCCTCGAACTTCACCGATCGGATCAGGCCGCTGAGCTCATGGCTGATTCCCATCGCCGCCAGGAATGCGTTGCGGTCACGATCGGCACTGACCATCTCGCGCCGCCTGAAATCCGCGACGGCCTGCGCCGGCGGATGTCCGTGAACCACGAACATCAGCTTGGAGTTATGGACTGCGACCACCGCATCGGGCGCCACTTCGCGGCTGGTCGCGCCTAGGAACAGATAGGCGCAGGCCGAGACGCACATCGCGCTGCGCGTAGCGAGTTCGGCCTCGACCTCGCCCTTCGCGGCTTTGATCTTTTGGCAGGCCGCATCGACCTGCGTACCCTTGGAACAGGCCGGCACGCTGGTGCGGCCGACCCGGACCGCCGCCTTGCGGGCACGCAGCAGCCGCGCGATGGCATAGGACTGCTCGACATTGCCGCCCGGCGAATGAACATAGATTGGAAGCTGTGTGTCCTTGACGCCGGCAAGGAAGCGGCGAATCCGTGCCGCGGCATCGCGGTCGATCTCGCCCTCGATCGCGATCCAGCGATCGCAACCGGCACCACAGGCGTTCGCCGCCCCCTTGGCGAGATAGATCGTCAGCCGTTTTGCAAATCCGGCCTTCTCGACCGGTGTCTCCTCCGCCCGCAGCACACCCGGGATCAGAAGCAACGCCACAAAGAACAGGAGACGGGAAAACATGAACCTTGCAGATAGTGCGGTGGCGGAAACTGGTTTTTCGACGTTAGACGATGATCGGCATCGTCGCAACGATCGGAGCCGCCAGAGCCAGACGAACTTCCTCAGCGACCTGCGGCGGGAGGCCCATTTTCTTGATATTGCCGGATTGCAGGCGTCAAATCCCCTGCTATACCGCTGCTTTCCGCTTACCTGCGCTCGTTCGCAGGAGTGAGCTCCAGGAGTCATCGATGACAGAAACGCCTAAATCCGAATCCGGATTCCAGTACAGCCTCTCCAACCTCAAGCCCGCCGAACCCGTGAACAAGATCGCCCTGACGTTTCCCGACGGCGCGAAGCGTGAATTCGCCAAAGGCACCACCGGCCTCGACATCGCCAAGGGGATTTCGCCCTCGCTCGCCAAGCGCACCGTCGCGATGGCGCTGGACGGCACGGTCGCCGATCTCAACGATCCCATCGAAGGCGACGCCAGGATCGAGCTGATCGGCCGCGAAGACCCGCGCGCGCTGGAACTGATCCGGCACGATGCCGCGCATGTGCTCGCCGAAGCCGTGCAGTCGCTGTGGCCGGGCACCCAGGTCACGATCGGCCCGGTGATCGAGAACGGCTTCTACTACGACTTCTTCCGCAACGAGCCGTTCACCCCGGAAGATTTCGCCGCGATCGAGAAGCGGATGCGCGAGATCATCGCGCGTGACAAGCCGTTCACGAAAGAGGTTTGGGATCGCGAAAAGACCAAACAGGTGTTCCGCGACAAGGGCGAGGCCTTCAAGGTCGAGCTGGTCGATGCGATTCCCGGCAACGAGCCGATCAAGATCTATTACCAGGGCGACTGGTTCGATCTCTGCCGCGGCCCGCACATGACCTCGACCGGCAAGGTCGGCAACGCCTTCAAGCTGATGAAGGTCGCGGGCGCCTATTGGCGCGGCGATTCCAACAATCCGATGTTGACCCGCATCTACGGCACGGCGTTCGCCAAGCAGGAAGACCTCGACGCTTATCTCAAGCAGATCGAGGAAGCCGAGAAGCGCGACCACCGCAAGCTCGGCCGCGAGCTCGACCTGTTCCACTTCCAGGAGGAAGGCCCCGGCGTGGTGTTCTGGCACCCCAAGGGCTGGACCATCTTCCAGCAGCTGATCGCCTATATGCGGCGCCGGCTGCTCGGCGACTACAACGAGGTCAACGCCCCGCAGATCCTCGACAAGGTGCTGTGGGAGACCTCGGGCCACTGGGACTGGTATCGCGAGAACATGTTCGCGGCGCAGTCGGCCGGCGACGAGGCCGAGGACAAGCGCTGGTTCGCGCTCAAGCCGATGAACTGCCCGGGCCATGTGCAGATCTTCAAGCATGGCCTGAAGAGCTACCGCGACCTGCCGCTGCGGCTTGCCGAGTTCGGCGTCGTGCACCGCTACGAGCCGTCGGGCGCGATGCACGGGCTGATGCGGGTGCGCGGCTTCACCCAGGACGATGCCCATGTGTTCTGCACCGAGGAGCAGCTCGCGGAGGAATGCCTCAAGATCAACGACCTGATCCTGTCGACCTACGCCGATTTCGGCTTTGAAGGCGAGCTCACGGTCAAGCTCTCGACGCGGCCGGAGAAGCGGGTCGGCACCGACGAGATGTGGGACCACGCCGAGCGCGTGATGGCGACCGTGCTGTCGGAGATCAAGGCCACCGGCAGCAACCGGATCCGGACCGAGATCAACCCGGGCGAAGGCGCGTTCTACGGGCCGAAGTTCGAGTATGTGCTGCGCGACGCCATCGGCCGCGACTGGCAGTGCGGCACGACCCAGGTCGACTTCAACCTGCCGGAGCGGTTCGGCGCGTTCTACATCGATCACGACGGCTCCAAGAAGGCGCCTGTCATGGTGCATCGCGCGATCTGCGGCTCGATGGAGCGCTTCATCGGCATCCTGATCGAGCACTATGCCGGCAACTTCCCGCTCTGGCTGGCGCCGACCCAGCTCGTGGTCACGACCATCACCTCCGAAGGCGACGAGTACGCCAAGGTGGTGGCGGCTGCGGCGCGGCGCGCTGGCCTCCGCGTCGAGATCGACCTGCGCAACGAGAAGATCAACTACAAGGTCCGCGAGCATTCGCTGGCCAAGATCCCGGCGCTGCTCGTGGTCGGCAAGAAGGAAGCCGAGACCCATTCGGTCTCGGTGCGCCGGCTCGGCAGCGAGCGCCAGACCGTGATGCCGACCGACGAAGCGATCGCCGCGCTGGTCGACGAGGCAACCCCGCCGGACGTGAAGCGGGCGCGCGGTTAAGGCGTTCGGAACCACATTTGGTTGACGCGCACATCCGTCAGCCTCAACACACCGACGGTGTCGCGAGCGTGCACTCGCGACACCGAATGCCGCTTCACAACCCCTGAGCGCGTCGTATAGTTTACGACATTTGCATGACACTCGCGGGGCTGATTGTGAAACCTCCTTGGAAGATCAAGATCCTTTCGCCGAAGGACAAGAATTTAACGAAGCAACAGAATGCCTTTCGCATCGCGCTGAACGAGCGTCTTGCCCATCCTGATTTTGCAATCCTCAGCAGTTCACAGGAAAGAGCGAATGTCCGCGAACGCTATGATGCCATCCGGGACTCGGACGGCACCATCGTTCTCGCATTTGAACAATGGGGCGGGCAAAGGAACGCCGGCGGCAAACATGAAGAGGCGGTCCTGCCAAGCGAGTTTGCGCACATCGGCATTGTCCAGTCAGACCTCTCGAAGCGCCCTTACCTCATCCTTCGGGAGAAATCCGTTGATCCGCGCGGCGCGCTGAGAAGCAACTTCGCCAACGCCCCCTACAACATGCCAAGGTCACTCGATCCCGAGTGGCTCAAGACGGATGAGTTCAACGCCATTCTCAAAAAATTTCTCGATCAAGTCCGCGAGCAACAACACATCTTCTTGGGGTATTCCTCCCAAGCCAAACCTGTCGCCAGTATGCTCCTGCACCTTCTCAGGAACACACTGGAGCTGCGCGTCCTGGATTGGCACGACGACTTCCAGGCAGGTCAATCCATATGGGACGCGATCGGATCGGCAGAGCGACTGACCCACTGCGGCATGTTCCTGTTCATGGAAGACGACCTCGTCAGTACCGGCAAGACGAAAGCCTTCGCTCCGCGCGATAACGTGGTCTTCGAAGCCGGATATTTTGCCGGTGCAAAAGGGAAGGAACGCACTTTGATCGTGCGGGAAAAGGGCGCGAAAATTCCCTCCGATTTCGGCGGGATACTTCTCTACGAGTTGCCCACGCGAGAGAGCCTGGCGGCGATCGAATCCAGATTGACGAAGCGGTTTGAGAAGATGTTCGGCTAGCCGGCTGGATTCGGCGCCGATCACAATCCGTCTAAAAGACGGCTGGCGGTCTCGTGGCGGGCGATTTCGCGTGCTATCTCAAGGGCTAACCTAAGCGTTGCGAAAGAGATCCCCGTGCCCGATGCCATTGAACTTCTGAAGACACGCCGCTCGATGAAACCGCGCGAGATGACCGGGCCCGGCCCGTCCGCGGCCGAGCTCGAGACCATTTTGACGATCGGCGCCCGCGTGCCCGACCACGGCAAGCTCGCGCCCTGGCGCTTCATCGTGTTCGAGGGCGATGCCCGCGCCCGCGCCGGCGACGTGATCGCGAAGGTGTTTGCCCGGAAGAATCCCGGCGCGCCGGCCACCGACATCGAGGTCGAGAAGAAGCGCCTGACCGATGCGCCGCTGGTGATCGGCGTGGTCTCCTTCACCAAGCCGCATCCGAAGGTGCCGCCGTGGGAGCAGGAACTGTCGGCCGGCGCCAGCGCGATGAACATCGTCACCGCGGCCACCGCGCTCGGCTATGGCGCCTGCTGGCTGACCGGCTGGTACTCCTTCGACCGCGACGTGCTCGACGGCCTCGGCCTGAAGCCGGACGAAAGGCTTGCCGGCCTGATCCACATCGGCACGCCGACCAAGCCGAGCGAGGATCGCCCGCGCCCGGCGCTGTCGGATATCGTGACGCGGTTCTGACGCGTCCTCCGAGAAAAGAGCCCTTCGAAGAACGATGGATGGCCGGGTCAAGCCCGGCCATGACGAGCAGAGAAAACGCTCACGCCGCCTTTGACGCGCGCTCGGCAAAGCCGGCCAGCAGTGCCGCGATCTCGTGTCCGGGCCTGGCCGCGCTGAACAAAAATCCCTGTACCTCGTTGCAGCCTTCGGCGCGCAGCCAGTCGAGCTGGTCCGTCGTCTCGACGCCCTCCGCGGTCGTGGTGATCTTGAGGCTGCGCCCGAGGCCGGAGATCGCGCGCACGATCGCGACACAGTCGGAGCGTAGCGCCAGATCCTTCACGAACGAGCGGTCGATCTTGATCTTGTCGAACGGGAAGCTGCGCAGATAGCTCAGCGAGGAATAGCCGGTGCCGAAATCGTCCATCGAGATGCTGACACCAAGCTCGCGCAGCTGATGCAGGATCGCCAGGTTGGCTTCGGTCTCCGCGAGGAACACCGACTCGGTGATTTCGAGCTCGAGCCGCCGCGCCGGCAGGCCGGAATGCGCCAGCGCCGAGATCACGGCCTGGACCAGATTGCGGCTGCGGAACTGGACCGGCGACAGGTTGACGGCGACCTTCACGTCGGCGGGCCATTTCATCGCCTCCGCGCAAGCTTCGCGCAGCACCCATTCGCCGAGCGCGACGATCAGGCCGATATCTTCCGCGACCGGGATGAATTCCGCGGGCGAGACCATCCCCTTCTGTGGGTGCCGCCAGCGCAGCAGCGACTCGAAGCCCGAGATGCGATCGGCCGCGATATCGACCAGCGGCTGGTAGTGCAGCTCGAATTCGCCATTGGTGAACGCCGCGCGCAGGTCGCGCTCCATGTCGCGGCGCTTCTGCGCCTGCTCATCCATCTCCGGTTCGAAGAAATGATGCACGCCGCCGCCCTCGGACTTGGCGCGGTACAGTGCCATGTCGGCATTGCGCATCAACTCTTCCGACGTCGTACCGTCACCCGGCGACAGCGCGATGCCGACGCTGGCGCCGACCACGACTTCGAGCCCGTCGATCTTGTAGGGCGCGCTCAGCGCATCGATCAGCCGTTCGGCGAAAGTGCTCGCCTCGTTTGGCGAGACGTCGGCGGCCAGCACGATCGCGAACTCGTCACCGCCGAGCCGGGCCGCCACATTGTCGTCGCGGACGGTCTCGCGCAGCCGCTCCGCCACCAGCTTGAGCAGCCGGTCGCCGATCGGATGGCCGAAGGAATCGTTGACGTTCTTGAACAGGTCGAGGTCGACGCACATCACCGCGACGCGCTTGTTGCCCGACCGACTGCGTTCCAGCGCCTCGCGCAAGCGTTCCTGGTAGTAGTCGCGGTTCGGCAAATTCGTGAGCCCGTCATGGTGCGCCATATGCGCGATCCGCGCTTCGGCCGCGCGGCGCTCGGTGATGTCGACCACTGCGACCAGATAGCCGTCGCGGCCTTCGAACGCCACCCTGCGTCCGAAGGTCAGCACATGGATCTCGGTGCCGTCGGCCCTGATATGCCGCCAGTCGCGGCTCGATTGATAGACATCCCCGATCTCGCGCAGGGCGGCGCTGTGCACGCCCCACTCATCCTCCGGCCAGATCTGGCGCAGAGTCATGCCGAGAAATCTCTCGCGGCTGTATCCATAATGCTGGACGGCGGCGTCGTTGACGCTGAGGAATTCCATCGTGCCGGCGTCGAACACCCACATCGGCATCGGGTTGTTCTCGAACAGCAGTCGGAACGACAGCTCGCGCTGCTTCAGCGCGGTGACGTCGGAAACCGTGAGCGACAGCATGTCGCCGAACGCGGTGACACCAAGCCGCAGGCAGCGATCGCCGCTGTCGATCTCGAACTGGCCGCCGGGACCGCTGCCGACGAAAGCGCGCAGGCGGCCCATGACTTGCGGCGCGGCAAGCGGATTGCCGCCGGCGCTGAGCCGGCGCCACAGCAATTGTGTCGCAGGCTGCATCAGCAATCTTGCCGCGCCCTGGTTCAGATGCACGATCTGAAAGTCGGCCGGCTCGCCTAGCGCGTTGCGGATCGCGGCGAGCGACAGCACGCCTTCGTCGGCGGCCGAGAAGATCGTGTCGAGAAGATTGTACTGCGCATTGCGCTCGTTGACATAGACACCGACCAGCACGCCGCCCCAACGCGACCGCGTCGGCAACGCCAGCACGTCGAAGGTCCGCACCAGGCCGTCGCGCACGCAATGCGCCGACGCGAGATAGGGCCGGCAGTTCTCACGCGCGTTGGCGGCGGCTTCGGTCAATGCGGTGGCGCAATCCGGCGGCAGTACACTGAGTGGAACGCCCCAGCGATCGTCGTTCAACCAGGTCTGGACGTAGCGGCCGGTATGAGACACGCACAGCACGCCATCGACGTCGCGTAACAAGACGATGTGGTCCGCGAGCCGGCCGAGACTGCCGAGCATGACGTCCTCATAGTGCGGCAGCTTTTCGCCGGGACGAACCGCGGCCTGCCACTTGCGTTGCAGGACCGGAACGTCGGCGAACATCTCGGAACTGAATTTGGCCGATGTCTTTATTGATTTCTTGTTGGCCATGACCATGGCACGCCCCGTTCACGCAAACGCCAGGCATGATCCGGAAAGTGCGACACGGATTTCCGAGAAGACCATGCTTAAACAGAATCCCGAGCGTGATGACGATTCATCTGATCTCAGCGCGCTCAAATCCCCGCTACATCCAAGTCATGCAGCGGCTTAACGCCGTGTAAAAATGGCGACGCCGGACATCGGCGCAAGCGATTATGACGGCTGAAATTCGCGCGATGGTTAGTTGGCATTAGAGACTGTGACAGTTGCATGAAATGCAACCCGGTCGCAGATCAGCGCGCCACGACCTCGACTTCACCATCGACGCCGTTGACGACGTTGAACGGACGCTCGAACACCTTGCCCTCGTTCTTGGCGATCGCGCGATATTCGCCTTCGGAGAGCACGACGCGCGGGAACGCGCCGATCGATTCCTTGATCACGTCGCCGCCCGGCGTGATCACCGACCACGCGGTATTGGCAAGCGCCTCGCCACCCTTCTCGCTGACCAGCTTGAGCGTGATGACGGCGGCGCGATGGGTGACGGTCACATCGGTCAGCTTGCCGGCCGCGACGCGGATGTCGGAACGCACCACCGAATTGGCGTCACCATAGTTGGAGACGATGTAGTAGGTGCCTTCGGGCAGCAGCGCGACGTCGCCGGCAGACACGTTGGGCACCAAAGGACCGCGGTCCGAGCCGTCGAACTGGCTGCCCTTGTAGATCGAGAATGAAATCTGGTTGGCCGGGATCTTGCTGCCGCCGACCCGGCCTTCGATCCGCAAGCCGCCGGCAGGCAGCACGAAGGCCTCGCGATCGGTCTCCGACTTCAGGCTGACCGCGCGCACCGCACTGACCAGGCCGAGCGCGACATGGACGACGTAATTGCCGGGCGGCAGCACCACGTTGGGGGTCGCCCCGCGCTCCTCGCGGATCAGCTTGTAAGTGCCGTTGTCGTCAGGCTTGTCGGCGAACACCCGCCACACCAGCCCGCCATTGATGACCGGCAGGTCCTTGCCGTAGCGCGCCGTCAGCGACAGCACCGCCTGCCCCGCGGTTGGCGAGCCGGCCGGCGGCGTGACCGAGGGGACGGTCGCGATCGACGGCTGGACGATGGTTGGCTGGTTCAGCGGGCCGGGCAGCACGGGCCCCGAACCGGCCCCGGACGGCGGCGCCAGATTGAGCGCCGGGCCGGACGGCACCTCCGGCACCGAGGCGGGCGGAATCGGCGGCGGGCGATCGCTGAAAAACTGCGCCGACACGGAACCGGGGACCAGGGCCAGCAAAAATGCCGCAAGCGCCAGCAGCGGAAGGAGCCGCCCGCCCCGCCCGCATCCACCGATGCCGTTGCCCCTCGAAGTCATCTCCATGCTTTTCAACGAAAACGCGGCAAATTCAAGCCTTGGTCCGCCCCTTAGTCACAATCCCGGCGCTGGCACCCAGCCAGGAACCCGGTTGATCAAGCCGATGTTAGCCATGACGTCGCGGTCCAGTCACATTCCCTGCCTACGGCGGTCAAGCCGGGCATGAATCGTGCCTGCGGGAATAACCATGAAAACGGACGATGCTGGCGCACCCATGCGGCGGGGCCTAGTCTCGCGCTGGCAGGAGATTTGTCGTGTTGGATAGCTGGATGGGCCGAGGCCAAAAGAGCTCCGACGGCCCTGACAAGGTAGGACTGGGACCGGTCCGCCGGCCGGTGATCGGGCTCGCGCTCGGCGGCGGGGCCGCGCGCGGCTTTGCCCATATCGGCATCATCAAGAC
>CALRXG020000175.1:0-12634 GCA_943372075.1 Bordetella parapertussis | reverse complement strand
ATTGGGGAAGATCATGGCCCAGGGCAGGCTCGGATCAGCGTGGCGGCCCCACAATTCGCTGTTGATGAAATTGGCGATGCGGCCGAGGAACAGGCCGATCGGCGCGACTGCGGTGGTGATGTCGCCGAGCGACAGGATCGGGATGTTGTTGCGGCGGGCAAACAGCATCACCGCGGCGACGCAGCCGAGGAAGCCGCCGTGGAACGACATGCCGCCCTTCCACAATTCGAGGATCTCGGAGGGGTGCGCGATGAAGAACGGCAGATTGTAGAACAGCACATAGCCGGTGCGGCCACCGACGATGATGCCGATCGTGACCCAGAGGATGAAATCGTCGAGCTGCGGCAGCGTGATCGGTGCTGGGCCGCCCCACAGCCGTTCGTTCTTGATCAGCGAGCGGGCATAGAGCCAGCCCAGCACGATGCCGACGATATAGGCCAGCGCATACCAGCGGATCACGATCGGGCCGAGCGACAGCGCGACGGGGTTGAACACCGGAAAATCGATCAGCAGGAACGGCATCTTGATCAGAGCGCTTTCGTGCAGACGGCGTAGGGCACGCCATGAATTGGCGGAGCGTCATGGACCTTGCTGAAGCCCATCTTCAGATACATCGGCAAGGCGACCGTCATGATGGGGCTCGTGTGAAGCGCGATGGCCTGGCACCGGTCGCGCCGCGCTCTGGCGAGGCATTCCGACGTCAACGCATGCCCGAGTCCCTTGCCCCTGTCGATGGGATCAACAACCAGCATGCGAATGACCGGCCATGACTGGTCGAAGAATGCGGCCTTTTTGACGCCGGGCCCGAAATAGCCGACCGCGCCGGCAAGCCGGTGGCCGAGATCGGCGACGATGATCTCGCCGCCGGAACTCAGCTCGGAGGTTCGCGACAGGCCGGCGCGCATCGCCGGCCAGTCGTCGAAGACATCGCGGAATTGGTCGAAGGCGGCGACCGCGAGCCGGTTCACCTCGTCAGCATCGGAGCTTCGATAATCTTGAATTCGCGGGCTGTCGGCCATCCCGGCTTTTGCGGCCTCAGACCAGGTTGCGTCGGTAAAGCGCCAGCAGTCGCTCCCAGTGGCGTTCGGCGGCGTCGCGGTCATAGACCGGGCGCTTCGGGAAGGCGAAGCCGTGATGCGTGCCGGGATAGATCTCGACCTCGTTGTTCGAGCCCTTCATGCCCGCCTTGACCTGCTCGATGATTTCGGCCGGCGCGTAGATGTCGGTCTCGGCGCAGGCGAAATACAGTTCGGCCTTGGTCTTCTGCGCGGCGAGATGCGGGCTGTCGGGCTGGTCGGTTGCCAGATGCGTGCCGTAGATCGAGGCGGCAGCCTTGACCCGATCGCCGAAATGCGTGGCCGCGTTCACCGCGTAGCGGCCGCTCATGCAATAGCCGACGGTGCCGATGATCTTCGTGTTGGCGGCCTTATGCGTCTCGGCGTAGGCGAGCAGGCCCTTGGTGTCTTCCATGACCAGCGGAATGTTGAGCGAGTGCATCAGCTCGAACATGCGCTTGCGCTCCGGCGATTCCGGATCCGGATTGATCGGGCCGAGCTCCATCACGCCGGCGCGGTAATACATGTTGGGCAGCATCACGTAATAGCCCGAGGTGCCGAGCCGCCGCGCCATGTCGCGCAGCTCCTCGCGGATCGCCGGCGCATCCATGTAGAAGATGACGACCGGGAAGGGGCCGCCGCGCTCGGGATGGGTGATGAAGGTGGTGGTCTTGCCGTCCTTGGTCGGGATCTCGACGGTGTGCTCGATCATGGCGTTTCTGCTCGCGTTGTGATGTGCGATTTCTGTTGTGAGTTCATACGATTGCAAGGAAACCGGAGCATGACAAGGCAAGCTCCCGCGAGATCTGCCATTCGCGGCGGACTTGAACCCGATGGCGGGGATCGCCATTGTCTTATCGCGATTCAGTGAACGCGGAGAGTTTTGCCAGATGACCCAGACCAGCAACCGGTTTTTCGATGAGATCGGCCGTCTGATGAACGATGCCGCCGGCGCCGCCCAGGGCGTCAAGCGCGAGGTCGACACGGTCATGCGCAATCAGGCCGAACGCATCCTGCGCGACCTCGACGTGGTCAAGCGCGAGGAGTTCGACGCGGTCAAGGACATGGCCCGCCTGGCGCGCGAGGAGAACGAGGCGCTGAAGGCCCGGATCGCCGCGCTGGAAGCCAAGCTCGGTGGTTCGACGGGCTAACCCTTCGACCCTCCCTTCCAGGGGGAGGGTGAGAAAAATCCCTTCATTTCCTTGTCATTTCGGCCCTTTGGGGCTAAAAGCCCGCCACGTCCGCGGCCCCCGCACCCCTGGAGGCTTGCTGTGGACTTGAGCATGGGCCGCGCTGCGGCCTTTAACTTTTTAAATACAAGGACTTAACGCTATGGCGACCGTCAAGGAATTGAAGGCGACCGCGCGTCCGCAGAGCGGCAAGGGGGCCGCCCGGGCAGAGCGTCGCGCCGGGAGAGTTCCCGGAGTGATCTACGGAGACAACCAGCCCCCCCTCACCATCTCGGTCGATGATCGTGACCTGCGCCAGCGCATCCTGGCGGGCCGGTTCCTCACCACGCTGTTCGATATCGAACTCGAGGGCAAGAAGCACCGCGTCATTCCGCGCGACTACCACCTCGACCCGGTGAAGGACTTCCCGCTCCATGTCGACTTCATGCGGCTCGGTGAAGGCGCGACGATCCGCGTCAGCGTCCCGCTGCACATCGTGAACGGTGAAAGCTCGCCTGGCGTCAAGCGCGGCGGCACCGTGAACATCGTCACCCACACGCTCGAGCTCGAGTGCGCGGTCGACAACATTCCGCAATACATCGAAGCCGACGTCGGCAGCCTCGAGATCAGCTATTCGCTGCATCTCTCCGACGTCAAGCTGCCCAAGGGCGTGAAGTCGCTGACCCGCGAGGACGCGACCCTGGTCACCATCGTGCCGCCGTCCGGCTACGCTGAAGAGCAGAAGGCCGCAGCTGCGGCGGCTGCCGGCGGCCCTGCTCCGGCCGCGGGTGCTGCGGCTCCGGCTGCTGCCGCTCCGGCTGCGGGCGCTGCGGCTCCGGCCGCGGGTGCCAAGGCTCCCGCCGGTGGCGACAAGAAGAAGTAACCGATCAGGTCGGCGCGCGATCATCTGATGGCGCGCCGATGCGGGATGCCGTGCCATGCGCCTTTTTGTTGGTCTCGGTAATCCCGGTGCGAAATACGCCAGCAACCGGCACAATATCGGTTTCCTGGCGGTCGATGAGATTGCACGGCGTCATGGTTTCGCACCATGGCGCCGTCGCTTTCAGGGCGAGACCTCCGAGGGCGTGGTCGATCGTGAAAAGGTCGTGCTGTTGAAGCCGACCACCTACATGAACGAATCCGGGCGCGCGGTGCAGGAAGCGGCGAACTTCTTCAAGCTCGCCCCCGCCGACATCACCGTATTCCAGGACGAGCTCGAACTGCCGCCCGCCAAGGTGCGGGTCAAGATCGGCGGCGGGATCGCCGGCCATAACGGGCTGCGCTCGATCTCCGCGCATATCGGCAACGAGTATCGGCGGGTGCGGCTCGGGATCGGTCATCCCGGCGTCAAAGCGCTCGTGCACAGCCACGTGCTGTCGGACTTCGCCAAGAGCGACCGGGCGTGGGTGGAGGCCTTGTGCCAGGCCGTCGCCGACAATGCCGGATTGCTGGCCGCGGGGCAGGACGCCTCGTTCGCCAACAAGGTGCATCTGACGATGCAGGCCAAGGGATTTTTCGACAAGGATGAGAATGGCGGCGACAGGCCGGCCTGATCCCCTTGTGGTCGTGCCCGGCGCGAGCCGGACGTGACGAAGCTGGACAGAGGAAGACATGGGATTCAAATGCGGGATCGTCGGGCTGCCTAACGTCGGCAAGTCCACGCTGTTCAATGCGCTGACCGAGACGGCGGCCGCCCAGGCGGCGAACTATCCGTTCTGTACCATCGAGCCGAATGTCGGCGAGGTGGCGGTGCCCGATCCGCGGCTGGAGAAGCTGTCGGCGATCGCGAAATCCGCGCAGATCATCCCGACCCGGCTGACCTTCGTCGATATCGCAGGCCTGGTCCGCGGCGCGTCGCAGGGCGAAGGCCTCGGCAACCAGTTCCTCGCCAACATCCGCGAAGTCGACGCCATCGCCCATGTGGTGCGCTGCTTCGAGGATTCCGACATCACCCATGTCGAAGGCAAGATCGCGCCGCTCGCCGACATCGAGACCATCGAGACCGAGCTGATGCTGTCCGATCTCGACAGCCTGGAGAAGCGCGTCGACAATCTGTCGAAGAAGGCCAAAGGCAACGACAAGGAGGCCAAGGAGCAGCTCGAGCTGGTCAATCGCGCGCTGGTGCTGCTGCGCGACGGCAAGCCGGCCCGCGGGATGGAGCGCAAGCCGGAGGAGGAGCGGGCGTTCCGCATGCTCGGGCTCCTGACCTCGAAGCCCGTGCTCTATGTCTGCAATGTCGAGGAAGGCTCGGCCAAGGACGGCAACAATTTCTCCAAGGCGGTGTTCGAGCGTGCGAAGGCGGAGGGCGCGGTCGCGGTCGTGATCTCGGCCAAGATCGAATCCGAGATCGCGACGCTGTCGCGCGAAGAGCGCGTCGACTTCCTGGAGACGCTGGGCCTCGAAGAGGCCGGGCTCGATCGCCTGATCCGCGCCGGCTACCAGCTGCTCGACCTCATCACCTATTTCACCGTCGGCCCGAAGGAAGCCCGCGCCTGGACCATCGACCGCGGCACCAAGGCGCCCGCGGCGGCCGGCGTGATCCACACCGATTTCGAGAAGGGCTTCATCCGCGCCGAGACCATCGCCTATGCCGATTACATCGCCGGCAACGGCGAAGCCGGCGCGCGCGATGCCGGCAAGTTGCGG
The DNA here is from genome assembly GCA_943372075.1 of Bordetella parapertussis. GTDB lineage: Bacteria > Pseudomonadota > Alphaproteobacteria > Rhizobiales > Xanthobacteraceae > Bradyrhizobium. Next base: position 7,764 of record CALRXG020000175.1, on the reverse strand, counting down.
CTCGAAGGCAAGGATTACGTCGTCGCCGACGGCGACGTGATGCACTTCCGGTTCAATACCTGAGCAGCGATTTTTAGCGGCGCTCAAGGCGGCAGTGGATTAAGCGCCGCTCTCTCCCCACGTCGTCCCGGGCAAGCGAAGCGTGACCCGGGACCCATAACCACAGGGAGTGGTTATCAAGCACGCTGGGGCGCTAGCTCACGCAAACAACCACGTCCTGTGGTTATGGTCCCGGCCTTCGCCGGGACGACGTCGAGTATGCGGACAAGGCACGGCCAAACCGCGCTCACCGATCCGCGCGCCCGATCACGTCCATCAGCTCGGCGATCTTGCGCCGCTGGTCGGCCTTGTCGCCGGACGAGATCGCATGCTCCACGTAATGCGCCACATGATCGCGCAGCACCTCTTCCTCGACGCGGCGTAGCGCCGCGCGGGCGGCCGCGATCTGCGTCACCACGTCGATGCAGTAACGATCTTCCTCGACCATGGTGGCCAGCCCGCGGATCTGACCCTCGATCCGTTTGAGCCGTTTTAAACAGGATGTCTTGACCTCGTCTCTCATACGTCTCATATACCCCCCTAGGGTATGTAAATCAAGAGGCCGGGATACGGCCGGGAAGAGTTTCGTGGCACAGGCAAAGCACGACCATTCGCACGCAGATCATCACCATCATGGCGCGGCTGCGCATTCCTGCTGCGGCGGCAAGCATGATCACGAGGCGACGCCCGCCGAGGCGACGTTCGCGATCGATCCGGTCTGCGGCATGAAGGTCAATCGTGCCACCGCCAAGCATCGCTTCAGCTACCAGGGCGAGGAGTACCTGTTCTGCAGCGGCCGCTGCCGCGAGCGCTTCGAGGCCGAGCCTGAGAAGTATCTCAAGCCGCGCGAGCCGGAGCCGCCGGCGCCGGCGGGCACGATCTACACCTGCCCGATGCACCCCGAGGTGCGCCAGGTCGGCCCCGGCAGCTGCCCGATCTGCGGCATGGCGCTGGAGCCCGAGCAGGTCTCGCTCGACGACGGACCCGATCCCGAACTGATCGACATGACCAGGCGGTTCTGGATCGCTCTGGCGCTCACCTTGCCGGTGTTCGTGCTCGAGATGGGCAGCCATCTCGGGCTGATGCACCTGGTGCCGCAATCCACCTCGAACTGGATCTCGTTCGCGCTGGCGACGCCGGTGGTGCTGTGGGCCGGCGCGCCGTTCTTCGTGCGCGGCTGGCAGTCGCTGGTCACCCGCAATCTCAACATGTTCACGCTGATCGCGATCGGCACCGGCGTCGCCTATCTCTACAGCGTGATCGCGACGCTGGCGCCGCAGCTGTTCCCGCCGGCATTCCGCGACATGCATGGCGCGGTCGCGGTGTATTTCGAGGCGGCGGCCGTGATCACGGTGCTGGTACTGCTCGGCCAGGTGCTGGAGCTGCGCGCCCGCGCGCAGACCTCGGGTGCGATTCGGGCGCTGCTCGGCCTCGCTCCCAAGACTGCACGACGCATCACCGACCACGGCGACGAGGACATCGACATCGACGCGATCAAGGTCGGCGATCGGCTGCGCGTGCGTCCGGGCGAGAAGGTCCCGGTCGACGGCGTCGTCATCGAGGGCAGCGCCGTCATCGACGAGTCCATGGTGACCGGTGAATCGATGCCGGTCACGAAGGCCGAGGGCGGCCATGTGATCGGCGGCACCGTCAACCAGAGCGGCGGTCTCGTGATGCGCGCCGAGAAGATCGGCCGCGACACCATGCTGTCGCGCATCGTCGACATGGTGGCGAAGGCGCAGCGGTCGCGGGCGCCGATCCAGCGGCTCGCCGATCGCGTCGCCGGCTGGTTCGTGCCGGCGGTGATCGCAGCCGCCGTGCTGGCCTTCATCGCCTGGACCGTGTTTGGCCCCGAGCCGCGGCTGAGCTTTGCGCTGGTCGCAGCCGTCACGGTGCTGATCATCGCCTGTCCCTGCGCGCTGGGCCTCGCGACGCCGATGTCGATCATGGTCGGCGTCGGCCGTGGCGCGCATTCCGGCATCCTGATCCGCGACGCGCAGGCGCTCGAGCGGATGGAGGCGATCGACACGCTGGTCATCGACAAGACCGGCACGCTTACGGAGGGCAAGCCGAAGGTCGTGCGCATCATCGCTGCCGAAGGCATCGCGGACAACGATCTGCTGCGCCTTGCCGCCAGCGTCGAGCAGGGCAGCGAGCACCCGCTGGCGCGGGCGATCATTGCGGCCGCCGGCGAGCGCGGGCTCGCAGCTGCGGCTGTCGGCAATTTCGCCTCGCCGTCCGGCAAGGGAGCGACCGGCACGGTCGAGGGCAGGCAAGTTGCGCTCGGCAATGCGGTGCTGATGGCCGACCTGAAGATCGCGACAGCCGCGCTGGACCAGGCGGCCGATGCGGCACGCCGCGACGGTGCAACCGCGATCTATGTCGCGGTCGATGGCCGTGTCGCCGGCGTGATCGCGATCGCCGATCCGGTCAAGCCGTCGGCGGCCAATGCGTTGCAGGCGTTGCGCGCCGACGGCCTGCGCATCGTGATGCTGACCGGCGACAACGAGACCACCGCGCGCGCGGTGGCGAAGACGCTTCGTATCGACGAGGTCGAGGCCGGCGTGCTGCCGGAGCGCAAGAGCGAGGTCGTGCAGCGGCTGCGCGGTGAGGGCCGCACCGTCGCGATGGCCGGCGACGGCGTCAATGATGCGCCGGCGCTCGCCGCCGCCGATGTCGGCATCGCGATGGGCGGCGGCACCGACGTCGCGATCGAGAGCGCAGGCATCACGCTGCTCACCGGCGACCTGATGGGCCTGGTCCGCGCACGGCGCCTGTCGGTCGCGACCATGCGCAACATCCGCCAGAACCTGGCATTCGCCTTCGTCTACAACGCCGCAGGCGTGCCGATCGCGGCCGGCGTGCTGTATCCGCTGTTCGGCATCCTGCTGTCGCCGATGGTCGGCGCCGCCGCGATGGCGCTGTCCTCGGTCAGCGTGATCGGCAACGCGCTACGGCTGACCAGGGTGAAGCTGGATTGAGCCGGCGACGTCCGGGCTACAGCACCTAGGCCGGCTGTAGCGCGACCTGCGCGCGGCGCTCCATCTCGGCATCGAGCCAGGTGGCGAGATCCTCGCTCACCTCGACCATCGGCAGCCGCACCTCGGGGCTGTCGATCAGGCCCTGTCGCCACAGCCAGTGCTTGGCCGGCGCGGGGCTCGGTTCGGCGAACAGCAGCCGGGTCAGGCCGACCACGCTCTGCCAGGCAGCCAGCGCGGCGTCGCGCTTGCCCTGTCTCAACAGCGTGCGGATCGCGGCGAAGGTTTCGGTTTGCAGATGCGCGGACAGCAGGATCGCGCCGTCGGCGCCGTCGGACAGCGCATCGAATGTCTGCGCGTCCTCGCCGGTCAGCACGCGGAAGCCGGGCGGCCGCCGGTTGAGCAGGTCGATCGACTGCGCCCGGTCGGCGCAGCAATCCTTCATGCCGGCGATGTTCGGGTGTTCCGCGAGCGCCAGCAGCGTTTCGTTGGTGAGGTTCACGGCCGTGCGATAGGGAATGTTGTAGAGCACGATCGGCCACGCCGCGTGATCGGCAACTGCGTTGAAGTGCCGCACGAGGCCGCGCTGCGACGGTCTTGTGTAGTAAGGGCTCGCGATCAGATAGCCGTTGATCGGCCAGTCGGCGGTGTCATCCAGCGCCTCCTTCATCCTCGCGGTCGAGGCGCCGGAGAGCCCGAGACAAACCGGCAGATGGCGGGAGCTGGCACTGAGCTCGCCGAGCACGACGCTCACCAGCCCCTCCAGCTCATCCGTGCTCAGCGCCATGCCCTCGCCGGAGGTTGCACCGAGAATGAACCCGTCGACGGGGCCGCTGGCGTAGTGCCGAACAAGGCGCCGCAGCGAGGTGACGTCGAGCTCGCCATCGCGGAATGGCGTGATCAGCGGCAGCCAGAGGCCCTGCAATTGCTGGTGTAAGTCAGTCATGTTCCATCTCCTTGGGAAGACAGCCGGAGACGGGACCAACAAAAAACCCCGTCCAGGCGGCGGGGTTTCGGGATCGGTCTGAATGCGAAGGTGATCTTATCGCGCGCGATCTCGTGTCCCCGGGAGGGGAGCTTTTTTCGACGACAGAGCGGCGCACGAACACGTGATCATCCGACAATCATGCTGCGCTGCGAGGTTGTTGTCAATGCGCATGCTGACCGGGGCGTGCGGCACGTTCGAGCATGACATATGGATGAAAAAAAGCCGGGCCCAAGAGAGCCCGGCTTAAGGTATTGGCCACGTGAGGCCGACACAATCACCTTCCAAGAGGGATTACTGAACTTCCGCGCCACTGGAGGAGGGGGACATATGCGCGACGCGAACGCTCAGCGTGCAAGCACTATGATCCCCATCGACGCCATGCAGCAACACTCCACGTCGCATGTCAGACATGCGGAGATTCAGGGGCCTCGCGGGGCAGCGCGGCAAGCCTATAACCGAGCCCCATAAGGGCCGCTTAATCAGGACGGCCAACGCTGCGCCTTGCTGACCACGAAGTCGCGGAACACCTGCACCCGGGCCACTGTCTTCAGCTCTTCCGGATAGACGAAGTAGGTGTCGAGCGCGATCGAGTCGGACTCGCCGAACAGCTGCACGAGGTTGTTCTGTTCGACCAGATAGTCCGGCAGCGCGGCGATGCCGAGGCCCTGCTGGCAGGCGCGCACCAAGCCCAGGATGTTGTTGACCTTGAAGTAGGGTTCGCGCGGACCGGAGCCGTTGCGGCCGGCATCGATCAACCAGCTGCGGTTCTGCAGATGCGGCGGCACCTGGGCGTCGCCGAGCATGATGATGCGATGCGAGTCGAGATCATCCAGCGTGCGCGGAGTGCCGAAGCGCTTGATGTATTCCGGTGAGCAATAGGCGTGGAAGCCGATCGAGAACAGCTTGCGCTGGATCAGGTCGGGCTGGGTCGGCTTGCGGGTACGGATCGCAACGTCGGCTTCGCGCATCGAGAGATCGAGATCCTCGTCGGTGACGATCAGCGAGATCCGGATGTCGGGATAGAGCGCAACGAACTCGTCGAGCCGCGGGATCAGCCAGTTGATGCCGAGCGCCGGCGGCGTCGTGATCTTGAGGTCGCCGCTCGGCCGCTCGCGGCTGTCGGTGAGCTTGGCGCGGGCCGCCTGCAACTGCATGAAGACGTCATGCGCGGTGCGGAACAGGAGGTCACCCTGTTCGGTCAGGATCAGGCCGCGGGCGTGGCGGTGAAACAGCGACACCGAGAGCTCCTGCTCCAGCGCGCTGACCTGGCGGGAGACCGCAGATTGCGACAGGCCAAGCTGCTCGCCGGCATGCGTGAAGCTGCCCGCTTCCGCCGCCGCGTGAAAGACCTTCAGCTTGTCCCAATCCATGTCCGTAAATCCGTCGCGAGATCGTGCCATGATTATTCCGCCGCTGCGCGATCGCTCGCGCGAAGAGCCAGGAAGCGTTCCGCCTCGAGCGCTGCCATGCAGCCGAGGCCGGCGGCGGTGACCGCCTGCCGGAAAGTTTCGTCCGCCACGTCGCCGGCGGCGAACAGGCCGGGCACCGAGGTCGCGGTGGAGTTCGGCGCGACCTCGACATAGCCCGACGGTTTCAGCTTGATCTGGCCTTTGACGAGCTCCGTCGCCGGCGCATGGCCGATCGCGATGAAGACACCGTCGGTCTTGAGGTCGGTCAGTGCGCCGGTCTTGACGTTCTTCAGCCGCACATGGGTGACCTTGTTCGGGCTCTCCGAGCCGCAGATCTCGTCGATCGCGGAATCCCACACCACCTTGATCTTGGGATGCTTGAACAGCCGCTCCTGCAGGATGCGCTCGGCGCGGAAATGATCGCGGCGATGCACGATGGTGACCTGGGAGGCGTGATTGGTGAGATACAGCGCTTCCTCGACCGCGGTGTTGCCGCCGCCGACCACCACGACTTCCTTGCCGCGGTAGAAGAAGCCGTCGCAGGTCGCGCAGGCCGACACGCCGCCGCCCTGGAATTTCTCTTCCGAAGGCAGCCCGAGCCAGCGCGCCTGGGCGCCGGTGGCGAGGATGACGGTCTCGGCGAGATAGACGTCGCCGGAATCGCAGGTCAGGCGGAACGGCCGCTGGCTGAGCTCGAGCTTGGTGACGAGATCAGTGACGATCTTGGTGCCGACATGCGCCGCCTGCTTCTCCATCTGCTCCATCAGCCAGGGGCCCTGGATCACATCGGCGAAGCCTGGATAGTTCTCGACGTCGGTGGTGATGGTGAGCTGCCCGCCCGGCTGGATGCCCTGGATCAGGATCGGTTCGAGCATCGCGCGCGCCGCGTAGATCGCTGCGGTGTAGCCGGCGGGGCCGGAACCGATGATGACGACCTTGGCATGGGTAGGCGCGGGCATTTTCAGATCCCTCTCTTTTGGGGATTTTGATCAAGGACTTGTGCGGGAAGCGCCCCGGAAGCAGGTCACGGCGGCGCCAAAAGTGTCAAATCCAAGTCTAGGATATCTGGGTAGCTATGCAAGAATTGCAATCCATGGCAGCGATTTTTCCCCGGAACTGAAGTCACATTCGCGAAATCATGCGCTGCACGCGCAATAAAATTGCGCATTGCCGGCTGGCTGCGCTATGAGAGTTACCGGCTGTCCAGCCAAGACTTTCAAACGCCTAGGGAACTGTAGTCGCGTGTCGAAGAACCTTGACGAGATCGACCTCAAAATCCTCGCCGAGATCCAGGCCGATGGCCGAATCACCAATGTGGAACTCGCCAAACGGGTCGGTATCTCGCCGCCGCCCTGCCTGCGCCGGGTCCGGGCGCTGGAAGAGGAAGGCTACATCCAGGGATACCGCGGCCTGCTCGATCCGCGCCGCCTCGGCTATGACGTCACGGTGTTCGCCTCGGTGCATCTGTCGAGCCAGGCCGATGCCGATCTCCGCGCCTTCGAGAATTTCGTCCGCGGCGAACCGCTGGTGCGCGAATGCTGGATGCTGTCGGGCGAAGTCGATTTCATCCTCAAATGCGTCGCCCCCGACATGGCGACGTTCCAGGATTTCGTCACCCACCTGACCGCCGCGCCGCATGTGCGAAACGTCAGGACCTCGCTGGTGCTGCACAATTCCAAATATGAAGCCGCGGTGCCGCTCGGCGTTAAGGCGGCGGGCTGAGGCGCCCGATCATATCCACCGTCATTGCGAGGAGCGAAGCGACGACTTGTCCGCCGTAGCCTTGGCGAAGGCGGAAGCAATCCATCGCTCCGCATATTCGGACAGACGGATTGCTTCGCTTCGTTTGCAATGACGATGTTGGCTACGTCTCGGTTCGCTACTTCTTGCCCATCGCGGCGTCGACGCTGATCGGGCCCGGGCCCGAGGTCGCGAGGTAGAGGCAGGCGAAGCAGAACAGGATCGCCGCGGTGCCGTTGTTGAGCAGCGGCAGCAACACCGGCTCGGCCGGATTCTTGAACATGTGGCCGAGGAAATACGCGAACGCCATTTCGCCGGACAGGATAAACGCGACCAGCCGCGAGAACAGGCCGATCATCAACAGCGCGCCGAGCACGAGCTCGAGCCAGCCCGCAGCCTGGATCAACGGCGGGATATTGGCGAAGTAGGCGACCACGGGAAACTTGAAGATCTTGGCGACGCCGTATTGAAACAGCAGCAGTCCGGTGATGAACCGGAACAGGCTCAGCACAGTCGGCTGCCATTTGGAGAACATCTGGTCCATCGTCATTTACCCCCTGTTTGACACGCTCGAACATTGCACGATGCAGAACCGCACGGTGTTCGCCAC
>CALRXG020000174.1:0-12707 GCA_943372075.1 Bordetella parapertussis | reverse complement strand
GGACATTTCGGTGTTGGCAAGGGTGCTCATGGAGACCACGCATAAGACTCCGGCGCCGCGAATTCAACCAATCAGCACGCGGCCCGGCTTGATCGCGGGTTGCGATTGCCGCGAGTTCCAGAGCCGCCCAAACCTGGCACCCAGCAAATCACACCAATATCTCAGTGACATACGAGATGACTGCGGTCCCGTTTGTCCGAAGGATCGTTCGAAGACGCAATCCCGGTCACAGCAATAGAACCTGCGCGCCATGTCCGGCGACAAACACCGGGTGATCGCCACCAGTGCGGTCCGGGGAGAGTGCAAGATGTCGAACAGGTTCGTACTCGCCTGCGTCCTCTGTAGCGGGCTGATGCTCGGTGCGCTCGGCGCGACCGTGCACGCGCAGACGCCGTCGAGCTGCAAAGAGCCGCAGACCGGCACAAGCCGCGCCCCGATGCTGTCGCCGCCGCTCGCCAACGTGGTGACGGGCACGGGACGGCTGCAATTCTATTCGGCTCCGAATCTTCACTGTCCGCTCAGCGGGGTATTCGTCATTCCGAATGACGAGCTCGTTGCCTATGCGCAAACCAATGATGGCTGGTCGTCGGTGGTGTACGTCAATCCACGGTCCGGTAACGACGTCTCGGGTTGGGTGCGGTCGGCGCGGCTGAAGGCAACCGGAACTGTTGGTCCAAAGTAGCACGTAACGAAGCGCGCGAATGGCCACGGCCTTCCGCGCCGAGCACACAATCGCGCAACGATTCGCACTGTCATCCTGCTGTTGCCGAGCGGTGTCGGGCGCGCGCATTAACCTCCACAAGTTGAATTTCTTGACGGCTCGCGCGTGAAGTTGGAGGGTTGCCGCAACGACGGGCGCCCAGGCGCGCATCGGACTTGAGGCTCTCGATTTGCTTGACGTGATTGCGACGGCGGTCCCGGCGCATCGCGTGGTGCACCGTGAGGGACAAGCTCGTCGGCATTTTAGAATCATTGATATTGGCGTCTGACGGCGCCGTGGCGATTGGACAGAGATCAAGTGGCTGACCATGCTGGACTTAACGTCGCATACCGCTTGCCAGGCTAGCCATCCGCGTGACGCGCGAGCGCGTCCGCCAATTGTCGTGCGCTAGATGTTGCAACGCGGGCCGCAAACGCAGATCGATACGCAGGCGCCGCGCAAGGGCGCCGTCCGCCCGATGACGGATGCCGACGTGCCGGCGGTCGCGCGTCTCTTCCTCAAGATATTCAGGAGTGTCGACAAGGAGGCGAGCCCGGATCTCGAGGAGTATCTGCGCGCGCTCACTTTTGGCTCTCCGTGCTACAGCGCGCCGGCGGGCACGCATGTCTACCAGCAGCAGGACGGACGCATCCGCAGCGCGCTGCTCACCGTTCCCATGCAGTTCGTGGCGTGTGGCGATGTCGTGCCCGGACGGTTGCTCGGTGTCTTCATGACCGACGCCAACAAGGAGGCTGCCGGCGCGGCACAGCTTATCCTTGCCCTGCGGCCGAAGCGTGCCGACTTCTCCTTCTGTGACAGCGCGTCGCCGACCAGCGCCAATCATCTGCGGGCGATCGGCGGCAAGCCCATCCCGGTGCAGAACCTGGAATGGTCGCGCAGCTTTCGTCCCTTGGGCGCGCTCGCCGGACGCTTTTCGCTGCGGTTCCTGCGGCGAAACGATCCGGGCTTCGCGACGCTGGTCCGTCCCGTCGATGCGCTGCTCGGCCGGATGCGCGGTGGCGACGCCGCTGCGCAGGCGGACGGCACCAATGTGGTGGAGATGTCCGTCACTGAGTTTCTCGCGCATGCGCCGCGGCTGATCGCCCATTATGCAGTCCGGCCGCTGTGGTCGGAGGACGAGCTTGGCTGGCTGGTCGCGCTCGCGGCGCGCAACACCAAGCTCGGCGCCTTCACCATCCGCGCGGTCGAAGACCGCGCCGGCGCCGTGATCGGGGCCTTTGTCTACTATGCGGCGCCGGGGCGGACCGCGCATGTCCTCAACATCCTGGCGCTTCAGGGCCAGGAGATCACCGTGCTGGACGCGATGTTCCGCCATCTCGAAAGCACCGGCCATGTCGAAGCCCGCGGTCGTGCGCAGCCCGCGCTGATGGCGGGGCTCGCATTGCAGCGCTGGCTCGTCTTCCGGCACCGGGCCTTTGCCGTGGCGGTGACGCGCATTGCCGAGGTGAGCGACGCCGTTGCGCGTGGCGACATCTATCTCGGCGGCCTCGCCGGCGAGGATTGGAGCCGGCTGATGTGCGATTTTGGCTGAGGCGGATCACGCGATGGCAGTGTCGGTCATCCTCAAGGCGCTCAACGAGGAGGCGCGGATCGGGCCTGCGCTCGAGAGCGTGCTGGCTGCGCTGGAGGGGATCGGCGGCGAGGCCATCGTGGCCGACGGCGGTTCGCGCGACCAGACGCTCGCCATCGCAGCGAAATACCCCGTCCGCATCGTGCAGCTCGAGCCTGCGATCGCGCCGAGCTGCGGCATCGGTCCGCAACTCGGCTTCCAGTACAGCCGCGAGCCGTTCATCTGCCTGATGGATGGCGACATGCTGCTCGATCCCGGCTTCCTGCCCGATGCACTGGCCTGGCTCGCGAACAATCCGGGCGCCGCGGGTGTCACCGGACACGTCGTGGAGATGAACGACACCAGTCTCGAATATGTCCGGCGCAGCCGCAGGGTCTCGCCGGAGAACCGGATCGGGGAAATCGACCGCATGAATGGCGGCGGCCTCTACCGGCGTGCGGCGATCGAGCAGGTCGGCTATCTGTCGGACCGCAATCTGCACGGCTATGAGGAGTTCGATCTCGGCGTCCGGCTGCGGGCGCGCGGCTGGACGCTGCACCGCCTCGATCGCAGCTTCGTCCGGCATTTCGGGCATGCGGTCAACGCCTATGCGCTGCTCGTCCGCCGCTGGAAGTCGGGCTATCTGCGCGGCATCGGCGAGCTGCTGCGCGCGGCGTTCGGCAAGCCGCAGTGGAAGCAGCTGGTTCAGGAGCTGCCCGAACTGAAGCTTTGGAGCGCGGTCTATCTGTGGCTGGCTGTGATGGTCGTGCTGCCGTTCCTGATGTCGTCGCCAGGACTGGGGCTTGCGATCGATGCGGCGATGATCGCCGGCGTCATCGGCCTGATGAGCCTGCGCCAGCGCAGCCTGACGCTGGGACTCTATGCGGTCGTGGCGTGGCTGTTCCACGCCGCGGCGCTACCGCTCGGCTTCTTCCACAGCAGGCAGGCTCCGGCGGACTGGATCGACAGCCGCGTCGTCCGGGACAATTCCTGACACGGTGTCAGCGATGCCGGCCTCGTCCGCGTCCTCACGGCTGCGACGCGCGAGCCACAGCAGGGCCAGCCATGCGGTGATCACGAGCGATCCCTCGATCATATAGAGCGCGACGAAGATCCCGGTCGGAGCGGCGAGCCACGTCGCCGCGGCGATGAGGCCGCTGCCGAGCAGGTTGGTGCTGTTCATGATCAAGGCGCGCGTGCCTTGCCGCCCCGATGCACCCAGCAAATCCATCGCCACCGCCCAGGCACCGATCAGGATGATCGTGCCGGAAAGGCAGCGCACGAAGAAGGCGAGGTCGTGGTACTCGCGGCCGAACAGCCGCGGCAGTTCGGGCGCCAGCGCGAACAGGATCAGGAATGTCGCAAGGCCGAGGCCGAGGGCCGCGGCCAGCGCATGTTTCGCCGCGGGCAATGCCAGGTGCAGGCCGTCGCGGCTGGCGCGTGCGAAGCGCGGATAGATCAGCCGGTTGAAGGCGTCGATCGACAGATAGCTGCTGTCCATGATGCGCCGGGCCACGCCGTAGCTGCCGACGGTCTCGATCGGCGTGAACAGGCCGATCACGAACAGGTCGACGTTGGACCGGATCGCGCGCACGACGAACTGCGAGCTGAACAGGATGCCCGAGCGCAATTCCTCGCGCAGGATCTTGAACCGTGGCCGGCCGAGCGGCCGCAGCCACAGCAGTCCCAGCAGCGCATAGAGCAAGTGTCCGCAAAACTGCCACACCGCCCATTCCGCCAGGCTCGAGACGTGAAACACGATGCAGGCAAGCGCCGCCGTCGCCGTGCGCGCGATCGCGAAGCCGACCACCGAGCGGTTTGCCGAGCGAACCTGGCCGAGGCCGAGGAACACGGTCTCGACGAGCAGGATCATCCGGACCAGCACGATATTGCCGACGAACAGCAGCGCGACGGTCGAGATCGCGATCGAGGGGCCGGCGGCCATGCGGGTCCAGGAGGCCATCGCCGCGATGCCGCCGAGCACGAGCACCGCGCCGGTGAACCCGATCAGGAGAATATTGTGGCCGAGCAGATCAGGGTAGCTCGTCGGTTCGCGCGCGACCCTGCGCAGCAGGCAGTCGGAGGCGCCGAGACCGCAGATCTGAACCGCGATGGCGGTCACCGCCGAGATCTGCACGAACAGGCCGAACTCGGCCGGCCCGAGTGCGCGCGCCAGAATCGCAAAGGTCACGAGCTGCGCAAGGCTCGCCGCGGCCAGCGATCCGCTCGACAGCAGATAGCTGATCATCATCGGCGTGGCCGTCGAGATCGTTCGGCTGATGGCACTGAGATGCAGCAATGATCCACGGCCTCTGGTTGGCGGTCGATCCCCGTCGACACTCTATCAGCCCGGCACGCACTTGATATCACGCGCGGAACGTCGTTCGAAATTGACGTTAACGTCGACGCGATGCGTGTCGATGGCGGCGCGCATTCATGCGCGCGTTGGATTGAGGGTCATTCAATCGGCCGCGCTCAGCCATCGATGTCGAGTTCATCGTCGGTTTCGGCGACGCGCTGATCGCATCAGGGCGATCGATGTCGACAATCTTCGATTCAATTCAAGGTTGATTTTGGCTTCGCATCAATCCGACCTCAGGCATCAGTCCTGATGGAGTTATAAGCTCAGATGCAGTCATTCGGATTTTTGATAGTAAGGTTAACGCTAACACCTAACACTAAAAGCCACTTAAAGTTGTTTGGGTTTTCGGGAGGGAGATAGTGGGCCGCGCCGGGCCGTTGATCGTCCGGCGGACATGAAATCGAGGATGTCATGCAGCCTTCGGCCCCGATCACCGCGAGTTCATTGCGCAGCAACAAGCCCACCGGCTTGGCTGTCGATCCGATCATGCTGAGGAGCGCGAGCAGCGCCGCCGGAGACTTCCGCGGCGGCGCGCGCGGCTGCAACCGGGCCTGACAGCTCCAGGCTCGCCGGTGTCCTCTCCTTTGAAACCGACCGACATGTACACAGCAACTGACAACAGCAGGCCGCAGCGCAGCGATACCATTCCCTATCGAATGGCTGGCGGGATCGCGTCTGCGCAAGGCGTCGCGATCAACGCGATGCAGGTCGCCGGTTGGCTGCTCCATGGCTGGCGGTGGATCCTGGTCGCGGCTCTCGCCGGTGCGATTGCCGGCGTCTGCGCGACGCAACTCGTGACGCCGCGGTTCACCGCGATCACCGACCTTACGATCTCGCCGTCCAATCTGCAGGTCACCCCGAACGATCTCTACGCGACCAATATCCAGAGCGACAGCCAGATCCTGGATGTCGAGAGCAAGATGCGGACGATCACGTCCGGAAATGTCCTGCGCCGCGTGATCGACAAGCTCGGCCTCGCAAACGATTCCGAATTTGCTGACAAGATGCGTCTGCTCGATCTCAGTTGGCTGTTCGATCGCAACGCCTCCGACGCCGCCCGCCGCAATGATCTGATCGGCCTGCTCGCCAAGCGGATCAATGTGGTGCGACAGGAGCGCTCCTATGTCGTGTCGCTGTCGGTCTGGGCGAGCGAGCCGGCGATGGCGGCGAAGCTCGCGAACTCCATCGCCGCGACGTTCCGCGAGGAGGTCGTTCGTGCTGACGCGGAGCGGGCCGGACGCATGGCCCAGGCGCTGACGGCGCGGCTCGGCGAGCTCAAGGCGGCAGCGACCGAGGCGGAAGACCGCACCGAAGCATTCCGGCGCGCCCATGGCTTGCAGCAAGGGCCGTCCAAGCAGCCTCTGAGCACCGACGCCATGGAGCGGATGAACGGCAAGCTCACCGATGCCAAGGCGCGCCTCGCCGAGGCGGAGGCCCGCTACAATGAGGTCTCGCGGGCCGTGTCGCTCTACGGCGTGCAGGCCGGCGCGGTGCAGTCGCAGACCCTGTCGGGATTGCTGGCCGACGAGGCGGCGCTGCGCAGGCAGATCGCGACCCTCACCCAGACCCTGGGGCCGCGCCATCCCGCGATGCTGAATGCGGTGGCGGAATCCGAGGCGCTCACCAAGGCGATCAAGTCCGAAACCGAGCGGCTGCGTCGCGCCGCCCGCTTCGAGGTCGATCAGGCCAGGGTGGCGCTCGATACGCTGAACGAGGAAACGCGTACCTTGCGCGGCAACGTGTCGGTCGACGATCAGGCGCAGGTGAAGCTGCGCGAGCTCGAGCGCGAGGCGAGCGCCAAGACCGCGCTTTACCAGACCGTGCTGACGCGCTCCGGCGAAGCCGCAGAGCGGCAACAGATCGACGCCACCGACGTGCGCGTGATCTCACCCGCGGTCGCTCCGTTCCGCCGGACCTGGCCGCCCCGTCCGATCGTCGCGGCTGCGGCAGGCGCGGCGCTGGGCCTGCTGCTGTGCGCGGCGGCACTCGCCGGCCTCGGCTATCTCGCGGCACTCCGTCTTGCCGGGAGCAAAGCGATATGATGGCGTCAGGCGACATCCGCGAAGCTGGAGCGATCCGCGTGCTCGGACCGCCGCTGTTCGTGGCGACGCTGCTGTTCTACCTGATCACGCTGACGCCGTTCATCGACCTGTCGGCAGCCAATGCGGGCGATCCCGCTGCCGACAAGTCCAGCACGATCAATCAGATCGTCTTCCTCGGATTGACCGCAAGCCTGTGGTTGACCGCGATCAGCTCGCCGGCACGCCATCTCGTCGTGCGTCCCCGCGGCCTCCTGATCGTGACGGTGCTGTGGTTCGCGCTGGTCTCGGCCATTTCGGCGCATCCGGACATCGCGCTGAGGCGCGTCGTGCTGGCCTCGCTGACGATCGTCAATGCCGGCATCTTCCTGCTGCTGCCGCGTTCGGAGCGTCAGTTCGCCGGCATGCTGGCGTTGTGCTGCCTCGGCACGCTGGCGCTCGCCTATCTCGGCGTTGCGCTGTGGCCGCAGCTTGCGATCCACCAGGCGAGCGAGATCCGCGAACCAATGAACGCCGGGCTGTGGCGCGGTCATTTCGCGCACAAGAACGTCGCGGCTGCGGCGATGGTGCTGATCAGCTTCGCCGGGCTCTATTTGTACGGCACCGGCCGTCGCATCTTGGGCGGAGCGATCACGCTGCTGGCGGTCGTGTTCCTCGCCCACACCGGCGGCAAATCGTCGACCGCGGCGCTGCCGGGCATTCTGGTGATGGCCTGGATCTTCGAGCGGTGGCGAGCGATCCGGATCCCGATGGTCTTCCTGGGGATCGCGGCCTTCAACGTCATCACGATCGGCTGCTCGGTCTCGCCGACGATGCGGGAGCTGGTCGCAAGCCTCGGCGTCGATCCGACCTTCACCAACCGCATCGACATCTGGCGGGTCGGCGCCGCCGCCGTCGCGGATCGCCCGTTCACCGGATATGGCTTCCAGCTGTTCTGGCAGACCGACGAGACGGTCTACAAGGCCGGGGGCGGAGCGAGCTGGGCGGTCGGTGCCTTCAACGCACACAACGCCTATCTCGATGCCGCGATCACGACCGGCATACCGGGCCTCATCCTCACTTTGGTGTTGCTCGTCTGGCTGCCGCTGCGCGACGTGTCGCGCGCGGAGACGCGCGGCAATGACCCCGCGCTGACCCGCCTGTTCACGCGGATCTGGCTGTACGGCGTGTTCTCGGCCTGCGTCGAGAGCCTGTATTTCCAGTCCGGCAGTCTGGTCTGGTTCATGTTGATCGTTTCGATCTTTGGCCTTCGCCTGCAGGCGAGCGCGCATGAGATCCGCGATCAGGAAGCGGCGATGCCTGTCGGGGAGGCGGCCCATGCATAGCCCGGCCGCGACATCGCTCCCGCCCGTGACGGCGTCACGTCTGCCGCGCGCGATTGACCGGCTCGCGGGTCGTCTGACCAACAGGTTGCTCCGGGCGGCGCCCTGGCAGCTCATCGAGGTCCCGACCCGCGAGCCGATCGTCTCCTTCACGTTCGACGATGTGCCTGACTCCGCGCTCCGTGTCGGTGCGGCCATCCTGGAAACGCGCGGCGTGCGCGGCACGTTCTACATCGCGGGCGGCCTCGAGGGCCGCGTCGAGCCGGATCGCACCCTGATCGATGCGGCGGGCTGCAGGGAACTCGCCGCGCGCGGTCACGAGATCGGCTGCCATACTTACGGCCATCGCGACATCAGGCATCTCGATCGCGTGCGCTTCGCCGCTGATCTCGCGGACAACGCGCGCTATCTTGATGCGGTCGATCCGCGCCGCAATCGGCGCAATTTCGCCTATCCCTACAACAGCGGCAGCCTCGGCAAGCGGGCGATGCTGGCCGATTCGTACCGGACCTGCCGCGCGGGCGGCGAAGCCGTCAACCGCGGGCCGACCGACCCGACCTTTCTGAAGGCGGTCGAGATCCGCCAGCCCGAGACAGAGGTGGCGGGGTTGTCCCGCTGGATCGACGCGCTGGTCGCGGATCCGGGCTGGCTGATCTTCTTCACCCACGACATCTCGCCGAGGCCAACGCCCTATGGCTGCAGCCCGGCGGCGTTTGAACGGCTGGTGGCGCATGCGGTGCAGCGTGGCTGTTGCGTGTTGACCGTCGATGCTGCGCTTGACCGCATGGGATTCCGGGAGGCTGGGCGATGACGAGCGAGCGGCGGCTCTTGGCCATCAACAACTACTTCTATCGGCGCGGCGGCGCGGAGAGCGTTTTCCTCGACCAGATCGATCTGTTCGCGTCGGCGGGCTGGGAAGTGGTGCCGTTCGCAATGGAGCATCCCGACAATCTGCCGAGCCCGTGGTCCGACTACTTCGTTTCCGAGATCGAATATGGCCGGACCGGTGGACCGATCACAAAGGCCAGGCAAGCGGCCAAGATCATCTTCTCGCTGGAGGCGCGCCGCAAGATCCGCGCCCTGGTCGACCGCGTGCAGCCGTCGGTGGCGCATGCCCACAACGTGTACCATCACATCTCGCCCTCGATCTTCGACGTTCTCAAGGCCGAAGGCGTGCCCGTGGTGATGACGGCGCATGATTTGAAGCTCGCCTGTCCCGCCTACAAGATGCTGAGCCAGGGCGAGGTCTGCGAGCGCTGCCGCGGCGGACGGATCCATAACGTCCTGCTGCGGCGCTGCGTCAAGGACTCCGCCATGGTGAGTGGCCTGGTCTTCCTCGAGACGCTGGTCCATCGCAGTTTCGGCCTCTACCGCGACACGCTCGACTGCCTGATCGCGCCGAGCCGCTTCTACCGCGACAAGCTGGTGCAGTGGGGCTGGGACGCGAGCCGCATCGCACATATCCCGAATTTCGTCGATGCCGAGCAGTTCACGCCCTGGTGTCACGAGGGCAATTACTTCGTCTACGCGGGACGGCTTGCGCCGGAGAAGGGGCTCGCCACGCTGGTGCGAGCCGCGGCACTTGCGCGTCAGCGGCTGGTGCTGGTCGGCAGCGGCCCCGAAGAGGCGGCCTTGCGCCAGCTCGCATACGAGCTCGACGCAGAGGTTGTCTTCGCGGGTCATCTGGCCAAGCCGGAGCTGAAGCAGCTGATCGGAGAATCGCGTGCGCTGGTGCTCGCCTCCGAATGGTACGAGAACGCGCCGATCAGCGTGCTCGAGGCCTACGCGCTCGGTCGCCCGGTGATCGGCACACGGATCGGCGGCATTCCCGAGCTGATCGTTCACAACAAGACCGGCGCCCTGGTCGAGCCAGGCAATGTCGGCATGCTGGCCGAGGCGCTGGCCAGCATGGCTAAGCTGCCCCGCACGGCACGAAACAGGCTCGGCGCCGCAGGCCGCGACTGGGTGCTGCGGGAATTCACTCCCGAGAAGTACCGCGACCGCATAACGGCACTCTACGAGACGGTGGTGCACTGATGTACACATTGATACCAGCCGGCGGAGCAGACCGGCCTCCGAGGAAAGTGATCTTCCTCGGTTTGCGTGGCATCCCCGAGATACAGGGTGGGGTCGAGACCCATGTCGCGGCGCTCGCCGTGCGCATCGCGCAGCGCGGCTGGCAGGTCGAGGTGCTCGGGCGCAGGCCGTACCTGCCATCACCGGAGCCTTACGTCTGGAACGGCGTCCGGGTGACGCCGATCTGGACGCCGCGTTCAAAGAACGTCGAAGCGCTGCTGCACACCACGCTCGGTCTGTTCGCCGCCGCCCGCCGCAATCCGGACCTCGTCCATATCCATGCGATCGGTCCGGCCCTGCTCACGCCGCTCGCCCGCCTGCTCGGCCTTCGCGTCGTGGTGACACATCACGGCTTCGACTACCAACGCCAGAAATGGGGACGGATGGCGAAGTCGGTCCTGCGCGCCGGCGAGTGGATGGGAATGAGGTTCGCGCATGCGCGCATCGGCGTCGCAAAGGGCATCGTCGACTCGGTCCGTGCCCGACATGGGGTCGCGGCAAGCTTCATTCCGAACGGTGTGGAGAGCAGCGTTCCGAAGCTCGGAACCTCCTACCTCGACTATATCGGCGTAACCGCGAACCGCTACATCCTGTGCGTCGGCAGGATCGTCGAGGAGAAGCGGCAACTCGATCTGATCGGCGCCTTCGCGCGCCTCGGCGACCCCGGTCGAAGGCTGATCATCGTCGGCACGGCCGATCACAACGGCAATTACCTGCGCGCGGTCGAGCAGGCGGCAGCGGCGACGCCGGGCGTGATGATGACCGGTTTCCAGTCCGGTGAGAGCCTCGCCCAGCTCTATCGGCACGCGGCGTTGTTCGTTCTTCCGTCCAGCCATGAGGGCATGCCGATGGTGCTGCTCGAGGCGCTAAGCCATGGGGTGCCCTGTCTGGCGAGCGATATCGATGCCAATCTCGCGCTCGATCTCGGGCCGGAGAGCTATTTTCCGCTGGGTGACGTCGATGCATTGGCGGGAGCGATCAGGCTGAAGCTCGCCCCATCGGGCAACCTGCTGGATCGAGATGACCGAGCGGCGCGGGCCCTCGATTGCTTCGGCTGGGACCCGATCGTCGACCGCACCATCGAAGTCTATGAGAGCGCGCTGGCAGCGCGCAAACCGGGACGCGCGCATCGCGGCGGCACCGACCTCAAGAAACACCTCGGCTTCGGAGGCGGGCAATGACGCCGGCTCTTCGCAAGCTGGAGATGACGGTGCTGGGCCTCGGCTTCCTGGGCCTTGCATGGAGCAAGGACAAGTTGCGCGGCTATGCCACGCCGAACACCGTGTCGAAATCCGACGTCGAGGGCCAGATTGCCTATCTGATCGACATCTTCGGCTCGCTCCGCCGTTTCATGCCGCCGGGGTTCGATCTGCACGGGCGCGACGTTCTCGAGCTCAGTCCCGGCGCGTCGCGCGGCAATGGCGTGCTATTCCTTGCCATGGGTGCGCGTTCCTATCACGCCATCGACGCGTTCGATCTCGCCGGCGATGAAGATCCCGCGTTCTACGAGCTGCTGCTCGATCGCTTCTCGTATGGCACCAAAGCGGACCGGCAGCGCGCCCTTGCGCTCTCGGCCACATCCGCTGCCCGCGAGTTCAGCTATGCGGTCGGCCGTGACTTCGACATTGCGCGCCTCGCCGGCGGACGAACCTTCGACCTGATCGTGAGCTGCGCGGCGTTCGAGCATTACGACAGCGTTCCGGATGCCGTTGCCGGCCTGACGCAGGTGGCGCGGCCGGGCTGCGAGGCGATCCACATCATCGACCTGCAAACGCATTCGCGCTGGATTCGCGAGCACGACCCCAACAACATCTACCGCTATCCAGAGGCGATCTACCGGCTGTTCCGCTTTCCTGGCCAGCCGAACCGGCTGCGGCCCGCCGATTACATCGAAGCCTTCGAGGCACAGGCGTGGAGCGATGTCCGGTTCGTGCCGTCGCGAACCATCGAGCCCGCGCTGCGCGGCCTCTCGCTCGCCGGTCTCGCTGCCCCGTTTGCCGACCGGGAAGACATGATCGTGCTCGATGGTGCGTTGACGGCGCGCCATCCCGGCGGGATCGGCGGCTGAGCGCGATCGGAGGTACATCGTGAGCAGTCGCCGTTCCATCCTCCGCAGCATCGCCGGTGTCGCGATGCTCGCACCGTTTGCCGCGCTGCCGGCTGTCGCCGGTCCGGTGGGCGAGCTTCCCGGCTTCCGTCGCGGGATCGGCGTCGCGCATGCGTTCGGATGGGCCGACGTGCACGAGGATGGCTCCTATGTGCATCCGGCGTTCTCCGCGCCGCGGTTTCAGTTCGGCGCGGACCAGCGTCAGGCGATCCACGATGCAGGATTCGACTTCGTGCGTCTCGTCGTCGACGTCGGTCCGTTCCTGGCATTCGATAGCGCAAGCCGCGCCCGGCTGGATGATCTCGTCATCGCCGCCGTCCGCGACCTGATCGCCGCCGATCTTGGCGTGATCGTGGATTTGCACCCGAGCGCGATGAGCCCGGCCTACCGGCCTGCGGAGCTGACCGCAGGCGTGAGCACGCCGAAATTCCAGGCCGTGCTTGCATTGCTGACCCGTTTCGCAGGCCGGCTCGACCAGGTTGCCGCCGAGCGGAGCAATGCGGCGCCGAGGATCGCGCTCGAGCTGATGAA
>CALRXG020000173.1:0-12735 GCA_943372075.1 Bordetella parapertussis | reverse complement strand
GAGCTGATCCAGAGCGCGAACATCCTGGCGCCGGGCTTCAAGCTCGGCAATGTCATCGTGATGGCGGGCATTCCGACCATCATGCAGGCGATGATGGACATCGTGGCGCCGACTCTGAAGTCGGGCGTGCGGATGCTGTCGGATTCGGTCCGTGCCGACGCGCGGGAAGGCGACATCGGCGGCCCGCTCCGGGCGATCGCCGAAGCCCATCCCGACACCATCATCGGCAGCTATCCGTTCCAGGACGAGAACCAGAAGCCGAACACCAATCTGGTGGTCCGCTCGCGCGATCCGGAGAAGCTCGCCGCGGCGATGGCCGCGGTGAAGGAGATGTTGAAGCAGGTGCAGGCCGCGCAAAAGAAGCCGGCGGGTTGAGACGACATGGTCGAGAAAAGTTCTGAACCAAGCGCGCAGGACCGGGCCGGCAGGCCGTTCCCGGTCTCGTGGGATCAATTCCACCGGGATTGCCGGGCGCTGACCTGGCGGCTCAACGAGGTCGGTCCGTTCCATGCGGTGGTCGCGATCACCCGCGGCGGGCTGGTGCCGGCCGCGATCGTGGCGCGCGAGCTCGGCTTGCGGATCATCGATACCGTCTGCGTCGCCAGCTACGATCACGACAAGCAGGGCGACCTGAAAGTGCTCAAGGGCATTTCGGAGCAGACCGCCAAGCTCGGCGGCGGCACCGGCAAGGGGCTCTTGATCGTCGATGACCTCGTCGATACCGGCAAGACCGGCAAGCTGGTCCGCGAGCTGCTGCCGGACGCGCATTTCGCCACGGTTTACGCCAAGCCCAAGGGACGCCCGCTGGTCGACACCTTCATCACCGAGGTGTCGCAGGACACCTGGATCTTCTTCCCTTGGGATACCGCACTGTCGTTCCAGCCACCGATCCGCGACGGGGCGGCATGAGATAACCGTCGTTGCGAGCGCAGCGAAGCAATCCATGCTTCCGCATATGCGGTACGATGGATTGCTTGGTCGCTGCGCTCTTCACAATGACGATCGTGGTTAGAGCTGTGCCATGCCCCTGCAAAACCGCGTCACACCGACAGGCGAGATCGTCGCGTCCGCGCACCGCGGCACCTTCACCGGCAATCGCGGCATCATCCACGATCCCGCGACCCGAACGCTTTTGAACAAGCGCTGGTCGTCGCCGGCGTGGCTTACCTGCGTCTGCGAGTTCAGGGGGCGGCGGCGCGAGGTGATGAGCCGGCAGAGCTGGACCGAGCTGTTCTTCCTCGACGAAGCCACCGCTTTCGCGGCCGGACACCGGCCTTGCTTCTACTGCCGCCGCGACGACGCCAACCGGTTTCGCGCCGCTTGGGAGAACGGCAATGGCGCGAGCGATCTCAGCGCCAAGGCGATGGATGCGGTGCTGCACGCCGAACGGCTGGATCGTAGGAGGAAGCGGCTGCATCCGTTGCCGGTGCCACTCGCCGAGCTACCCGATGGCACGATGGTTCAGGCGAACGCGCAAAGCTATCTCATAGCCGGTGGCAAGACGTCGCGCTGGTCGTTCGCCGGCTACGAGTGCGCGGACGTGACCGCGCCCGCGATGCTGCTGACGCCGCCGTCGACCGTTCGTGCATTTCAGGCCGGCTATCGGCCGGTGCTGCATCCGAGCGCAGCGGCTGCTTTGGGCTGAGCCGCTGGCGCCGCGCTCACGCCAGCCGCTGCCGTGCCAGTTTCGCACCATCACCGAGCGCGATCAGCTTGGCTTCGGCGATATCCCGCCGCATCGGCGCCATGCCGCAATTGGTCGTTGCGATGATGTTGCCCTTCGGCACATGCTTCGCGACCGCCTCGATCACCTTGACGACATCCTCAGCGGTTTCGATCTCGTCGCTCGCAACGTCGATCACGCCGGCCTGCACGATCTTGCCGGGGAGCGCGGCGAGCAGTTCGATCGGCACTTTCGAATTGCGGCATTCGATCGCGACCTGCTGGATCGTGCTCTTGTCGATCACCGGGAAGGTCTCTTCGTACTGGCGCCATTCGCCGCCGAGCGTCTGCTTCCAGTCGGTGTTGGCCTTGATGCCGTAGCCGTAGCAGATGTGCACGGCGGTGGCGCAGGTCAGACCCTCGGCTGCGCGCTCCAGCGCCTTGATGCCCCAATCGCGCACCTCGTCCATGTAGACGTTGAACGCAGGCTCGTCGAACTGGATCATGTCGACGCCGTCGGCTTGCAACGCCTTGGCTTCCTGGTTCAGCAACTCCGCAAAGGCGAACGCCATCTTGACGCGGTCGCCGTAATATTTGTCGGCGATGGTGTCGATGATCGTCATCGGGCCGGGCATCGTGAATTTCAGCCGGTTTTTGGTGTGGGCGCGCGCGGCGCGGGCCTCACCCTCGTGGACACGGCCCTTGAGCTGCAGCGGTGCGACCACCTGCGGCACCATGGCTTTGTAGCGGTCCTTGCGGATGCCCATCTCGACCTTATGGGCGAAGTCGATCCCCTCGATCCGCTCGAGGAAACCGTGCACGAAGTGCTGGCGGGCCTGTTCGCCCTCGGTGACGATGTCGACGCCGGCATCTTCCTGCAACTTGACTGCCAGCACGGTGGCGTCGCGCTTGGCACGGGCGAGTTCGGCGCCTTCGGATTTCCATGGTGCCCACAGCATGTTCGGCTCGGCCAGCCATTCCGGCTTGGGCAGGGAGCCTGCGATCGTGGTTGGAAACAGCATGGGAGCCTCCCGGTGGGTTCGGATTGAGCGCCTGTGTGCCATGTCCTAGAGTGCACGTACAGAACAACAAAAGTCTTTGTGACGGGGAATAGACGCCGATGATCGACCTGCACTACGCGCCGACGCCGAACGGCTGGAAGATCTCGATCATGCTGGAGGAGCTGGGGCTGCCCTACAAGGTGATCCCGGTGAACATCCGCGCCGGCGAGCAGTTCCGACCGGAATTCCTGGCGATCAGCCCGAACAACCGCATCCCCGCGATCGTCGACCACCAGCCGGCCGACGGCGGCGGACCGTTTTCGGTGTTCGAGACCGGCGCGATCCTGATCTATCTCGCCGACAAGACCGGCCGTTTCCTGTCCAGGGAGTTGCGTGCGCGGTCGAACGTCATCCAATGGGTGATGTGGCAGATGGCTGGCTTGGGGCCGATGCTCGGCCAGCACGGCCATTTCGCGCTCTATGCGGCCGAGAAGATTCCCTATGCGATCGAGCGCTACCGCGACGAGGCGGCGCGGCTCTATGGCGTGCTCGACCGCCAGCTCGGCAAGACCGGCGCCTATATCGCCGGTGACGACTATTCGATCGCCGACATCGCCTGCTTCCCCTGGACCATGACCCACAAGGCGCAGGGTTTCACGCTCGACGATTATCCGAACATCAAGCGCTGGTATGCGACCGTTCGGGCGCGGCCGCAGGTGCAGGCGGGTCTTGCGATCGGGAAGTTCGTCAAGGAGCCGTTCGACGAGGAATCGCGCAAGAACATGTTCGGCCAGCGTGCCAAGGAGCTGGTCGAGAAGAAATGATACTTTGTCATTCCGGGGCGGCGCGAAGCGACGAGCCCGGAATCCATAACCACCATCGTGAGTATGGATTCCGGGCTCGCGCCAAGCGGCGCGCCCCGGAATGACGAAAGTGAGACAACACCAACCTAAGGAAACGCCCATGATCGAATTCTTCTTCGACTGCTCCAGCCCGTGGACTTATCTGGCCTGGCATAACATCCAGCCGGTCGCCAAGGAGTTCGACGCTCCGATCACCTGGCGGCCGATTCTGGTCGGCGGCATCTTCAACACCGTCAATCCCTCGGTCTACGCGCAGCGCGAAACGCCGGTGCCGTTGAAGGCGCGCTACATGAAGAAGGATCTCGCCGACTGGGCGCGTTCGGCCGGTCTTGCGATCAAGATGCCGCCGACCGTGTTTCCGGTGAACAGCGTCAAGGCGATGCGCGGTTGCATCTGGCTCGGCAACGAGAAGATGGTGCCGTTCGCGCGCGCCGTGTTCGAGACCTATTGGGGCGACGACAAGGACATCTCGCAGGATGCGGTGCTGACCGAGATCTGCACCAGGACAGGGATCGATCCCGCAAAGTTCTTTGCCGGCATCGGCGATCAGGCCATCAAGGACCAGCTCAAGGCCAACACCGAAGAGGCCGTGGCGCGTGGCGCATTCGGCTCACCCACGATCTATCTCGACAAGACCGACATGTATTTCGGCAATGACCGCATGCCGTTGATCCGGGAAGCGCTGGCACGTCTCAAGGCGCGGGCCGCCTGATGCCGAAAGCCGTTGTCTGCCGCGAGCTCGGGCCGCCCGAGCGCCTGCAATTGGAGAGCTTTGCCTCGGTGCCCTTGAAGCCGGGCGAGGCGCGCATTGCGATCCGTGCCGCCGGGATCAATTTCCCCGACATCCTGATGGCCGCCGGCGAGTACCAGCTCAAGCCGCCGCTGCCGTTCACGCCGGGCTCGGAAGCGGCCGGCGATGTCGTCGAGGTCAATGGTGCCTCAGGCGTAGCCGTCGGCGACAAGGTGATCGTCAAGATGCGCTTCGGTGCCTATTGCGACGAGACCGTTGCAACACCGTCGCAGCTGGTGCCGATACCGTCGACCTTCGACTATGCCGAGGGCGCGACCTTCCTTGCCGCGCACGGCACGGCGTATCACGCGCTGATCGACCGTGGGCAGATCAAGCCGGGTGAAGTGCTGCTGGTGCACGGCGCCGGCGGCGGCGTCGGGCTTGCCGCGGTCGAGATCGGCAAGCTGCTCGGTGCCACCGTGATCGCGGCGGCATCATCCGAAGAGAAGCTGGCGATCGCCAGGCAACGCGGCGCGGATCATCTCGTGCTCTATGCGCGCGAGCCGTTCCGCGATGCGGTGAAACGTCTCACCGATGGCCGCGGCGCCGACCTCGTGTTCGATCCGGTCGGCGGCGAGGTGTTCGAGAGTTCGATGCGCTGTATCAACTGGGGCGCGCGGATTCTCGTCGTCGGCTTCACCGGCGGCATCGGCCTCGCCCGCACCAATCTGTTGATGATCAAGGGCGCGAGCGTGCTCGGCGTGCGCGCCGGCGAGGCGGTGCGGAAAAACCCCGCACTTGGCGAGGTCCGGTTCAAGGCGCTGAGCGAATGGGCCGAGGCCGGCCGGGTGCGGCCAAATATCTCACACCGGCTGCCGCTGGAGGATTACGCGAAGGCGATGCGATTGCTGATCGAACGCAAGGCGATCGGGCGTGTGGCGCTGATCACTCGATAACCGTCATTGCGAGCGGAGCGAAGCAATCCATGCTCACCGTGTGGGCGGTATGGATTGCTTCGTCGCTTCACTCCTCGCTTGCGAACTTTCCCTCTCGCAAAAACGCAATCGTCTGCGCGATCGCTTCGCCGCTTCGCACCAGCCAGGGATGCGAGGTGCGGATCACGATGTGGTCGGCCATGCCGTCGAGCCTGGTGTTGGAGACCGACACCCGTCCGTCATGCGGCCGCGGCAGGCCCATCGACGTGATCGGATAGACCGAGCGGTTGCCCGCGATGATGCCGGCCTCATAATCGATGGCGGGCAGCAGCGCGCTGGTCGCGGCATCGCGGCGGGTGACGAGTTGCTGGCCGGCCGGTCCGAAGAAGGCGCGATAGGCTGTGAGGTTCTTCAGGCGGTCGGCGATCTCGCTGCCGCCGTTCGGTGTGCCCAGCATCACGACGCGGCCGAGTTGCGCGGGGCGGTGTCGTGCGAGGTACACGCGGGCCAGCAGGCCACCCATCGAATGACAGACGAAATGGACCGAGCCATCGAGGCCTTCGGCGAAACGATCGATCGCCGGATGAATATCTTCGGCCAGCGTGCCGAGCGGCTTGCGTCGGCTGTCATAGTCGAGGTTGAGGGTGGCAAAGCCGGCGTCTCGCAGCGCCAGCTCCATCTTGCGAAACGAGCGCGCCGTCCTGCTGATGCCGTGCAGCAGGACGACGCCGTCGGGTCTGGACGTCGCGGGACGCCGTTCGCTCACTTATACTCGCGCTCTTGCCACCACGGGAAATAGTCGGGCATGTCCGACGACACCTTGTTCTTGAACTGCGCGGGGCGCTTCTCCAGGAACGAGACCACGCCTTCCTTGACGTCGTCGGAGCGGCCGCGGGCATAGATGCCGCGGCTGTCGACCTTGTGCGCTTCCATCGGATCGTCGGCGCCCATCATGCGCCACATCATCTGGCGGATCAGCGCCACCGACACCGGCGCGGTCTTGGCCGCGAACTCCTTGGCCAGCGCGCGCGCGGTCGGCAGCAGGTCATCCGGGGCCACCACCTTGCTGACCAGCCGGCCGGCGAGGGCTTCCTGCGCCGGGAAGACGCGGCCGGAGTAGCACCATTCCAGCGCCTGCGAGATGCCGACGATGCGCGGCAGGAACCAGCTCGAGGCGGCTTCCGGCACGATGCCGCGCTGGGAAAACACGAAGCCGAAGCGCGCGGCCTCGGATGCAATGCGGATGTCCATCGCCAGCTGCATGGTGACGCCGATGCCGACCGCGGGACCGTTCACCGCGGCGATCACCGGCTTCAGGCACTTGAAGATGCGCAGCGTCACCTGGCCGCCGCCATCGCGCACCTGCGGATCGCTGTAGTCGACACTGCCATCGGCATTGCGCTTGACCGGGCCGCGCCGCGCATCGCGGTCGAAGGTGTTGGCGCCGGAGGAGAGGTCGGCGCCGGCGCAGAAGCCGCGGCCTTCGCCGGTCACGATGATCGCCCTGACGTCGTCGTCCTTGTCGGCTTTGTCGAACGCGTCGATCAGCTCCTGCTGCATCGTGGCATTGAAGGCGTTGAGCTTGTCGGGCCGGTTCAGCGTGATGGTCAGGATCTGCTCGGCGACCTCGTACTTGATCGTCTCATACGCCATGGGGATGATTTCCTCTCGGTTTCTTGAATGAACGGCGCTCGCGCGCGTCTCCATCCAGTTAACCCGGCAATCATCCCTTGTGAAGAAGTCGGATGCGCGGCGTGGTTCCGCGCATCGCGACTTGTGTTGAGGCGCTACTTCTTCGGCGGCGCCGGCCAAGGCTTCTGCGGGCCGCGCAGGCCCTCGAACGCCTTGCCCATGCCGAGCACGCCGATGTCGTCGAAGCGGCGGCCGATGATCTGGACGCCGATCGGAAAGCCCTTCTTGTCGTAGCCGCCGTTGATCGAGAGCGCCGGATTCTCCGACATATTCCACGGCACGGTAAAGCAGATGTGCTCGAACGGCTTTGCCGGATCGTTCAGTGGCGCCGCGAACTCCGCCGGGAAGTTCACCACCGGCGACACCGGCGAGATCACGTAGTCGACCTCGCAGAACAGCTTTGCGGCGGCGGCGCGGATCGCCATCGTCTGGTTGAAGCCGCGCACCACGTCGACGCCGGAGAGTTTTGCACCGGCCTCGGCCCAGTTGAGGATATAGGGCAGCGTCTTGCCGCGATCGGCCTGTGACAGTTTCGACAGCTCGTCCCAGGTCCGCGCGCGCCAGAAATGGTCGAGCCCCTCGAGCATCTCGGGCGTCAGGATGCCGTCGATCTCGGTGATGACGGCGCCGGCGGACTCGAACGCCTTCGCCGCCTTGACGACGGTTTCGCGAACCTCCTTCTCGACCTTCTGGCCGGAGCCGGCATCGAGCATCAGGCCGATGCGCAGCTTGCGCGGCGACTTCTCCAGCGCCTTCCAGTTCACCTCGAGTGCCGGCAGGCTCATGCCGTCGCGACGATCGGGGCGCGACAGCACGCTCATCATCAGCGCGGCGTCATCGACGGTGCGGGTCATCGGGCCGGCGACGCGGCCGACATAGGGTGGGTCGATCGGTACGCGGCCGAGGCTCGGCTTCAGCGCGACGAGGCCGCACCAGGCGGCCGGCAGCCGCACCGAGCCGCCGATATCGGTGCCGAGATGCAGCGGGCCGTAGCCGGCAGCACCCGCCGCGCCGGCGCCGGCGCTCGAGCCGCCGGGGTTCTTGCTGACATCCCAGGGATTGCGGGTGAGGGGATGGAACGAGGACAGCCCGGACGACAGCATGCCGTAATCCGGCATCGTGGTCTTGGAGAAGATCACGCAGCCGGCTTCGCGCAGCCGCGCCGCAGGCGGCGCGTCCTTTTCGGCGGGCACGGGCTTGACGCTCGCGGCGCCGAGCGGCACCGGCTGACCCTTGGTCGCGACGTTATCCTTGATGGTGACGGGCACGCCGTCGAGCGTGCCGGCCGGCTCGGCCTGCTGCCAGCGCTCGGTCGAGGCCTTGGCAACTTTCCGCGCGCCGTCAGGGTCGTAGAGATACAGCGCCTTGATGTGCGGCTCCCAGGTCGCGACCTGAGAGATGATCTCCTCCAGCACCTCGGACGGCGAGAACTGCTTGGCGCGATAGCCGGCGAGCAGGTCGACGGCCGAGAGATCGTGCAGCGATGTGATGGTGTCCTGTTTCGGCTTATGCATGGGCACCTGCCGGCATGCGTTTCTCGATGATGCGGGCGAACATGCTGGCGCCGATCGGCAGGATCTTGTCGTCGAGAACGTAACCGGGATTGTGCACGGGCACTGAACCGTCATGACCGACCCAGAAATACGCGCCGGGAACGGCCTGCATCATGTCTGCGAAATCCTCGCTGCCCATCTTGGGCGTCGAGCGGGTGATCACCTTTGCCGGATCGACAACGGTGCGCGCGACTTCCTCGACAATGCGGGACTGCTCTTCCTGATTGACCAGCACGCTGAAGCCGTCGCGGATCTCAACCGAGATCTCGGCACCATATGCGGCGGCAAAGCCGGCGCAGATCTCGCGCATGCGCTTGCGGATCAGCTCGCGAATCTCCTCGGAGAAGCAGCGCACCGTGCCGCACATCCAGGCATCGCCGGGAATGACGTTGTAGGCCGAGCCCGAATGAATCTGGGTGATCGACAGCACCGCCGCCTGCAACGGATCGACGTTGCGGCTGACGATCGACTGCAATGCCTGTCCGAGCGTCATCGCGATGACGACCGCGTCCTTGGAGCGTTCCGGCATCGCGCCATGGGCGCCGTAGCCCTGGATCCTGATGTCGAAGAAGTCGGCCGCGGCCATTGCCGGGCCCGGCAGGATCGCGATCTCGCCATGGTTGAGGTCGGGCGCATTGTGCAGGCCATAGACCTCGTCGCAGGGGAACTGCTTGAACAGGCCGTCCTTGATCATGGCGCGCGCGCCGCCGAGGCCTTCTTCGGCCGGCTGGAAGATGAAGTGCACGGTGCCATCGAAGTTGCGGGTCTCGGCGAGATAGCGCGCCGAGCCGAGCAGCATCGTGGTGTGACCGTCATGGCCGCAGCCGTGGAAGCGGCCGGGAATCGTCGAACGCCACTTCAGATTGGTGTTCTCCTCCATCGGCAGCGCGTCCATGTCGGCGCGCAGGCCGATCTTCTTGCTGCTGCTGCCCTTGCCCTTGAGCACGCCGACCACGCCGGTGCCGCCGAGGCCGCGATGCACCTCGATGCCCCAGCTCGCGAGCTTGTCGGCGACGATGCCCGAGGTGCGGACCTCCTCGAAGCCGATCTCGGGATGGGCATGCAGATCCCGTCTGATGGCGGTGAGTTCGTCGGCAAAACCGTCGATGCGCTCAATGGTCGGCATGGCTCTCTATCCGTTGGTGCGTGATGGGGAGGTGGGTGTGAAAATTGGGCCGTTGGGCTTGATACGAATGCCGGGACGCAAATGTTTCCACGGCAGCGTGGCGGTATCGGCCGGCATCGCGCCGGGGGCGGCGCAGATCAGCAGTTTCTCCGCAATCGGCTCGAAATCGGCGCGGAAATGCACCGAGCTCTTGTTGACCAGGATCTTCTGCGCGGTCGGCTCAATGCCGACATAGCGGTACATCGACTGGTCCGCAAGCTGGGCCTTGTAGGAGCCGACCACGACCCGGACGTCGCCGACCCGCAGGCAGGCCGAGGGGCCCATGTCCATGTCGCGGCCGCCGAAATAGGGACCGGGTGCGACGAACTTGCCGTCCGAGAGCTGCTCGACGACGAAAGTCTCCTTGTACGGCGCGTCACCGGGAATGCCGGACTTGCCGCCAAGCTCGAGCGTGACGGTGGCACCGACTCCGGCGGCGTGCGCAGCCTTGGCCGAATGCGGGTCGTAGATCACGCCGGTCGCGGCGCTCGCCCGGTTGCGCACCAGCGCGCGCAGCATGCCTGTGGTGTCGGAATCACCGCCGGCGCCGGGATTGTCCTGGGTGTCGGCGATGATGATCGGCTTGCTTGCCGACTTCGCGAGCTCCATCGCCAGCTGCACGCCCTCGTCGGGCGAGTAGATCCGGCCGTCGAAATCGTCTTCATGGCTTTCGACCAGGGCGACGACCTTGTCGGCGGCCGCATCCGCATCGGCCTGGGTCCGGCCATAGGCGAATACGCTTGGCCCGCAATCCCTGAAATCGGCGGCCGGGAAGCCCGGCGCGAACGACAGCGTCGGCACGGCGTCGCTCTCGAGCGCAGCAAGCTTCTGGTAGATGCCCCGGGTGGGCTGGTCGTTGGTGCATTGCCAGCTGATCGGGATCAGGAACGGCAATTGCCGGAATGCTTTTGCAAAGCGCTGTTTTGATTTCAGCATCAGCGCCAGATGCCGCGCACAGGCGCGGCCGGTGTCGGCCATGTCGACATGCGGGTAGGTGCGGTAGGCGATCAGCGCGTCGGCATGTTCGATCATCTCAGGCGAGACGTTGGCATGCAGGTCGAGGCTCACCACCAGCGGGACATCATTGCCGATCGCCTTGCGCACGCGGGCGAGGGTTTCGCCTTCGCCATCGTCATGATGGTCGGTGACCATGGCGCCGTGCAGGTCGAGATAGACCGCATCGATCGGCCCGGCCGCGACAATGCCGTCGACCATTTCCGTCACGATCCGCTCATACGCATCCTTGCTGACATGCGCCGATGGACTAGCTGCGGCGAAAAGCGTCGGCACCAGCTCCCAGCCATTGGCTTCCGCGGCCTCGACGAACCCGGCAAGACCGACATTGATCTTGCGCATGACCCTGAGCACGTCGGCGCCACGCGTCATCGACGGCCAGCCGCCGCCGTGCACGAAGTCGTCATAGGTCGCCTTCGTCGGTGCGAAGGTGTTGGTTTCGTGCAGGAAGCCGCCGACGGCAATGCGGGTCATAAAGTTGGTCTCGACACGTTTCTTCGCTCATGATGCGATTTGGAAGCAATCGCATCATCTGGCCTTTTCAGTTTGAGTATGATCTTTCGAAAGCCGGTGTTCGCTTTCCAGGTCACGCTCTAGCGCGCGACGTTAAGCGTGTCGTCGCGCCAAGCGCAAGCCGGGGAGCACTTCCGGATTTGCATGCCCTATGGGCGTATTGAAAGGCTCAGAGCCAGGGCATGAGGCTAAAGGCATAATGCTAAAGACTAGGCCGTCGCCCCAATGCCTTCGGAAACCGGGCGGAAGTTGGCGAAGTCCCAGCCGCGCCCGGGAGCGGCATCGAGCAGCGCACGGGTATAGGCCTGCTGCGGATTGGTCAGCACCTCTGCCGCCGGTCCCTGTTCCACGACGCGGCCGCGTTGCATCACGGCGACGTCGTCGCAAATCTGCGCGGCGACGCGCAGGTCATGCGTGATGAACAGCAGCGCGATGCCCAGCCGAGACTGGATCTCGTCGAGCAGATTCAGAACCTGCGCCTGCACCGAGACGTCGAGAGCGGATACCGCCTCGTCGGCGACCAGCACGTCGGGATCGAGCGCAAGGGCCCGCGCGATCGCGATGCGCTGACGCTGGCCGCCGGAGAACTGGTGGGGGTAGCGCGAGATGGCGTCGGGCGGCAAATGGACCAGCTCGAGCAGCTCGCGGGCCCGCGCCAGCGCGTCCTTGCGCGGCATGCCGTAATTGATCGGGCCTTCCGCGATGCTCTCGCCGACCGTGACGCGCGGATTGAGCGAGCGGTAGGGGTCCTGGAAGATGATCTGGATCTTCTGCCGATGCGGCTGCAGCAGCCGGCGTGACAGGTCGGAAATCTCGCGGCCGGCGAGGCGCACGCCGCCCGAGGTGGGATCGATCAGACGGACGATGCAGCGCGCCACCGTCGACTTGCCGGAGCCGCTTTCGCCGACGATGCCGAGCGTGCGGCCCTTGCGCAAAGTGAGCGTGACGTTGCTGGCGGCGGCGACCTCGCGGGCTTTGCCGTACAGCGACCGCTCCCGGTAGACCTTGCTGAGCTCATTGGCTTCCAGCACCACCGGCTCTGATGTTTCCGGCCGCGGCGCGCGCGGCACGAGGCTCGGCACCGAGGATAACAGGTTGCGGGTGTAGTCCATCTTCGGGTTGCGCAGCACATCCTGCAGCGGCCCGGCCTCGACCAGCCGGCCGTGCCGCATCACGGCGACGCGGTCGGCGATCTCGGCCACCACGCCCATGTCATGGGTGATGAACAGGACTGCGGTGCCGTGATCGCGCTGCAAATCACGGATCAGGGTGAGGATTTGTTTCTGGGTTGTTACATCGAGCGCCGTGGTCGGCTCGTCCGCGATCAGCAGCTTCGGTTCCAGCACCAGCGCCATTGCGATCATGATGCGCTGGCGCTGTCCGCCCGACAGGCGGTGCGGGTAGGAGGAGAAGATGCGCTCCACATCCGGCAGCCGGACATGTTCCATCATCGCCAGGATCTTCTGGCGCCGCGCGCGGGCATCGAGATCGGTATGGGCGCGCAACACCTCGTCGATCTGGCGGCCGACCGGCACCACCGGATTGAGCGCGGTCATCGGCTCCTGGAAGATCATCGCCATCCGCGTGGCGCGGAGTTGGCGCAGCCG
>CALRXG020000172.1:0-12761 GCA_943372075.1 Bordetella parapertussis | reverse complement strand
AAATTGATTTCCGCCGTCCCGCGAATGCTTTATGACAGCCTTGGCGACGAGGCTGGATCTGCGCGCGGGATGGACGTTGCGACATTCGAAGACCTGATCGACCGGCTGGGGGAGGATCTGTCCCGCTGGCCCGATGATCAACGTCTTGCCGCCGTCCAGCTCCTTGCGTCTTCGGCCGAGGCCCGGACCCTCTACGAAGAGGCGACTGCAATCCGTCGGGCGCTGGCGGCGCCGCCGGTCCGCGCCCCCAAAGGCTTAGCGGATCGCATCGTGACCGCGGCGGCGAAATTGCCGAGGGAGCCGGCCGCGCCCGACGACCAACGCAATGATGCTAAGGGTACCGGTGAATCCGCGCAGCAGGGCAAGGTGTTGCCCGCGCTGTTGCTGGCGCTTTGCCTGTTGCCCGCATTGACGCCGCCGGCCTTGATGCTCGCCGAGCCGGATCGGCCGATCAGCCTGTCACTTTAAGCCCTCCATCTTTCTTCGCGGCCTTGCGCGCATGCGAGCCTCAGGGCCGCCGCCGACGCGGCAAATTCTGCCGATTAATCAAATGATTCCGCGTGGATGAATCCGCGCCTGAAATCGGCGCGCCATCCGTTTTATCTGCGAACGACTTCACGACCCAATGTTCCCACGCGTTCCGCCGCCTTCACCCGCGGCGAAGAGAGCTTTGTCATGACCGTTTCCTCGGCAACCTCTGCTGCAACCTCCGCCACCTCGAGCTCGTCTTCGAGCGCCGCGTCGAATGCGTCGATGGGGCTGAGCTCGAGCGATTTTCTCAACCTGCTGGTCAGCGAGCTGCAGAACCAGGATCCGCTGAACGCCACCAGCACGACCGACTTCATCAATCAGCTCACCTCCTACGCCAATTTCAACGAGCAGCAGTCGATCAACACCAGCATGACGTCGCTGGCGAGCTCGTTCTCGAGCCTCGTGACGCTCAACTCGGTCAACTATATCGGCCACACCGTCGAAGCGAAGACCAACACCGCGGAGCTGACCAACGGCTCGGCGACGTTCGGCTACTCGCTGACCTCGGCCGCCTCCAACGTCGCGATCACGATCCAGGATTCCTCGGGCAATACGGTGTGGAGCGGCAAGGGCACCGGCAACGCCGGCTCGAACAGCTTGACCTGGAACGGGCAGACCACGAGCGGCACCCAGCTCAGCAATGGCGGTCAGTACACGATCCAGGTCACCGCGACCGATTCAGCCGGCAATTCGCTGCTCAGCTACACCACGATGACGGGAACGGTGACCGGGATCGATGCCTCCGGCTCGACACCCTCGTTGCTCGTCAACGGTGTCCCCGTCAGTGCCGCCAACATCATCGGCGTCTCGTCCTGATTGCTTCCGGAGTTTTATCATGAGTCTCACTGGTGCACTTTCCTCGGCGATCTCGGCGCTCAATGCGCAGAGCCAGTCGCTGGCAATGATTTCCGACAACATTTCCAACGCCGACACCACGGGCTACAAGACCACGTCGGCGATGTTCGACAATCTGGTGACGGCGTCAAATAGCGCCACGTCATACACTTCCGGCGGCGTCAACGTGTCCGGCCGTGCCAACATCAGCCAGCAAGGCTTGTTGGCCGCGACCACCAACGCCACCGATGTCGCGATTCAGGGCAGCGGTTTCTTCGTCACCACCAACGCGACGGCTGGCGGCACCACCTCCTATACGCGCAATGGCGCGTTCACCACCGACAATTCTGGCTATCTCGTCAACAACGGCAATTACCTCGAGGGCTGGCGCACCGACGCTCAGGGCAACATCATCGGCAATGCTTCTGCCGCCAGTCTGGGGCCGATCAATACTCAGGTGGCCGCCACCAGCGGGAGTGCTACCACCAAGGCGACGATCGGGGCGAACCTGCCGTCGGATGCGGCGACCGGTGCCACCTTCACCAGTTCGATGACCGCCTACGATTCGCTCGGAACCGCCAATTCGATCCAGATCACCTGGACCAAGACCGGCGCCAACGCCTGGACCGCAACTTTTGGAAACCCGACGCTCGCTTCGAATCCGAGTACCACGACAGGTACAACGAGCAGCGGGAGCGTCGCCATCACGTTTAACAGCGACGGTTCTCTCGCTTCAACGGCCCCGAGTCCGCCGACCATCTCGGTAACCGGATGGACCGACGGGGCTGCCAATAGCAGCATCGCGCTCAACCTCGGTACGGTCGGCAAGACCGACGGCCTCACTCAATATGCTTCAGGCGAAACCACGCCAGCGGTCGACTTGACCGGCATTACGGCTGACGGTCTTCCCTATGGCAAGTTAAGCAGCATCTCGATCGGCAAGGGCGGCGTGGTCGATGCGACGTACTCCAACGGGCAGACGATCGCCATTTACAAGATTGCGGTCGCGACCTTCAGCGATCCCAACGGATTGAACGCGGCCAGCGACGGCATGTACTCGTCTACCGCGGCCTCGGGCAACGCCACGTTGCAGACCTCCGGGACCAATGGCGCGGGCACGATCTACGGCAGCGAGCTGGAATCCAGCACCACCGACACCAGCGGCCAGTTCTCCAACATGATCTCGGCGCAGCAGGCCTATTCGGCGGCGTCGCAGGTGATCACCACCGTTAACAAGATGTTCGATACGCTGATCTCGGCGGTGTCGCGATGATGTCAGCAGAAGCGAGTGATCGTCTGCTGATCAGGCTACGGCGGCTGAAGGCAAAGGCCGATTCCGTTCAGCCGAACGATCGGAAGCAGCTTTGTGCCTTGCTAGACGACATCGGAACATTGCGCGACTTGCTGATGCGCGAATGCGCGCGGGTCGACCAGGAACTCAACCGGGCCAAGGTCCGGGTAACGGCGATCACCGCCTACGGACGCAGCGCGCAATCGGTTCGCGCCATGCGTCGCGGACACTAGCTTGAACGGGAGCGATGACATGACACCGGAACGCAACATCAAGATCAATCCCGCGGGCAATGACGAGCGCGCCAGGTCGTTGATCTCGCTGATCGACAATCTGATTGCGATCGTGAACGAGGAAAATGTCGAACTCGCCAAGGGCCTGCCGGCGTCGCGGCTGAAGCAGGTCGATGAGAAGAACCGGCTCGCCAGCCTGTTCGAGCAGTGCGTGGCCGAGGCGGTCGGCAAGACGGCCAATCTCAATGTCCAGGATCGCGTGCTGCGCGAGCAATTGATGGAGCGGATCCTGAAGCTCCGGGTGGCGATGGACGAGAACGTGATGCGGCTGCGCGCGGCGATCGATGCCAGCAACCGCAGGATCGAGGCGATCATGCAGGCGATCCGCGAGCAGATCGCCAACGTGTCGCCCTATGGCGCGGCCGGCCGTCGCGTCACGCCCGCGATGTCCTATGGCACCAACGTGCGGGCCTGATCGGGGTCGCGCCGGAGGGTATTGGCCGTGTCGTCGCTCGATATCGCACGAAGCATCGCATTCAGCGGGTTGTCGGCCACGCAGGTCCAGATCAGTGTGGCCTCGGCCAATATCTCCAATGCCGACACCAAGGGCTATACCGAGAAGACCGCCAACCAGAGCAGCAGCGTCACCGCTGGCGTTGGCACCGGCGTCACGATCACGGGGATCAGCAGCTCGGTCGACAAGCTGCTCATGAAGTCGCTGGTCGGTGCCGATTCCGATCTCGGCGCCGCCGACACCAACAACAGCTATCTGACCCAGCTCGAGCAGCTCTACGGTAGCGCCGCAGGCGGCAGCACCTCCACGACGGGCACTTCGCTCGCCAACACGATCGCGGCATTCGAGTCGGCGTTGTCGTCGCTGGCGAGCACGCCGAGCAGCGCGTCGTTGCAGGCCAACGCGGTCAGCGCGCTCTCCGCGGTCACGACCCAGCTGCAGCAGACCTCGAGCGGAATCCAGAAGCTGCGCGGCAACGCCGACCAGGATATCGCGTCGTCAGTCACCGACATCAATTCCGACCTGCAGCAGATCTCCGACCTCAACAAGCAGATCAAGCAGGAGGCGGCCGCCGGCCAGCCCACCGCCGATCTCGAGGACCAGCGCAACAGCGCGCTGCAGGACCTCGCGTCGCAAATGAATGTGAGCTATTTCACCACGTCGAGTGGTGACCTCCAGATCTACACCGGTTCCGGGCAGGCGCTGGTCGACAGCACGGCGCACCCGCTGAGCTATACGGCGACGTCCAATGTCACGGCTGCGACGACCTACGTCGCGGGATCGCCTTCGAGCGGCTTCAGCGCCATCACGGTCAACGGGGTCGACATCACCTCGCAGATCACCTCCGGCAAGGTCAGCGCGCTAGTCGCCCTGCGAGACCAGACGCTGCCGGCCGCGCAGGCGCAGCTCGACGAGCTTGCCCAGCAATTTACCGCGAGCGTGAACGCCGTATCGAACATGGGTTCGTCGGTGCCGCCGCCGACCAGCCTGACCGGAACGACCACCGTCAGCAGCACGACGCCGTTGTCGGCGACCGGCACGGTGCGGATCGCGGTTGCAGACCAGAGTGGCAATCTGGTGTCCTACAAGGACCTCAATCTCTCGTCGGATACCACGGTTGGCGCGCTCGTCAGCGATATCAACAGCAACGTGCCCGGCGTGACGGCCTCGATCGATGCCAACGGCCATCTGACGATTTCCGCAACCGGATCCGGCAACGGCGTCGCCATCAACGAGATGACGAGTTCGGTCGGAAGTTCGGGGCAGGGATTTTCGGACTATTTTGGGCTCAACGACCTGATCACGGGGACCAACGCATCGAACATCGCGGTTCGTAGCGACATCCTCAGCGGCACGGCGGCGCTGCCGACGGCAACGCTCGACAGCTCCGCCACGCTCACGGCTGGAAACTCGGTGCTGTCACCGGGCTCGGCAACGGTGCTGAATGCGCTTTCAAGCTCGCTGACAGGATCGACCAATTTCGCCATGGCCGGCGGGCTGGGCGCCACCACCGGCTCGTTCACCGACTATGCGGCCGCGATCGTCGCCAATGTCGCCAGCAAGTCGACCCAGGCGTCGGCGACGTATACCGCCAAGCAGACCGCGCAGTCGACCTATGCGAGTACTCTGTCGTCGCAGTCGGGCGTCAACATCGACCAGGAAAGCGCGAACCTGAGCGCGTTGCAGAACAAGTATGCTGCGGCGTCCCAGATCATTACGGCCATCAACGCCATGTTCTCGGCGCTGATGACCGCAATGACCGCAGCCTAAGCGTGAGGCCGTCGTCATGATGATGCGTGTTGCCACCTTTGCGCAGTCGGATCAAATGATCAGCAGCGCGCTGCGGGTGCAGGCCGCGATGGCCAACGAGCAGGTGCAGGAGTCTTCCGGCCTGCAATCGGAGGATTTCGGCGGGTATGGCTCCGGTGCCGGGCGTGTCATCAACCTGCAGGTCTCGGTGACGCGTGCGCAGTCCTATATCGACGCAAGCACGCTCGCTGACAACAAGGTGCAGGCGATGTATTCGGCGGTGGGTTCGGTGACCGATATCATCACCCAACTGCGTACCCAGCTCAGTGCCGCCACCGTAGGCAGCAGCACGGCGACGGCCTCGGTGATCAACTATTCGCAGCAGGCGTTGTCGCAGATGCAGGGGCTGCTCAACACCCAGTACGATGGCGAATATGTCTTCAGCGGCGCCCGCACCGACACCGCACCGGCGGACCTGTCGAGCTTTGCAACGGGGACCGGCTCGTTGGCCACGGCCGATACGAGCTACTACAAGGGTGACAGCGAGATCGCGTCCGTCCGCGTTTCGGACAGCCAGTCGGTCTCCTATGGCGTCACCGCCGACAATCCCGCCTTCGAGCAGGTCATGCGGCTGCTGAAGTTCGTTGGCAACAGCACGACGTTGTCATCGAGCGACATCACCCAGGCGCTCGATCTCGCCAACAGTGCGTTGGATGCGACGTCTACCGTACAAGCAAAGCTGTCGACCGACGCGGCGCAGATCGAGACCGCCAGCTCGAACCAGAGCGATTACCAGTCTTTTGCGAAGACGCTGTCGACCGACCTTACCAGCGTCGATGTCGCCGCGGTGACGGCGCAGCTTTCGACCTATCAGGCCCAGCTGACCGCGTCCTATTCGGCGATATCAAAGATTCAGAGCCTGAATCTGGCGAGCTATCTGAGATAAGCTGCCCCGCATCATCGGCTCAGGATCTTCTGCCAGACATCGCCGAGGACGGCCGGCTCGCGCGGCGCGAGCCAGGTGACGCCGGCTGCCTGGCCGAGCTGGGCGATGGTCCCCTTGTTCTGCAGCTCTTCGAGCACTGTATTGACGGCGTCCAGCAGTGCCTTGTCGGTTTCGAGCGCAACGTAACCGCGGTTGGCGCCGATCGGATAATAGTAGCCGGAGGCCGTGATTTTGGTGTCGGGATGGCTCGCGCGGTAGGCGTCGAAGCGGCGCAGGTCGAGCAGCGTGGCGTCGTATTCGCCGCGCTCGAGCTCTCCCAGGAGGTCGCTGCGCCCAGGAACGAGGTGGGTGATGTCGTCGATCAGCTTTCCCTTGTCGAAGGTCATCAGAATGGCATCGCCCAGCGTGCCGCTTTCGATCGTGAGGCGAAGCCCGGCGAGATCGCCGATATCGGTGATCTTGCGGTCCTTGATCCTGTCCCTGGCCTTGGGGCCGAGCAGGACGGTCATCGGCGAATAGATGTAGGGCCGGCTCGGCGCCAGCACGCCGATCGGAATCCGCCGGCGGTGATCCTCGCGGGTGGCGCCGTCGAAGTCGGGCAGCTTGGCAGTGGCGACGCCAGGCACCACCAGCGAGTCCTTGGTCAACGCGTAGCCGCCGACCAGTGAGCAGCGGCCGTCCGACAGCAGCGCGTTGGCCTCGAGCGCGGGGCTCGAATCCTCGTCGAGCTTGCTCTCGAACCATTGGATCTTGAGCGGCCGTCCAAGCCGCTCGGCAATGGCCTGTGCGAGCGCCACGTCGAAGCCGGTATCCGGCTTGCCGCGGTGATGTGCCGACAGCGGCGGAAGATCCTCGTCGAGGCAGATCTTGAGCGGGTCGTCGGCAGCATTGGCTACTCCCGCCATTGCCAGAAGCAGCGCTGTCGCCGCGCCTGCAAGGAGAGCCTTCATGGAGTCCTCCGGCTCGCCAGGAAGGCCCAGACGTCCGCAATCTCCTGCTCGGTCAGGATGTCGGCCCAGGGCGGCATCTTGCCGTTCTTGCCTTGCCTTACGGTGGTTACGAAGCGTGTCTTGTCGTCGGGAAACGCACGCAGGTCCGGCGTGATGGTGCCGGAGTTGACCATGTTGGGCCCATGGCAGTGCGAGCAGTTCTTGGCGTAGGTGACCTTGCCCTGGTCGACCTGTCCCTGAAGTTCGATTGCACTGACTTGCTGTGCGGCCGCCGGGATCAACGTGATCAAGGTTGCCGCGACGGCGGCAAGGAACGCCGCCGTCAACGAGATTACTCTTTCAGTCACGTGTGCTCCGCGCTCAGTTCTTGACCGCGAAAACCCACAGCGAGCCGCCCGGTGGCACCTTGGCCAGCCGCTCGTCGCCGGAGAACAGCGAGTAGACGCCGCCATAGCCCGAGTTGACGGCGACATACTGCACGCCGTCCTGCTGCCAGGTGATGGGTTGCCCCTCGATGCCCGAGCCGGTCTGGAACTGCCAGAGCTTCTTGCCGGTGTCGGCGTCGAACGCCTCGAATTCGCCGGTCAGCTGACCGGAGAACACCACGCCGCCGGCGGTGGAAAGCACGCCGGAGAAGCGCGGAATGTCGCTCGGCGCTTCCCACTTCGCCTTGCCGGTCATCGGATCGATCGCCTTGAGATGGCCGCGCGGTCCGGTGCCCCATTCCCAGGGATCGGTGAGGTCCATACCGAGGTACCATTCGCCCTGCTTGTAGGTCGCCGGCTCGGACTTGTACTTGCCGCCGAATGCCAGCGTGTTGGCATAAGCGAGGCCGGTCTGCGGGTTGAACGACATCGGCTCCCAGTTCTTGCCGCCGAGGATCGACGGATAGACCGTGACCTTCTTGCCGTCGCGCGCGTCCTTGACGACGTCGGTCTCGATCGGCCGTCCGGTCTTCATGTCGACACCGGTCGCCCAATTGACGTTCACATAGGGATTGGCCGCGAGCAGCTTTCCGTTGGTGCGGTCGAGCACGTAGAAGAAGCCGTTGCGGTTGGCGTCCATCAGCACTTTGGTCGGCTTGCCCTCGACATTCATGTCGGCGAGCACCATCTCGGCCACCGAGTCATAGTCGAACGGATTGTTCGGCGAGAACTGGTAGTGCCACTTGATCTTGCCGGTCTTCGGATCAAGCGCGAGTACGGAGCAGGTGTAGAGGTTGTCGCCGGGACGCACGGCGGCATTGAACGGCCCGGGATTGCCGATGCCCCAATATACCGTGTTCAATTCCGGATCGTAGGAGCCGGTGATCCAGGTCGATCCGCCGCCGAGCTTCCAGGTGTCGCCCTTCCAGGTATCGCCACCGGGCTCGTCGGGAGTCGGAATCGAGTAGGTACGCCAGAGCTTCTTGCCGGTTGCCGGATCCCAGCCGTCGATGAAGCCGCGGGTACCGAACTCGGCGCCGGAGATGCCGGTGATCACGACGCCATCGGCGACCAGCGGAGCTACCGTCATCGAGTAGCCTTCCTTGATGTCCGCCGCCTTCTGGCGCCACAGCTCCTTGCCGGTCTTGGCATCGAGCGCGATCACGTTGGCGTCGAGGGTGGTGCGGAACACCTTGCCGTCATACAGCGCGGCGCCGCGGTTGATGATGCCGCAGCAGACGATACGCGGCGTCTCGGCGGGATACTCGACCTTGGTCTTCCATATCTGCTTGCCGGTCTTGGCGTCGACCGCGATAGTGGCGTTGTGCGTGGTGACGTAGAGGACGCCCTGGTAGACGAGCGGCTGCGATTCCTCGCTGCGGTCATCGTTCAGGCTGTAATTCCAGACCGGCACCAGATTCTTGACGGTGTCCTTGTTGATCTGGTTCAGCGTCGAGAAGCGCTGAAGATTGTAACCCATTCCGTAATTGAGAACGTTCGATGTATCAGTCGCACCCTTGACCAACTGTTCGGTGGTCTGAGCGCTTGCACCATAAGATGCAAGAATCACGAGGCTTGCGGCCAGCGCAATGCGTCTCATCATATCCTCCCAATGAACCTTTTCTGCACGCCTATTCCTGACGTTGCGAACGGAACCATCGGCCTGAAACCAAAACGGGTCAATACGAAAACGTGAACGAACCTCAGCCGACCGCGGAGGCTCGTCGAGAGGGGCAAGTTTTCCGTAAGCGCGTCCGTAGCTTACCGTCACGTGGAATACGCAACACCACGTGGCTATACCGCACCGCGCACGGTTCGATCAGCTCGACGGCGCGTGCGGACAGACGCTCGAACGCGGCTTCGTGCCCCGCTTGTCCGGCGGCACATTGCAATTGTCGATGCGCTGCTCATCGGTCCATTTGCGGCCGAGCCGCTCCTTGCCGGTGAGCGTGCGCTGCCGCACTGCCTCCGCCGCCGGGGCTCCATTCTGTGCGAACGTCGGCGCGATCAAAGTGAGCGCGACAACGCAGCCCAACGCGCTTCTGCATCTGCCATTCATGGCGTCACCTCGCTCGTTCAAGGACAACGCAATCGACCGGACGTCACAGATGGTCGGTGAGACGCTCTCTTTCCACCCGAAACCTGACATGGTCTTGCCGGTTGCACTGGTTGTAGGAAGCTGCATCGAAGCTGCTATGCTGGACCCTGATTTGCAGGGTACGCTCCATCTCGTTCGCCGGAGCGACATCGAAGGAGACGAACGATGATTTCGCGCCGATCTCTCGCTTTGACTTTGGCCATGGCCGTTCTGTCTGGTCCCGCTTTGGCGGCATCCGGCCGGGGCAGCGCACTCAAGATGCTCGATCCCGACAATGACGGCACGGTCGACCTTGCCGAAGCCAAGAAGGCCGCCGCCGACCTGTTCGCGAAGCTGGATCCTGATCATGACGGCACGCTCGACGTGCGCGAGTTGCGCGGACGGCTGACCGCGAAGGAGCTCAAGATGGCGGACCCGGATCACGACGGGACGCTAACGCTCGACGAATACCTCGCGGTCGTCGAGCAGCGCTTCAAGGCTGCCGATCCCGACAATGACGGTACGCTGGACGCGAAAGAGCTGAAGTCGCGAGCCGGCCGGGCCCTGCTGCGCCTGCTCAAATAGGCGCTTGCCGCTGAATTCCTGCCGGGCGGCCCTCGGACTTGCCGCCGGGCCCTGCGGATAACAAAAAATGGCGATTTCGCTCTCGGGCAAGATTGGGTCGGTGCAATGTGGTTTGTTTGGCGGCGCGTCGCTGCCCGGCAACCGGAAAATGCCTGACAGATCAGTGTCGGAGTTTCCCGGCCGTTTCAGTGCAGGGCAGGCGTCGGCGAGCTGTCGTCCGTTTCGGCATGTCCAGCAGTGAAGTCGGGCCTTCACCGCCCTGGAAAGGCCAGACCTTGCTTGCCGAGCGGCGCGAGGCTTGCGTCAACTCATACTTGGGAGAAGGAAATGGCCTGGAAGACGCCGAAGATCGTCGAAGTGCCGGTGGGCATGGAAATCAACATGTACGCCTGCGCGGCGCGCAAGTAAGCTCGGACAAGCAACGCGAGACCGTCTGCCCGGCTCATGCAGTTGGCTGCGTCGAGCCGTGGCAGGCGTCTTTCGCGGCCAAGCTAGAGCCTTTCCCGTTCCAATGGAATCGGAAGCGCCAGTGACGCTCGTCCGGCTTCCCCAGATCCTTCCCACGAGACATTGAGCTCGACACTGCCTGCGCGATTGGCGGGCCGCATCGCTTCGTCCTAAAGTGCGGGTCGAGGCGGTGGTTCGGGACAATGAATCTCGAGATCGGGAGAGCGCGTTGGGTGGGCGTGGTCTGCGCGGCGATTGCCGGCATTGCCGCGTTGCTGCCGCTTGCTGCCTACGCAGAGGGTTTTGATACCGAGCACATCTTCGGCTTCATGATCGGCTCCGATGTCGGCGACGCGGGCGAGCGCGAATTCCAGAGCCAGACCACCGCACGCTTCGCCAAGGATGGCGGCCGCTATCGCGCGCTCAATCAGGAGATGGAGATCGAGCTCGTTCCGGCGCCGAACTTTCGTGTCGAGCTCGGGACGTCGTTCACGGCGTTCGACATCAGCCACGTGCCGGGTTTTGACGATCGCCGTCAATTGTCGTGGCAGGGC
The DNA here is from genome assembly GCA_943372075.1 of Bordetella parapertussis. Classification (GTDB taxonomy): domain Bacteria; phylum Pseudomonadota; class Alphaproteobacteria; order Rhizobiales; family Xanthobacteraceae; genus Bradyrhizobium. The sequence goes on along the minus strand of CALRXG020000172.1, from coordinate 1,625 downwards.
GTCTCGGCGGATTTCCGTTATCGTTTCCTCGATCGCGAGGTGGCGCCGTTCGGCATGACCCTGGCGTTGGAGATGCATGCCGATCGTGTCGATGAGACCACCGCCGCCGCGGTCCGCAGCTATGGCACCGAATTCATAGCGGCGTTCGACCGTGAGGTGATTCCGAATTTCGTGGTCGCCGCCCTGAATGTCAGCTATGAGCCGGAATGGACGCGGATGCCGAGCACCGGTGCCGCGGAACAGGACGCCACGATCGGCGTCGCATTCGGGCTGATGGCCAAGCTGAGGCCGAATGTTCAGCTCGGTGGCGAAGTGCGCTATTTCAGAAAATATGAGGGGATTGGCCTGGATGAATTCTCCGGCCAGGCGCTGTTCATCGGGCCTACGGCCTATGTCCAGCTCTCCGACCGCTCGCGCCTGACTGCGACCTGGAGCGTCCAGGCGTGGGGGCAGCGGGCAGGGAGCAACACTGCTCTCGACCTGGTCAATTTCGAACGCCATCAGGCGCGGCTGGTGTATGGCTTGAACTTCTAGGCCTGGTTCCCATGGGGCTTCACGGGGCTGTGAAACCATCTATTGCCTGATTACGTATTCCATCGTGTTAAGTCATGAGCACGTTCAGGGATCGCACATGAACCCGATTGATCTGGTCGTCACCGTATGTGCCGTGCTGTCGCCCGCGACCTGCGAGGAGCAGCATTTGCTGTTCAACTGGAATGGCTCGTTGCAGCAATGTGCGATGGCCGCGCCACCATACATCGCGCAATGGGTCGGTCAGCATCCGAAATGGACTGCGGTGCGCTGGCGCTGCGAATATCCGCATCCCAATGATCGCGCTGGCACGGACGGTGAACCGACCGCAGGTTAGCTATTTGTTGCAGTCCTTGAGGTCCTTGTCGGAGACCGAGAACACGGCGTCGGCCTTGATCTCGATGTCGCGGACCAAGCACTGCCTGGCTCCGCTGTAGCCGACCTTGGCGTCGTAGCGGCCCGGCTCGACGCCGGTGATGCGCAGGCGCTCGTCGTGATCGACTTCCTTGTCCTTGTCGTTGAGCGTCTGGTTGGGGCCCCACTCGTTCTTGCCCGCCGGCGAGAGCTCGAAGCTCGAGATCGTGGCGCTGGTCAGATTCCACAGCCGAATGCCCTTGCCCTTGCTCTGTGCAAGCACGGCAGCGGGCAGCACCAGCAATCCAACACCAACGACAATCCAAGCACGCGACATTCGACCTCTCCCTTAAGCTTTTGTCCAAGGATGACGGCAGCTCACATATTTGCAAGGTCCAACTGCGAGAGCCGTTGCTTGATTTCGCCGATCTCGGGCTCGCCGCGCGCGGCGCGCTGCGCGGCGATGGTTTCGACGTGAAGGATGCGGGCCGGCCGCGGCGACAGGAAGAACAGGCGATCGCCGAGCCGGACCGCGTCGTCGAGGTCGTGGGTGACCAGCAGCGTCATCATCCTGCGACGGGCGACCAGCGTGGCGACCTGGTCGCGCAGCCGTCCTGCGAGGGCATTGTCGAGCGAGACCAGCGGCTCGTCGAGGATCAGGAAATCCGGCTCAATGGCAAAGGCGCGGGCAAGCGCGACGCGGCGGGCGAGGCCGAGTGACAGCTCGCCGGGAAAATGAT
>CALRXG020000171.1:0-12814 GCA_943372075.1 Bordetella parapertussis | reverse complement strand
AAGGGGAGAAGGGAAGCGGGCGCCGCGACTTGTGTTTCGATCCCCACCTTGCAATCCCGCTGGAAGAATAGTTCTTGCTATGGCCATGACCGTTGACCTGCCCGCGCTGGAACAGACGGCCGCGCCGCGTCCGGCGTCGGCCAGATGGACGCGTTTTGCGCGCCCGGTGCTCGGTCTTTTGGTGCCGGTCGTGCTGGCGCTCGGCTGGGAATTGATCGTCGATCTCGGCTATTCCAACGGCAGGCTGGTGCCGCCGCCGTCGAAGGTGTTCCAGACCATCGTCGATCTCGCCAGGAGTGGCGATCTGTCGCGCCATATCCTCGCGACCCTGTGGCGGGTCGGTGCGGGCTTTGCGCTCGGCGTGGTCGCCGGCACCGTCATGGGCGCGATCTCCGGCTATTGGGATTTCGCCAAGCGGCTGCTTGATCCGACCGTGCAGGCATTGCGCGCGATCCCCTCGATTGCCTGGGTGCCGCTGTTCATCCTATGGCTCGGCATCTTCGAGACCTCGAAGGTCGCGCTGATCGCGGTCGGCGTGTTCTTTCCGATCTATCTCGGCGTGATGGGCGCGATCCTCTCGGTCGATCGCAAGGTGGTCGAGGTCGGCCGCGTGTTCCGGCTGTCCGGCTTCGCGATGATCCGCCGCATCATGTTGCCGGCGGTGCTGCCGGCCTATGTGGTTTCGCTCCGGGTCGGGCTTGGCCTGGGCTGGATGTTCGTGGTCGCCGCGGAATTCATGGGTGCCTCCGAAGGGCTCGGCTATCTCCTGATCGACGGCCAGCAGCTCGGCAAGCCGGCGCAGATCCTCGCCGCGATCGTGATTTTCGCGATCCTCGGCAAGCTGACCGACTGGCTGATCGAGGTCGCCGCCGCGCCGCTGCTGCGCTGGCAGGATGCGTTCGGCGCGCGGGGAGGAGCCTGATGCTGGCCCTGAAGGACGTCGGCAAGACCTATCCGAACGGCGTCCACGCGCTGGAACGCTTCTCGGCCGAGATTGCGCCCGGCGAGATCATCGCCATCATCGGCGGTTCCGGTTGCGGCAAGTCGACCTTGCTGCGCGCCATCGCCGGCCTCGATCGCGCGACCACGGGCTCGGTCTCGCTCGACAATGCGGTGATCACCTCGCCGCACGCCAAGATCGGCATCATCTTCCAGGAGCCGCGGCTGCTGCCCTGGCTCAGCGTCGCCGACAATATCGGATTCGGCCTCGCCGATCTGCCGGCCGATCCCAGGCGCCAACGGATCGCGGCGGCGCTGGCCCGCGTCGGCCTTGCCGACAAGGCCACAGCCTGGCCGCGTGAACTCTCCGGCGGGCAGGCGCAGCGGGTCGCGATCGCCCGCGCGCTGGTGCCGCAGCCCGAAGTGCTGCTGCTCGACGAGCCGTTCTCGGCGCTCGATGCCTTCACACGGCGCGATCTGCAGGACCATCTGCTCGATCTCTGGGCCGACACCCGTCCCACCTTGATCCTGGTCACCCACGACGTCGACGAGGCCGTGGTGCTGGCCGACCGCGTGCTGGTGATGCGGCCGCGGCCGGGTCGGCTGTTCGAGGAGATCACCATCAACCTGGCGCGGCCGCGCGACCGCAAATCGGAACTGTTCGACAGCTTCAAGCGCCGCGTGCTGACCGCGCTCGACCGCTCGCTGGACCGTTCGGTGCGTGACGTCACGGACAAATCCAGCGCCGGCGAGGCGATGTGGTGGTGACATCGGCGCGCCGAGGCCTTACACCGGCATAAAGAAAAACAGCCGGGAGACAAGACCATGGACTCCGCCGAACTCCGCGCAATGCAGGCTCCGATCAAGGAGCGTTACAAGACCGACCCCCAGGCCGCCGTGATCACGTTGAAGGCCAAGGGCACGATCGACAATGAAAGCCTGTCCTGCAAGGTCGAGACCGGCCGCGCGCTCGCGGTCGCCGGCCTGCATCCCGCCACCGGTGGCTCCGGGCTCGAACTCTGCTCCGGCGACATGCTGCTGGAGGCGCTGGTTGCGTGCGCCGGCGTCACGCTGAAATCGGTCGCGACCGCGGTCGAGGTGCCGCTGAAGGTCGGCAATGTGTTCGCCGAGGGCGATCTCGATTTCCGCGGCACGCTCGGCGTCGACAAGGAGGCACCGGTCGGCTTCCGCGAGATCCGCCTCCGCTTCGACGTCGGCACCGACGCGCCGCAGGACAAGCTCGATCTCTTGCTGAAACTCACCGAGCGCTATTGCGTGGTCTACCAGACCATCAAGAACGGCCCGAAGGTTTCGGTCACGATGCAGCGGGTGTAGGCTGTATTAACCGGTGTCGTCCCGGCCTAGTGCGCAATTGCGCACGGGAGCCGGGACCCATACGCCGTGTCTCCTCGGTTCAAGCCGCGCCGTCCGACGGCTTTCGCTCCACACGAATAGTCGTGGTTATGGGTCCCGGCCTTCGCCGGGACGACTGAGAATGTCCCCCGACCTCCACTTCATCCTGCTCCTTGTGCTGCGCATGGCGGTTGCGGCCGCGTTCGTCGTCAGTGCGTCCATCATCACGGAGCGTTCGGGGCCGGTGATCGGCGCGCTGATCGCCACCCTGCCGATCTCGGCCGGACCGTCCTACACCTTCCTCGCGCTCGACCATGACGCTGCCTTCATCGCCGAGGGCGCGCTGTCGAGTCTGCCGGTCAATGCGGCGACGATCTTCATGGGCCTCATGTATGCGGTGCTGGCGCAGCGCTTCAGCATGTGGATCAGCGCGGGATGCGCGATTGCGTTGTGGCTCGTGCTCGGCACCATCATTCGCCAGTTCGCGTGGACGCTGACCGGCGGGCTGATCCTCAATGCGATTGCGTTTGCGATCTGCATCCCGCTGCTCAAGCCGTATCGGCACGTCGCCAAGATGCCGCTGATCGCGCGGCGCTGGTACGACATTCCCTTGCGCGCCGCGCTGGTCGCGAGCCTGGTCGGTACCGTGGTCACGGCGTCGACCTGGGTCGGCCCGCGCGTCACCGGCGTGATCGCGCTGTTTCCGATCGTGTTCTCCTCGATGATGCTGATCCTGCATCCGCGGATCGGCGGCCCCGCCACCGCCGCCGTGCTCGCCAACAGCGCCTGGGGCTTGCTCGGCTTCGGCCTCGGCATCGCCGTGCTGCATGTCGCGGTACTGCAATTCGGCTCGTCCGTCGGCCTCTGTTGCGCGCTCGCCACCTGCATCGCGTGGAATCTGGCGCTGTGGCAGATCGGGCGGAGGAAGGTTGCGAAAGTCTGACGTCCGTCATTGCGAGGAGCGCAGCGACGAAGCAATCCATCTCTCCGCGCATGTGGAGCGATGGATTGCCTCGCTTCGCTCGCAATGACGGGTGTTACCCCTTCGGCAGCTTCGCCCTCAGCGCATACAGCGCATCCAGCGCCTCGCGCGGCGACATTTCGTCGGGGTGCAGCGCCTTCACCGCTTCAACCAGCAGATCGGCCTCGCTCGGCGGCTTGTCCTCGGCGGCGGCGCGCGAGGGGACGGCGAACAGCGGCAAATCGTCGGCGAGTGCGCGCGCGGTCTGGCCGCGGTCCTGGGCTTCGAGTTTTGCCAGCACCGATTTGGCGCGGGTGATCACGGCGGGCGGCAGGCCGGCGAGTTTCGCGACCTGGATGCCGTAGGAGCGGTCGGCCGAGCCCGGCAGCACTTCGTGCAGGAACACGACGTCGCCCTGCCATTCCTTGACCCGCACAGTGGCGTTGAACATCCGCGGCAGTTTCGCCGAGAGCGCGGTGAGCTCATGATAGTGGGTAGCAAACAGCGTGCGGCAGCGGTTGCTCTCGTGCAGATGCTCGATCGCGGCCCAGGCGATCGACAGGCCGTCGAACGTTGCCGTGCCGCGGCCGATCTCGTCGAGGATCACGAGCGACCGTTCGCTCGCCTGATTGAGGATCACAGCGGTCTCGACCATCTCGACCATGAAGGTCGAACGGCCACGCGCCAGATCGTCGGCGGCGCCGACGCGCGAGAACAGCCGGTCGACGATGCCGAGCCGCGCCCGCGACGCCGGCACATAGCTGCCAATTTGAGCAAGGAGTGCGATCAACGCGTTCTGGCGCAGGAAGGTCGATTTACCGGCCATGTTCGGACCGGTGATCAGCCAGAGCTGGCCGGATTTCTGTGCCGGTGCCGGGGAGAGATCGCAGGCATTGGCGATGAACGGCTGGCCGTCGCGCTTCAGCGCCTGCTCGACCACGGGATGCCGTCCGCCTTCGATCGCAAAGCCGAGCGAGCCGTCGACATCGGGCCGCACATAATTGTCGTCGATCGCAAGTTTCGCCAGCGACGTCGCGACGTCGAGCATCGCAAAGGCATGCGCGGCGTTGCGCAGATCGTCGCTGGCGGCGAGCGCCAGCGCGCTCAGCCGCTCGAAGATATCGAGCTCGAGATTCAGCGCGCGCTCGCCGGCATTGGCGATTTTGGCCTCGGTCTCGCCGAGCTCTGCCGTTGTGAAGCGGACCTGCCCGGCCAGCGTCTGGCGGTGGATGAAGGTCGCGTTCAGCGGCGGCGCGAACAGCTTGTCGCCATGCTGCGCGGTGACCTCGACGAAATAACCGAGCACATTGTTGTGCCGGATCTTCAAGGTCTTGATGCCGGTGTCCTCGGCATAGCGCGCCTGCATCGCGGCGACGACGAGGCGCGAGGCGTCGCGCAGATTGCGGCTTTCGTCGAGCGCGGCCTCATAGCTTTCGCGGACGAAGCCACCGTCGCGCTTGATCAGCGGCAATTGCTCGGACAGTGCGCGGGAGAATTCCCGCGCCAGGTCGCGCGAGGGACGTTGCAGCGATGCCATCACGGTCGAAACTTCGGCCGGTGGATCGCTGAGCTGTGCGAGCAGCTCCAGCGCCTGGTCGGCGGCCAGGATGCCGTCGCGCAGGCCGGCGAGATCGCGCGGACCGCCGCGGCCGACCGAGAGCCGCGCCAACGCACGCGACATATCGGGCGCCGCGCGCAGCACGGTCCTGACGTCCTCGCGCGCCGCGGAGTCCGCGACGAATGCGGAGACCGCATCGAGCCGCCGCGCGATCACGGCGACGTCGGTGAGCGGCGCTGCAAGCCGCTGTGCCAGCAGGCGCGAGCCGGCCGCGGTCACAGTGCAGTCGATCGCATCGAGCAGCGAGCCGCGGCGCTCGCCGGCGAGCGTGCGCGTCAGTTCGAGGTTGGCGCGGGTCGCCGGATCGATCGCCATCGTGGTGCCGGCGGCCTCGCGCGCCGGCGGCGACAGCGGCGGACGCTTCCCGACCTGGGTGCGATCGATATAGGTGACGGCCGCCGCCGCAGCCGTCGCTTCCAGCCGCGACATCGCGGACAGGCCATCCATGGTCGCGACCGCAAAGTAGTCGCATAGCCGCCGCTCGGCCGTGGCGCTGTCGAACACGTCGCGGGTCAGCGGCGTCACCGACGGCAGCTCGCGCAGGGTCGGCGCCAGCTCATTGTCGCCATAGAGCGCGTCGGTGACGATGGCCTCGTTCGGGTTGATGCGCGCCAGCGTCGCGGCAAGCTCCGCAGTCGCGCACTCCGTCACCATGAATTCGGAGGTCGAGATGTCGATCCAGGCGAGCCCGAGCCGGTCGGCGCCGGCCGAGCCGCGGGCGCGCGCGATCGCGATCAGATAGTTGTTGGTGCGGGCGTCGAGCAGCGTGTCTTCGGTCAGCGTGCCCGGCGTCACCAGCCGCACCACGCCGCGGCGGACCACGCTCTTGTTGCCGCGCGCCTTGGCCTCGGCGGGATTCTCGGTCTGCTCGCACACCGCGACACGATGTCCGGCGCCGATCAGGCGGTGCAGATAGTCCTCGGAGCGCTCGACCGGCACGCCGCACATCGGGATGTCCATGCCCTGATGCTTGCCACGCTTGGTCAGCACGATGCCGAGCGTCTTCGAGGCGATCTCGGCATCCTCGAAGAACAGCTCGTAGAAATCGCCCATCCGGTAGAACAGCAGCAGGCCGGGATGTGCGGCCTTGATCTCCAGATACTGTTCCATCATCGGCGTGACGCGCGACGGCGCCTCGGCGGCGGGAGCGGATTCGGGCGGAGCAGGGATGGGCTGTTGGATCGTCATGAGGAGGCGGAAACTACAGAATTTCGCCGCGCGGTCATATCCGAGGAAGCGAGGTTTTCCACCCTGTCCACGGTGCCTTTATGACAGTCCTCACGGTAATGCGTGCAGGGCGCGCGGCCGCGTCAATTGACCTGCCGCGGGCACGCTCCTAAAACTCCTTTCAAGTTCCAGCCGATCCAGCGCCTAAGTCGCGGCATTCAGGGAGAGATTCAATGCGTGATGTGTTCATTTGCGATGCCGTCCGGACTCCGATCGGCCGTTTCGGCGGTTCGCTTGCCAAGGTGCGCGCCGACGACCTCGCCGCGGCTCCGATCAAGGCGCTGATGGCCAAGCACCCGACGCTCAATTGGAATGAGGTCGACGAGGTTTATTTCGGCTGCGCCAACCAGGCCGGCGAAGACAACCGCAACGTCGCGCGCATGGCATTGCTGCTTGCCGGCATGCCGGAGTCGGTTCCCGGCCAGACCCTGAACCGGCTCTGCGCGTCGGGCCTCGATGCCGTCGGCGCCGCCGGCCGCGCCATCCGCGCCGGCGAGATCGATTTCGCGATCGCGGGCGGCGTCGAATCGATGACGCGCGCACCGTTCGTGATGGGCAAGGCTTCGGAGGCCTTTTCGCGTTCGTCCGATATCTACGACACCACGATCGGCTGGCGCTTTATCAATCCATTGATGAAGGCGCAGTACGGCGTCGATGCGATGCCGGAGACCGGCGAGAACGTCGCAGAGGAATTCCAGGTGTCGCGCGCCGATCAGGACGCGATGGCGATCCGCTCGCAGCAGCGTGCGGGTGCGGCGATCGCGTCGGGCTATTTCGCCGAGGAGATCGTCCCTGTCCAGGTGCCGGGCGGCAAGGCCGGCCCCATCACCGTCGACAAGGACGAGCATCCGCGTCCCGAGACCACGCTCGAAGGATTGGCAAAACTGAAGCCGATCGTGCGCAATCCGGGCACCGTGACCGCCGGCAACGCGTCCGGCGTCAATGACGGCGCCGCTGCGATGATCTTGGCTTCGGAAGCGGCGGTGAAGCGGCACGGCCTGACCCCGCGTGCAAAGATCCTTGGCCTCGCCTCCGCCGCGGTGCCGCCGCGCATCATGGGCATCGGCCCGGTGCCGGCGACCAAGAAGCTGGTCGAGCGGCTCGGTATCAAGGTGTCGGACTTCGACCTGATCGAGCTCAACGAGGCCTTCGCGTCGCAAGGCATCGCCTGCCTGCGTCAGCTCGGGGTCAAGGAAGACGCCGATTTCGTCAATCCGCATGGCGGCGCGATCGCGCTCGGCCATCCGCTCGGCATGAGCGGCGCGCGGCTGGTCCTGACCGCCGTACACGGCATGGAGAAGCGGGGCGGGAAGCTTGCCTTGGCAACTATGTGCGTCGGCGTCGGCCAGGGCGTCGCGGTCGCGATCGAAAAGCTGAGCTAATCCAATGGCTTGGAAGGGCTGAAAACAGCCCTTCCCCAATTTGGTTATGCGTTATAATGATCCGATGTGAGCTCACCGGGCGCGTGGGCCGCGGAGGACTTCGCCATGACCCTGTTGTATCCGCTGCAATCGCTTGCGGCTCATCCGGCGCGGCTGTCGCCGGCCTATCGCTCCACCGTGAAGCGCGCGCCCTCGAGGCCGTTGATCCCGATCCGGCACACGCTCTCGGAACTGACCGGACCGGTCTATGGTCATGAGACCGTGCGCGAGCACGACAACGACCTCACCATCCAGGCCAAGGGCGAGCCGCTCGGCGAGCGCATCATCGTGCATGGTCATGTGCTCGACGAGGACGGCCGCGGCGTGCCGAACACGCTGGTCGAGCTGTGGCAGGCCAATGCCTGCGGCCGCTACGTCCATGTCGTCGACCAGCATCCGGCGCCGCTCGATCCGAATTTCACGGGCGCGGGACGGACGCAGAGCGACGACAAGGGCTATTACAAGTTCATCACCATCAAGCCCGGCGCCTATCCCTGGGGCAATCACCACAATGCGTGGCGGCCGGCGCACATCCACTTCTCCGTGTTCGGGCATTCCTTCGTCTCGCGTCTGGTGACGCAGATGTATTTTCCCGGCGATCCCTTGTTTCCGTTCGACCCGATCTTCAATTCGGTGACCGACGAGAAGGCGCGGGCGCGGATGATCTCGTCGTTCGATCTCGACAACACCAAGCCGGAATGGGCGCTGTGCTACCGCTTCGATATCGTGCTGCGCGGTCGCAACGCCACGCCGATGGAGACCAAGTAAGTGTCGAACCAGCGTCCTGATGGAATCACCCCCTCGCAGACCGTCGGCCCCTATTTCAAATACGGCCTGACGCCGAACGGCGAATACGAATGGAACGACGCCTTCAGCAACAATCTGCTGACTCCCGATACATCCGGCGAGCGTATCCGCGTCGAGGGCAAGGTCTATGACGGCGACGGCGCCGTGATCCCCGACTGCATGCTGGAGATCTGGCAGGCCGACAGCCAGGGTCGCTTCTCCGATCCGCAGGACAAGCGCGCGCTGCCCAATTCGAGCTTCAAGGGATTCGGCCGCGTCGGCACTGACAAGAGCGGCTTCTATGCTTTCGACACCATCAAGCCGGGCGTTGTGCCGGATGCCGACGGCAAGCCGCAGGCGCCGCACATCGTGCTTGCGGTGTTCGCGCGCGGCATGCTGCTGCATCTCTACACGCGGATCTATTTCGACGACGAAGCGGCCAACACCGGCGATTCCGTGCTGGCGCTGGTGCCGGCCGATCGCCGCGCGACCTTGATCGCGAAGAAGGCCGCTGCCGGGAACGTCTACACGTACGACGTCCATCTCCAGGGCGACAACGAGACGGTGTTCTTCGACGTCTAGCCGGCCGTCACCTGCCGTCGCGCCGTGAGCGGCGCGTAAATCCAGCATTGAAATGACGACCGAAATCCGCTGCGCGTTTCAGCATCGGCGGATTTCGCTTGACCTTGCGCGATTAGTTATATAACAATTTATTTATATAACTAATATGAGATCAAGCATGACCAACCTCGATGCTGCCTTCTCCGCGCTCGCCGACCCGACCCGTCGGGCGATCCTGGCGCGTCTCGCGCTGGGCGAGGCGACAGTGATGGAACTGGTCGAGCCGTTCGAAATGACCCAGCCGGCGATTTCCCGCCATCTCAAGGTGCTCGAGGGGGCGGGCCTGATCGTGCGTCGCATTGAAGGCACCAAGCGGCCCTGCCGGCTGGCGCCATCGGCGGTCGCCGAGATCGATCAGTGGCTCGGCATGCTGCGGCGGGCGCTTGAAACCAATTACGACCGGCTGGACGGAGTGCTGGCCGCCATGAAGCCCGAGACGTGAAAGGCATCCCATGAGCAAGTTGACGCTGAAGACCGAAGGCGACCGCTACATTGTCGTGACCAGGCGTTTCGTCGCGCCGCCCGAGGCGGTGTACCGCGCCCACACCGAGCCGGAGCTGTTGCAGAAATGGCTGCTGGGGCCCGAAGGCTGGACCATGCCGGTTTGCATCAGCGAGCTCAGGCCTGGCGGCAAGATCCGTTACGAATGGACCGACGGCAAGGGCGGCGGCTTCCATCTCACCGGCGAATATCTCGAACTCGAGCCGTTCGCCCGCATCGTGCATGTCGAGCGCATGCATCTGCCGGATCCGACGCCGGACAATCATGTCGAGACGCGCTTTGCGCCCGACGGCGATGGCACCGTGATGACCATGCGGATGACGCTGCCCGATGCCGAGACGCGTGCGGCGATGCTCGCGACCGGCATGGAGCACGGCATGGAAGACAGCTATGCTCGGCTCGACCGCATGAGCTGACCATTGCCGACATGAGGGACAATGCGCGACCGTTTACTGACCGGTCTGATTGGCTATCCGATCGCGCATTCGGCGGCGCCTGCGATGCACGAGCGGGCCGCTGCCGCGCTCGGCGTCCGTTGCCACTACCAGCTGATCGAGGTGAAGGACGCCGGGCGCGACGATCTGCGCGCAATGCTGGAGGGCGTCAGGCGGCTCGGCTTTGCCGGCGTCAATGTCACCTTTCCCTACAAGGAAGCGGTCGTCGACCTCGTCGATGACCTCACACCAGATGCCCGCGCGATCGGCGCGGTCAACACCATCGTCGTCAGTGGCGCACATCTGGTCGGGCACAACACCGATGCCACGGGCTTTGCCCGCGCGATCGGACCGCTGCTCGCCGGCACGCCGCATGGCCCGATCGCGCTGATCGGTGCCGGTGGCGTCGGCAAGGCGATCGCCTTCGCGCTTGCCGGCCTCGCCGTTGCTGAGATCAGGATCTTCGATGCGGATGCGACAAAGGCCGCACAGCTCGCGACTCAATTGCGCGATCGTGATGCGGTCCGCGCTGCCAGCGTCGCGGCGGCGGCGCAAGGGGCCGTAGGGCTCATCAATGCGACGCCGGTCGGCATGCTGCCGAGCCGCGATACACCGGTGCCTGCTGCGTTGCTGCATCCGTCAATGTGGGTCGCCGACGCGGTCTACACGCCGCTCTGGACGCCGCTCCTCACGGCGGCCAAGGCCAGGGGCGCAAGCGTGCTGACCGGACGCGAGCTTGCGATCAATGCGTCGGCGGACGCGTTCAAGCTGTTCATGGGGATGGCGCCGCCGCAGGATGCGATGGCGAATGCGTTCGACGCCGTGATGGCGCAGCGCTACTCTGCGCCTTGAAGGGCGGAGACAGTCAATGACAAGAATCAGGATCGGTCTGGCCGGCTGCGGCTTCGTCTCGGAGCTGCACATGTATGCTTACCGGCGCGTCTATGGCGTCGATGTCGAGGTGCGGGCGGTCGCGGCGCGCGGCGATCATGTCAATGATTTCGCGCGCAAGCACCGGATCCCCAACGCCTATCGCAGCTTCGCCGAGCTGATCGCCGACCGCGAGCTCGATGTCATCGACATCTGTACGCCGCCCAACCTGCATGCGGCGATGATCGTCGAGGCCATGCAGCGCGGCAAGCACGTGATCTGCGAAAAACCGTTCAGCGGCTATTTCGGACAGCCCGGCGACAAGGCGCCGATCGGCAGGTACGTGCCGAAGGCGCTGATGTATCAGCGCGTGATGGAGGAGATGGAGGTGACCCGCGCCGCGATCGAGCGGACCGGGCAGCTCTTCATGTATGCCGAGGACTGGATCTACGCGCCGGCGATCACCAAGACCGCCGAGATCATCCGTGCCACCGGCGACAATATCCTGTTCATGAAGGGCGAGGAGAGCCATTCCGGCTCGCATGCGGCGCATGCCGCGCAATGGGCGATGACCGGCGGCGGCTCGCTGATCCGGATGGGCTGCCATCCGCTGTCGGCGGTGCTCTATCTCAAGCAGGTCGAGGCCAAGGCCCGCGGCGAGATCATCAATGTCGCAAGCGTCACCTGCGACGTCGGCAATGTCACCGCCGCTCTCAAGCCGGAGGAGCGTGCCTTCATCAAGGCCAATCCGGTCGACGTCGAGGATTGGGGCACGCTGACCGCGACCTTCTCCGACGGCACCAAGGCCACGGTGTTCTCCGGCGACATGATCATGGGCGGCGTGCGTAATCTGATCGAGACCTACACCAGCGGCGGCTCGCTGTTCGCCAACATCACGCCGAATACGCATCTGACGAGCTACCAGACATCAGAGGAGAAGCTGGCTTCGGTCTACATCACCGAGAAGGTCGACCGCAAAACCGGCTGGCAATATGTCTGCCTCGAGGAGGAATGGACCCGCGGCTATCTGCAGGAGATCCAGGATTTCATGGAATGCGTCGCCACCGGCCGCCAGCCGCTCGCCGGCCTCGCGCTGGCCTACGAGACGACGAAAGTGAACTATGCCGGCTATTGGGCGGCGGACGAGGGCAGGCGGGTGGTGCTGTGAAGGTGTGGCCGCTTCCCTTCTCCCCTTGTGGGAGAAGGTGGCGCGCGCAGCGCGCTGGATGAGGGGCTGTCACCGCATACTCAACTGCGAGACGTCATTCGCGGAGAGAACCCCTCACCCGGCTTCGATGCAGAGCATCGAAGCCACCCTCTCCCACAAGGGGAGAGGGTGCACCGCCGCCGCCGCTGCAATCGGTAACCCTACGCCCCGTAGACCGATCCCTTCGGCAGCGGGAATACCGGATCCTGCGTTCTGATATTGGTCGGCCACACCACGGTGATGCGCTCGCCGGCGTTCTGCATCACGACAGGCGTCGAGCGCTCGTTCTGGCCCGACATCGGCGTATCCGGCGGATAGAATTTCACGCCATAGCCCTGGATGGTGCCGCCGGGCGGGATGTCGACGTCGAGCGCCGCCTTGCGGATCGCCTCGGGATCGAAGCCGCCATATTTCTCCTTGGCGACCGGCAGCACGTTGTTGAGCAGAATCCAGGTCTGGTTGAAGCCCATCGAGCAGTGCGGCGGCACTTCGGTGGCGCTGGTCTTCTCGCGATAGCGCGTAACCATCACCTTGGTGAGGTCGCCGACCCCGGGCGCCAGCTTGGCGGGATCGAGCAGCTGCGCCGGCACCGGGTCGATGTTGCAGAAATTGTCGATGTCGGCGCCGAACGTCGTCCGCAGCTTGTCGAGCTGGCTGTAGCCGGCGCCGGCGCCAAACAGCATCTTGAACTTCAGCCCGCTCTCGCGCGCCTGGCGCAGGAACAGCGTGATGTCGGGGTTGTAGCCGGCATGCGAGATGATGTCGGCCTTGGCGCGCTTCAATTTTGTCACCAGCACCGAGAGGTCGGGCGCCGAGGCCGAATAGCCCTCCTTGAGCACGACTTGTAACCCGGCTTGCTTGGCGAACATCTCGTCG
>CALRXG020000170.1:0-12857 GCA_943372075.1 Bordetella parapertussis | reverse complement strand
ATCCCGAACGTCGCCATCCGGTGGGTGTGACCGACCACCATGTTGAGGAAGGTTTCGGCGGCGATCGTGGTGTCCTCGAGATCGAGCACGCCCTTGTCCGCCAGATGGTCGAAGAAATCCGCGGTCGTTGACACGGCTTTCGACCAGCCCTCGTCAACGGCAAGTTTGGCGACCTCGGGGAAATTGATCGCTTGCGCGGTGAGTATCCTGCTGAAGGCGATGGAGTCGGCGCTGCAATTCAGCACCAATAGCTGGCGCCCGAGGTCGATCAGCCGTTCCTCGGCCGAGCCGTCGCAGCTCCCGTCGCCTCGCGCTTCGGCCGCCGCGGCGGCGAGGGGGGCCAGCCAGCGGGCAATCTCGCGCCGGAGCACCGCGGTGAACAGCCCGCGCTTGTCGCCGTACTGTCCATAGACGGTAGGTTTGCTGACGCGGGCGGCCTCGGCCACGGCGTCGATCGACGTCGCATCGAAGCCGCGCTCAAGGAACAGGCGGGTGGCGACCTCGATCAGCCGCTGGTCGCGCTCGATGGCGGCATCCCGGGTCGGCCGGCCGCCGCGTGACTTGGTCACGCTGCGTTTCGCCGCTTTGGCCTTGGTTGCCGTCAATCCCATTGCCCATTCATCTCGTTGTGTGTCGGACGGGTCTGTCCGGGTCTATAACCCGGGCGGTGCGGATTCGTCCATGCGGCGGTACCGGAAGCCGCCGTTTCAGGGCGGCGTCGCGGTCCAGGCGTGCCCCGCGGCGGCCTTGTCGTAGCCGTACTGGTAGAGCGCACGCATATAGGCAGTGTCGAAGCCCTGCGTTTCCGGTGCCGGATAGTCGCGCTCGATATAGGACAGATGGAAGCCCAGCCGGTTGCGCCGGGCAAAATCATAGGTCGACAGGATCACGGAGCGGGTCTGCGCCTGTGTGATCGCGGAAATGCTGCGCGAGGCGACGTCGATCGTCGAGTTCGACACCAACTCGAAATTTCCCTCGAGCTTCTTGTTGACGAGAATGTAGATGTTCATGCGGCCGCTTGCGGGCCAGGCGCGCTCCCGGAACATCAGCGCGTCCGGCAGCGTCAGCACCGGCGCGGTGACGCCGCCGTCGACATGCATCTCCTGGAAGCGGCGGCCCTGGCCCTCGGCGTCGATCATGATCGGTGGAAACACCAGCGGGATGCTGGCTGAGGCTGCCATCACGTCGCGAAACAGTTGCAAGGCTTCGGGCGTTCCGACCGCGGCGATCCGTCCCATGTCCCAGATCACCGTGCGCTGGGTGTCGAGGTCGGTGGTGACGATCAGGAGCTTTCGGCCCTTGGCGTTTTCGCGCGCCACCTCGCTCAGGATGTCCTGGCCGACATAGCGCGCCACCAGTTCGCGCAGCCGCTTGTTGCCGAACAGGCCGGAGCCGAACAGCACCCGCATCAGGCTCGGATCCTGCAACAGGCTCTCCGCGATGCCCGACGTGTAGACCTCTCTCAGCGTTTCGTCGTAGCGCGATCCAAGGAATGCAAAGGGGGCTATCAGCCCGCCGGTGCTGACGCCCGAGACCACCGAAAAGGCCGGACGGTTGCCGGCCGCGGTCCAGCCATTGAGGATGCCGACGCCATAGGCACCGTCGGCGCCGCCGCCGGAGAGCGCGAGATAGGTCTTGATCGGGGCGAGGTCGTTCTTCTCGGGCCGGAATTTCGACGCCGGCTCGTCGGCGTAACGGCGCAGCCCGTCGAGATCGAGCACCCGTGAATTGGCGGCATCCGCGGCCGTGTAGGGCGTCCGCGGCAGCGAGCTGCACGCCGCCAGCGCGATAGTGAAGCCGCACAGCAGGATCAGTTGACGGATCGCGCGAGCCAAAGTCATCCGATGGCGGATGCCGTCAGGCCGGGTGGCGGAGGGTGGGAACATCTCGCTCGTCAGGTTTCGCGCGGATCGCAGTCGCGACGGGAAACCCGCCGCCTTATTGTTGACATGAAACGATACGGTTTCGTTTTGTTTAACCGAGGCCCGGTTCCGTGGCAAGCCTCGGAGCGTCCCGCCACGTTCACGAAGTCGCGCGAGAGCCGTTATCGGACGGGTTGATCGGGCCCCGGCGACACGCAATAAGCAGCCGCATGAATCTTCCCAATCATTTCGAGCTGCTGGCGACCGACGGCGCTGCCCGCACCGGGCGCCTGACCACGCCGCATGGCGTGGTGCGGACGCCGGCATTCATGCCGGTCGGCACATCAGGTGCGATGAAGGGCATGCATTGGCGCGAGGTCCGCGATGCCGGGGCCGATATCGTGCTCGGCAACACCTATCACCTGATGCTGCGGCCGGGCGCCGAGCGCATTGCCGGTCTTGGCGGCTTGCAGCGCTTCACCGGCTGGGGCGGCCCGATGCTGACGGACTCCGGCGGCTTCCAGGTGATGTCGCTCTCGGAGCTGCGCAAGGTGACCGAGAAGGCGGTGACCTTCCGCTCGCATATCGACGGCGCCAAGGTCGAACTGTCGCCGGAGCGCTCGATCGAGGTGCAGCGGCTGCTCGGATCCGACATCGCGATGCAGATGGACGAATGCGTGCGGCTGCCGGCGGAGCGCGCCGACATCGAGCGCGCGATGCAGCTCTCGCTGCGCTGGGCCGAGCGCTCCAAGCGCGCCTTCGATAGCGCGCCGGACGGCTACATGCTGTTCGGCATCGTGCAGGGCGGCGACGTCCCCGATCTCCGCCGCACGAGCGCGCGCGGGCTGACCGACATCGGCTTTCATGGTTATGCGATCGGAGGGCTCGCGGTCGGCGAGCCGCAGGCGGTGATGCTGGCGATGATCGAGGAGACCGCGCCGGCGCTGCCGTCGGATCGGCCGCGCTATTTGATGGGCGTCGGCACCCCGGAGGATATCCTGGAAGCCGTGGCGCGCGGCGTCGACATGTTCGACTGTGTGATGCCGACACGGAACGGACGGCACGGCATGGCGTTCACCCGCTTCGGGCAGATCAACCTGCGCAACGCCAGGCACGTCGACGATCCGCGTCCGCTCGACGACGAGAGCCCATGGCCGGCGGCACGGAGCTATTCGCGCGCCTATCTGCACCATCTGGTGCGCGCAGGCGAAACCCTCGGGGCAATGCTGCTGTCCGAAATCAACGTCGCCTACTACCAGGAACTGATGCAGGGCATCCGCGACGCGGTGGCAAACGGCACATTCGAGGATTTCAGAACGAAAACGCGCGCCGGATGGGCGCGCGGTGACATCGCTCCGAGGTGAGCGTGTGTGATCAGTTGCACACGATCGGCTTCACCGTGTGCTTGGTGACGAAGCCGTAGCCGCAGGTGTCGCAGGTCCAGAGATAGCTGATCAAATTGTCGTAAAGGTACGCGGACGCTTCCGCGGCGATCATCGAGTCCGCGCATACCGGACAGGTCGGCAGGTCGCTGCCGCGCGGATCGGGCCTAGACGCGACGGTCGACAGAACCTCAGCAAGAGCTGGCATCGTGACCTCCTTTGCGTTCTGAGCTGCACCTTGGCAAAGCATATAGTCCGACTTGTTTGACCTTGTCGCAACACAAATGCGTTGGTTTTACGTTATTTGCGCAGGTTCTGATTTTGCGGTGCAACGAATTTACGCCGCGGCGGTTTCTCACTTGCGCGTCATGATGCGCTGCTTCTAATGAGAGAAAGACCGCATTCCCGGCATATCCCGCGACAGGAGCCGCTTCATGGACGCGACATCGACAACGAGTGCAGTGCAACCCGGACGCGGACGCGTCTTTGACTCCATCGTCGATGCGATCGGCTCCACGCCGATCGTGCGACTGCGCAGGCTGCCGCAGGCGGGTGGCGTCAACGCCACGATCCTCGCCAAGCTGGAATACTTCAACCCGGCGGCCAGCGTGAAGGACCGCATCGGTGCCGCGATGATCGTGGCGATGGAGAAGGCCGGCATCATCAACGCCGACACCGTGCTGATCGAGCCGACCTCGGGCAATACCGGGATCGCGCTCGCCTATGTCGCGGCGTCGCGCGGCTATCGGCTGAAGCTCGTGATGCCGGAATCGATGTCGATCGAGCGGCGGCGGATGCTTGCTTTCCTCGGCGCCGAGATCGTGCTGACCCCGGCCGCGCAGGGCATGAAAGGCTCGATCGCGACCGCGGAAGAACTGGTGCGCACGACGCCGAACGCGGTGATGCCGCAGCAGTTCAAAAACCTCGCCAATCCCGAAATCCATCGCCGCACCACCGCCGAGGAGATCTGGAACGACACCGGCGGCAACATCGACTATTTCGTCGCCGGCGTCGGCACCGGCGGCACCATCACCGGGGTCGGGCAGGTGCTGAAGCCGCGCAAGCCGTCATTGCGGGTCGTCGCGGTGGAGCCGGAGGAGAGCCCGGTGCTGTCGGGCGGCCAGCACACGCCGCACAAGATCCAGGGCATCGGCGCCGGCTTCGTCCCCGACATCCTCGATCGCTCCGTGATCGACGAGATCGTCAAGATCAACAGCGCGACCGCGATCGAGACCTCGCGCGCGCTCGCACGCAACGAAGGCATTCCTGGCGGTATCTCGTCGGGCGCCGCGATCGCGGCGGCGCTGCAGATCGGCAAGCGGCCGGAAGCTGCGGGCAAGACCATTCTGGCGATTGTGCCGTCATTCTCGGAGCGCTATCTCTCGACGGCGTTGTTCGAAGGAATCTGAGACACAGGAATCCAGGATATGGCCGATCAGCCGAGGCGACCGCGAACCCTGAACGATGCCCGCAGCGAAGCCGAGGCGGCGTTCAAGCGCGCCACCACCAAGGTCGCCGATGCCCCGCCCAAAACCGTTGCGGTCCCCGGCGTCCGCGAACAGGTCACGCTGCGGATCGATCAGGATGTGCTGGAGTATTTCCAGCAGGGCGGCCCCGGCTGGCAGGAACGCATCAACGCGGCGCTGCGCAAGGCCGCCGGCAAGTAACGCGTCCAAGACAACGGAGCCCGGGACGACCCCCGGGCTTTTTGCCGGGATGGTTGGACCGGTGGCCCCGATACGTCACGACGCGCGGACCACCTCGCGCGCGCCGGGCCTCAAGTTCAGCAGGTTGCCGGCCAGGATCATTGCTGCGCCGAGCACGGTGAACGCGTCGAGCCGCTCGGCGTAGATCAGCCAGCCGACGATCGCCGTCAGCGGCACCCGGATGAAATCCATCGGGATCACGACGGTCGCATCGGCGTGGAGCAAGGCGCGCGCCATGCAATAATGCGAGAAGGTGCCGCAGAACGCGATGACGGTGAGCCAGCCCCAGGTCGAGAGCGGCGGCCAGGTCCAGACATAGAGCGCGGGCCCGAGGCTTGCGAGCGACTGCACCACCAGCATCCAGAAGATGATTGCAAGCGTCTGCTCGGTCCGGGTCAGCGACTTCACGATCGCGACCGAGATGCCGAATCCCACCGCGGCAGCGAGCGCGATCAACTGGCCCGGGTTGATCGCGCCGGTCGCCGGCCGCACGATCACCAGCACGCCGACCAGGCCAAGCACGATCGCGACGACCTTCCGGGACGTCATCCGCTCGCCGAGGAAGCCGGCCGCGAGGATCGCGGTCCAGATCGGCATCGTGAATTCGATTGCGACCACCTGGCCGATCGGAATCAGTGTCAGCGCAAAGAACCAGCCCAGCTGCGCACAGAAGTGGATCAGGTTGCGCGCGATGTGAACATGCACGCGTGCGGTCTTCACGACGGCAAAGCCGCCATTCATCCGGATCAGCGGATACAGCATCACGAAGCCGAGCACGCCGCGAACGGCCATCAGCTGGAAGACGTTGACCTCGCGCGTCGCCTCGCGCCCGGCCACCGCCACGACCAGCATCATCGCGAGCCAACCGGACATCCAGATTGCTGCGCGGGTCTTTGAGGGCGTGCGGTCCATGATGGGAAAAGAGCGAGGAGGGATTCCCGGTATCGGCGAGCTGATCCGAATTTGCAACGCTCAATTCTGCTGACGTGGTGATGCGCCCGCTGCGCGATCGATGCTAAGCAGGGTCGGAAAAAATCCAGTCAGGAGGATCTGCTCATGCGTGTGTTGCAACCGGCCGAATGGTCGAAACCCCGCGGCTTCTCACATGGCGTCGCATTCGACGCCCCCGGCCGCTGGATCGTGCTCGCGGGGCAGACCGGCGGGGATGAGAGGGGTGAATATCAGCCCGATATGGCCGGCCAGGTCGGCACCGCGCTGAAGCGCATCATCAAGCTCCTCAACGAGGCTGGGGCCGGCCCTGAACACATTGTCCGCCTGACCTGGTATCTGACCAGCCGCGGTGAATACGAAGCCGCAGGCGCCGGCATCGGCGCGGCGTGGAAGGAGACGCTCGGGCGCAATTTCCCGCCGTCCACGCTGCTCTATATCGACGGTCTGGTCGATCAGCGAGCCAAGGTCGAGATTGAGGTCACGGCGTTCGTACCGGCCGCGTAGCGCGGGTGAGACGGGCACGGGCGACTGCGGTGCGATCAGCAAGAAGCCCTCGGGGATGACCCGAGGGCTTTTCTTGTTGAAGTTGCGATCGATTACTTCGTCAGCGTGATGTTGGCGCCGCGGAACTGGCTGTCGGCCCTGATCGTGACGGCCTGCCGGTTGCCGGTGGTCCGCATCGCGATGTCGGCGTTGAACCCCGGGGCGCTGGCCACGACCTGGAAGTTGCCGCCGCCGCCGCGGCCCTGCAACGACCCGCTGACGTTGCGGCTGGACTCGCTCCAATTGCCGGTGACCGAGTTGCCTTCGGCCTGCACGTCGGCCGCCAGATTGAACTTGTAGGCGTCACTGGCGCAGGTGAGGCTCATGCTCATCCTGGGTCCGCCGACATGATAGGTCGCACGGCAGCGAATCCGCTCGCTGGAGCCGTCGTCGAGCGTGACCGAGCCGCTGCCCGACCAGGTGCCTGCCATGCCGGCAAATGGGCCGGACTGCGCATGGCCAGCACTGCTAGCTAGTGCAGTCGCGAAAAAAACGGCGGCTGCTAATGCTGGCCGCCGCGCGATGGCATAGAAACTCGATACGTTGGTGATCTTACTGACGGGACGCTTCCCATCGGCCGCTGCACGGTACGCCAGCTGATGCCCCATTCCACTTCCCCGATCCGGAGTTGCCATTGAGTTGTCCGTTCGCATATGCACCATTGATCGAGACCCGCACAAGTCCCCCACTGCCGACGGTTCCGGAGATCGCGGCGCCCTGTGCTGAGATCTTTCCCTCGGCGACGGTCACGGTCGAGCTCTGCGACGGTTCGCAGCTGCCGGTCTTGGTGACCACGGTGACGTTCCAGAGGCCGTCATAAGGCTGCTGAGCGGATGCGGGAGCGGCGGTGAGGGCGGCGGTCGAAGCGACCGAAGTGACCAAAATCAGGTCGCGAATGCGGATCGAACGCATGAATCAAATCCCTGTAATTTCGTGTGATGGCGCGGCTTATCCTGTCACAATGTGTTCAAAATTTGCTGCGCCGCAAGCGTCCCCGAATGTTCCTGTGAACTCAAACACATCATGGTGAATTCGGTTCCGGATCAGGAACGAAGAATCTCGGTCACGCTTGCTTGATCTAAGGTATTTAAATACCTGTCATGTAGATCAGTGTTTGTCAGGGCTCAGATTGGGCGCCTTGGTCGCAAACTGCTCATCCTGCGGCTTGGCCGGCAGCGCCCCGTTGACCTTGCCATAGTCGATGACCTCGGCAAGCAGGCGAAGGCCGAGCGGCGCCAGCGCGCGCTCCCATAATTCGCGAGCGGTCTCGCCCTTCTTGACGAACACCCAGTCCTGGGCGGCGATTGCGCCGGCGTCCATGCGGTCGGCGAGGTGATAGATGGTTCCGCCGGCGATCGGATCGCCTTCCTTGATGGTCCATTCCACCGCAGCGATGCCGCGGTGCCGGGGCAGCAGCGACGGGTGGTAGCCGATGCCGCCGAGCTTGGCCACGGCGAGCGCCTCCTTGCTGACGCGGGCGTGGCTGTGGGCGGTCACGATCAAGTCGGTGCCCGGCGCGATCTCGGCGGCGGTCACCAGCTTGGGGTCGGCCTGGACGACAACCTCGATGCCGGCCGCCCTGGCCGCGGCCGCCAGGCGGTCCTCGCCGTCATGGACGACCACCCGGACCAGCGTGACGTGGTGCTCGCGCAGCATGTTCAGGGTCGTCACGCCGAAATGGCGGGAACCGACAAGGGTAATGCGCATGGGATGAATTCCGTGGGGTTTATTCGGGGATTTGCTCTGGGATCGCTCGGCTGCCGCTATGCCGATAGCACAGCGCAGCCGCCTGTTTCGCTGTCCTGCCGGTTATCAACAGGGCGGCCGCCTGGCAATGTCAGGCCGCCGGCTGCTTGCTCGCCAGGATCTTATCGATCCGCCTTCCGTCGAGGTCGACGATCTCGAACTGCCAGCCCTGCGCGCCGGTCTTCGCGCCGACCTCGGGGATCGCGCCGAACGCATGCAGCAGAAAACCGGCCGCGGTCTGGTAGGGCCGGGGCGAGGGCAGCGCGATGCCGAGCAGTTCGCTGAATTCCAGCGCCGGCATCCAGCCCGAAATCAGGTACGAGCCGTCGTCGCGCCTGACCCACGCAGGCTCGGCCGGACCTTCCTCGGTATGGAAGGCGCCGACGATGGCCTCGAGAATGTCGGCGCTGGTGACGACACCCTGGAAGGTGCCGTATTCGTCATGCACGAGGCCGATATGCACCGCGGAGTCGCGCAGGATCGCAACCACGTCGCGGGCGTCCACGGTCTCCGGGATGATCGGCGCATCGCGCGTCAGCGCGCGGACGTCCGGCGTCTGGCCGGCGAGGTAGACGTCGAGCACGTCCTTGGCCTGGATAATGCCGAGCGCATGGTCGCGATTGCCGTCGAACACCACGCAGCGCGAGTGATTGCTCTTCTGTAGCGTCGCCAGGATTTCGGGCGCCGGCGCGGCCAGGTCGATCAGGCTGACTTCGTGCCGCGGCGTCATCACCGCACCAACCGGAAGATCGCCGAGCCGCATCACGCCGGCGATCATCTCCTTTTCACCGGGCTCCAGCACGCCGGCGTTTTCGGCTTCCACCACCAGCGTCTTGATCTCGTCCTCGCTGACCCGGTCCTGCGCATCCTCGCGATGACCGAGCAGCCACAGCAGCAGCTTGCCGGACCGGTCGAGTAGCCACACCACCGGCAGCGACAGCCGCGCCATCATCGTCATCGCCGGGGCGACACGCACGGCGACCCGCTCGGGGTCGCGCAGGGCGATCTGCTTCGGCACCAGTTCGCCGACGATCAGCGAGGCGTAGGTGATCAGGCCGACCACGAGGCCGACGCCGATCGCATCGGCGATGCCCGCCGACACCCCGATCTCGAGCAGCCATTGCGTCAGCCGCTGGCCGAGCGTCGCGCCCGAGAAGGCGCCCGACAGCACGCCGATCAGGGTGATGCCGATCTGCACCGTCGAGAGGAACTTGCCGGGGTCGGAGGCCAGCGCCAGCGCGCGGCGGGAGCCATTGACGCCTCGCTCCACGAGCGCCGCGAGGCGCGCCGGACGGGAGGAGACGATGGCGAGTTCCGACATCGACAACAGACCGTTGACGACAATCAAGGCCGCCACGGTCGCAAGTTCCAGATATAACACGGGGATCCCTAGGATTTGGCGGCGTTGGCCGCTGTTCGACGGCCTATATAGGCATGCCGGCGCCGTTTTGCTGTGCCTTGCCGGCTATCCGCACGCAAGCAGAGCGTGCGTATGGCGCGCATGCAGCAGGAGATCGCGCGGCATTTTGGCACGTCGGCATGCGTGACGTCGGCGCGCGACGCCGGCTCGCGCGAAGGCGCGTTCAGGCGAGGATCCGCAGCTCCGGCCTGGCGAACGTCCTTCCGGACGCAGCGGGCTGCATCGCTGCACGTTCGGAAGCGGCCTGAAGCTGCAGGCGCAAATCGGCGTTGCATTGCTTCATCTGGTTGCGCAATTCGCGGCGGGAGAATGCGGTGAGGGAGGGATCGGCGAGTTGCTGCCAGGCTTGGCGCAGCCACTCCTGCAGTTCGCGGATGTTTTGATCCAAGAGCTTCTGATCCAAAACCTGCCGATCGGAGACGTCGGGCCGGGTCATGCCGCCAAATCCCACGAGGTGATCGGTTGCAAACTAACGCTGATTCTCGTCGTTTCACCTAGCGCATTGTTGCGGGAGGCGAGCTCCTGGCCGACGAAATCTTGAGCAGCGGCGGGCGGGCAGCGAACCCCGCTAGCGAGCCTTGCCGGCTCGTGCGCGCAGGAAATCCAGCGCGACCGGCAGCGCGAGCAGCAGCGCAGCGAGCATCGACAGGTGGCGCGTCCTTGCGGCGGACAGGCCGAGGTCCTGCAGGGCGACATGGGCAAGCATGATCGCCGCGTACGCGGCAACGCACACGGCGACGACGATGGTGTTCAGTTCGGTCTTGCTCCGCATCGCGCCACCGCATTGTTGCTGCTGCGGTGTAGCGCGAGTCGGCCCGCGCCAAATATGAGCTGGATCACGGGCGCGGCGCCTGTCCGCGCATCGGCCCGGCCTGGCTTGGCGACCCGCAGCCGGCGAGTTCAGTGCGCGGCGTGATCCTGCGGCGGGCTGCGGGGCGGAAGTTTGACCGGGATGTGCGGCGATGTGCTCACCACGCGCGGGCTTCCGTCGGAATGGGTCTGGCCGTGCAGCAATGTCTCGAGCAGCAAAATGAACTTTTCGGCAAGCATGGGCGTGGCCCTCGTCGTCTAATTCTTGTAGGTCGCGGCGCTCGTGCAAAAATTCGATCAACAAAACGCGAGTCGCGTGCCAAGACGATGCTGCGGCGCGAATTCCACTTGCTGCAATCCGTGAGACTACCGGCCGCTGTGGCTCGGTTTTGCGGCTTGTCGGGATCAACGGGGCGCGCATGGGGAAGAGCATGTGAGGAATGGTTAGTGATTGCCTAACGGGCGCCTGCGCGGCGCCTGATTGGATCACACCGTTCGTTCAAGGATGGAGGTTAGCGATATCGCCATGGACCGGGAGCATGACATCGACGAGGGGCTCGTAGCCGCGCTGCGCCGCAGCTACGGACGGGTGGCCTGGTGGATCGTGAGATTCAACCGTGCGTTCGAGCCCGCGCGTGCCGCCGAGCCGCCGCGCACCGAGGTGCCGTCACGGACCGCCATTCCGCCCCGGCGACCCCAGCCGCCCCGCCCGGAGTAGACCCACCGAAATACCGTCGCCTCCAGTATCGGTCGTTCGACCGGACTGCTATTCATGCGCCATCCGCGGACCCCCGGGGGTCCGCCGTTTTTGACGATGCGGCCGCGCAGCGGCGCAAGCGACGGGAAGGACTGCTACTATGATCGAGACGGTTGGCATCATCGGCGCCGGAACCATGGGCAACGGCATCGCGCAGATCTGCGCGGCGGCGGGGCTCGGCGTCACCATGGTGGACATCTCCGACGCGGCGGTGCAGCGCGGCCTGAAGACGGTCGGGAGCAGCCTCGATCGCCTCGTCTCCAAGGAGAAGATGACCGCTGCCGATCGCGACGCGACGCTCGCGCGCATCAACGCGACCACCGACAAGGCCAAGCTCGCCGCCTGCGATCTCGTGATCGAGGCCGCCACCGAGAACGAGGAGCTGAAGGTCAAGATCCTCAAGGATCTCTGCGCGGGGCTGAAGCCGAGCGCGCTGGTCGCGACCAACACCTCATCGATCTCGATCACCCGCCTTGCGGCTTCCACTGATCGTCCCGATCGCTTCATCGGGATGCATTTCTTCAATCCGGTCCCGGTGATGGCGCTGCTCGAACTGATCAGGGGCCTGCAGACCTCGGACGACACGGTCGCCAAGGCCGAGGCGTTCGCCAAGCGTGTCGGCAAGGTTGCGATCACCGCGAAGAACAGCCCGGGCTTCGCCGTGAACCGCATCCTGTGCCCGATGATCAACGAGGCGATCTTCGCATTGCAGGAAGGCATCGCGACCGCTGAAGAGATCGATGCCGGCATGAAGCTCGGCTGCAACCATCCGATCGGCCCGCTCGCGCTCGCCGATCTGATCGGGCTCGACACCATGCTGTCGGTGATGGAGGTGTTCTACACCGGCTTCAACGACCCCAAATACCGGCCGGCGTCGCTCTTGAAGGAGATGGTCGATGCGGGCCATCTCGGCCGCAAGACCGGGCAGGGGTTCTACAGCTACAGCAAGTGACGCCGGGCCGCGCGGCCGGACACCGTAATCATCCGGAATGGATCGCGCCGGGAACCTGACGTACATGCTCAGCTTCCGCCACTCGAGGCGGGGGACATCAAACACGAGGCCCGGGCTCCTAGGCACTCCGGGTCTCGTGTTTTTGTTTGGGCCGCCGCCTTTTGTGCGGCGTGACGGGACCGCCGACCGAACCGGCCCAGGTGCCGCGGTCGACCAGCCTCCCGGGAATGCCCCACAGGACAGTCGCTTGGTCCCAATCGCACGCTGGATGTCGGCTCACAGCTTGTTGAGGCAGCGGCCGGAAACCTCGCGGATCGTGCCGGCGTACCTACATCAGCGGTCGGGTGCCGATCGAGGAAGGAAGCAGGATCATGCGCAGGACGAATCGGGCAATTCTGGCGTTCGCGGCGCTCGGGACGAGCTGGATTGTCGGCTCCGCGGCGCCTGCGGCGGCAGCCGATCCCTTTGACTATCCCTGGTGCATTCAGGGTAAGGAGGAGGGATATCCCGGCTATTGCGGTTACCAGACCTACCAGCAGTGCCAGGCGTCGGCGTCGGGCCGCGACGCCTCATGCGGCATCAATCCACGCGTGGCGTTCAGCCAGCAGCGGATGCCGCCGCGGCGCGCGATCCGGTAGGCCGCGCGAATTCGTCAGCCACGCGATCCGTCAGGCACGATGGTTGCATCGCCGGTCGGATCATTGTCCCCGCCTTGGAGAGCACATGGG
>CALRXG020000169.1:0-12892 GCA_943372075.1 Bordetella parapertussis | reverse complement strand
GCTCGATCTCGCGCGTCACCGACAGCGCAGTGAAGATCAGCATGGTCATGGTCAGGATGGTGCCGACCAGGCCGGGCACGATGTTGAGGCGGGATTCCGCGGCCGGGTTGTAGCGGGCATGGGTGCGAATCTCGAACGGCATGTCAGGGGGATCGCCGATATGCAGATCATGCGCCAAGGCCGATTGCACCAGCGGCCCGAGCGCACCGAGCGCCGAGCCTGCCGCCACCGGATCGGTGGCGTCGGCCGCGACCAGCAGCGCCGGCTTGTCGCCGCGCCGCACCGCGCGCTCGAAGCCGCGCGGAATCTCGACGCCGAACAGCACCTTGCCGGATTGCAGCAGCTCGTCGAACTCCTCGACCGTGTGCACCTCGCGGGTGAAATGGAAATAAGCGGTGTTCTCCATCGCCTTCAGGATCGACCGCCCGAGATCGGTGTCCTCCTGGGTCAGCACCGCGGTCGGCAGGTTGCGCGGCGTGGTGTTGATGGCGTAGCCGAACAGCGTGAGCTGCAACACCGGCAGCATGATGATCATGGCAAACGAGACGCGGTCGCGGCGAAGCTGGATGAACTCCTTGACCAGCATCGCGTAGCTGCGCCGCCAGAAGCCGAACCGCGGCTCCCGGGTCTCGCTATTGCGCATCGTATCCGTCGCACTCATGGTACTTGTCCTTGGCACTCATCCCTGGAAATTGTCCTTGGAGCGCCCCATCAGGTCGATGAAGACGTCTTCGAGCGACGGCTCGCTCGGCTGCCAGCGCCATTTCGAATTGTCGCGATAGGGCGCAATCGCCGCTTCGAGCGCCGCCTTGTCGCGGCCGGAGACGTGCAGGCTGGTGCCGAACGGCGCCACCATGTCGACGCCGGGCTTGCCTGTGAGCTCGGCCATCAGCCCGTTGAAATCCTCGCCCGTCACCGTCCAGGTCGACAGCGCGGAGGCCGCGATCACCTCGTCCACGGTGCCGTGGGCGAGCAGATGGCCGTAGGCGATGTAGGCGATCTCGTGACAGCGCTCGGCCTCGTCCATGTAGTGGGTCGAGACCAGCACGGTGAGGCCTTCGGCGGCGAGCGCGTGGATCTCGTTCCAGAAATCGCGCCGCGCCTTCGGATCGACGCCGGCGGTCGGCTCGTCGAGCAGCAGCAATTGCGGATTGGGCAGCGTGCAGGCGCCGAGCGCCAGCCGCTGCTTCCAGCCGCCGGACAGATTGGCAGCGAGCTGCTCCTCGCGGCCTTTCAGCCCGATCCGCGCGATCATCTCGGCCGCGGCGCCGCGCGCGTCCGGCACACCATAGAGCCGCGCGACGAATTCGAGATTCTCGCGCACCGACAGATCCTGGTAGAGGCTGAAGCGCTGTGTCATGTAGCCGACCTTGCGCTTGATCTTGTCGGCATCGCGCCGGATGTCGTAGCCGAGGCAGGTGCCCTCGCCGCTGTCCGGCGTCAGCAGGCCGCACAGGATGCGGATGGTCGTGGTCTTGCCGCTGCCGTTGGGACCGAGGAAGCCGTAGATCGAACCGCGCTTGACCTGCATCGACAGGTCATGGACCACCTCGCGTCCATTGAACGACTTGGTCAGGCCCTTGACGTCGATGGCAATACCGGGCGCGTTGGTTTGGCCGCCATTCATCTGCGGTCCGCCACCGGCTTCTTGGGATTGAGATAGACGCTGATCGGCTGGCCGACTCTCAGGACATCGGGCCGGCTTGGCCGCGCCTGGATCAGATAGACCAGCTTGTTGCGCTCATCGAGGCTGTAGATCACCGGCGGCGTGTATTCCGCCGTGGTGGCAATGAAATAGATTTTTGCGGTCAGGTCGGCGGCGCAATTGTCGCAAGTCACCCTCACCTCGTCGCCGAGCGCGAGCTTGGGGAGTTCGGTCTCCGGCACGAAGAAGCGCAGCTTCATGTTGCCGGGCGGCATGATCGACAGCACCGGCCGCTGCGCCTGCACCATCTCGCCTTCGCGGAAATAGATCTGCTGGATCGAACCCGCGATCGGCGCAAAACCCTTGCGGCGGTCGAGCCGGGTCTGCGAGGTGACGACGCGCGCCTCGGCGACGCGC
This sequence comes from Bordetella parapertussis, assembly GCA_943372075.1. Taxonomy (GTDB): domain Bacteria; phylum Pseudomonadota; class Alphaproteobacteria; order Rhizobiales; family Xanthobacteraceae; genus Bradyrhizobium. Next base: position 10,830 of record CALRXG020000169.1, on the reverse strand, counting down.
AGCGCCGAGACCGCGGAATCGAGATTGGCCTGGGTGCCGGCGCCGGTGCCGCGCAGCGAGGCCGCGCGGTCATAGCTCTGCTGCGCGTTGGCGAGCGTGGCGTTGTTCTGGTTGAGATCGGCGCGCTGCAGGTCGTCATCGACCGAATAAAGCAGATCGCCGGGCTTGACCTCGTCGCCCTCGCGCACGTTGAGCTTGATGACGCGGCCGGACTCGTCAGGACTGACGAAGATCATGTCGGCCTCGACCCAGCCCTGGAAGCCGGGATCGCGCTTCTCCTTGCAACCGGCAAGCGCCGCCGCCAGCGCGGCGACCGTGATCAGCTTCATCATGCGCGACGCGGTCATGTCTTCCTCCGTTCGCCGAAGATCAGATCGAGATGCACCTTGAACATCGCGAGCCCGTCGAGCGGCGCGTGCCGGGCGAACAGGCTCTGCCAGATCACCGCGACGATCGCGGGTGCGACGACGAGTTGCGGGAAATCCCCGAGCTCGCGCTGCTTGATCTCGCCGCGCGTGATCGCGAGCTGGACCAGCGCCTTCATGCCGGTCAGGCCCTTCGACACCACCTCGCGGAAATAGAAATCGGCGATCGCTGGAAAGCGCGGCCCTTCCGAGACGATCAGACGGATGATGTCGCCGCGGCGGGTGGAGACGACCTCGCGGATGAAGGTCTCGGCAAACCCCTCCACCGCATCGCGCACCGGACCGGTGACGGTGGGCAACGCGGTGATGCGGCTGATCAGCGGCACCAGCGCGGTGCGGATCAGCTCCTCGAACATCGATTCCTTGTCCTTGAAGTAGAGATAGAGCGTGCCCTTGGCGACGCCGGCCCGCTTGGCAACGTCATCGAGCCGCGTCGCAGCGAAGCCGCGCGCGATGAACTCGTCCATCGCCGCTTCGATGATCGCAGCGCGCCGCTCCGCCGATTTCTCGGCGCGGTTCGAGGCGGGTTTCACCTCGGGCAGTGTTGCCGAAGCCACCTTCGGAACCCGCGCCGCGGCGGCGCGGATCATGGTCCGGCGTTTGGCGGCTTCGGTGCGGGTCGTCTTTTCCGTGCGTTTTGCCATGGACACATTATGACTGACTAGTCAGTCATAGTCAATCCGATAGGAGGGAATGCGTTCCCTTACGAAAAGTTGCTGTTCAGCGAATTGAGCGCGATCAAAACACCGCACGCTCTTCGTCATTTCGGGGCGCGCGCAGCGCGAGCCCGGAATCCATTGAGCCGCATAGCTCCTGGATGAATGAACTCCGGGCTCGACGCTGCGCGTCACCCCGGAATGACGGCGGAAAGCGATGTCGCGCTATGTATGAAACTTCAACCCGTCGAGCACCTTGTCGACCACCTTGCGCTCGGCACGGATGGCGAGGCCGACCAAATTGAGGTCGGTGCGCGCCACCGCCCTCACCGCTTCGCGGTTGGCGGCGTCGTGCGTGGTCCTGAACATGTCCTCGGTGTAGAGCGCGGGCTTCACGTTGCGTGCCAGCGCGCGGTCCAATGCCCGCGACAGCGCAGGCCCGTCGGCACCATAGATCAGGATCGGCTGGCCGATCAAAGAGAGATATCTCGTCCCCGTGCCGTCCTCGTAGTTCTCGCCGATACATTCGGGAAAGGAGGCTGCAATGCCGCCGGCGAGGAATGAGGCGACATTGAGCTTCTGCCAGACCTCGAGGTCGGTGCGGATCACGACCGCGATCTTGGTGTCGAACTGCATGGCGGTAAATCTATCCGCAGGTCGACGGCGAACGCCAGTCCTGACGGTGCATCCCTCGCCTGCCCGTCAGACGCCGACGTTCGTTTCCTGCAAGCTCAACGAGCGGCCGACCGTCGCCGTCATTCTCGTAGCCCGCGCTACCCCTTGGCGTCGCAGGCCCAAGCGCGGATCACGCACTCCTTGCCGCCATAGTCGTAGCACTTCTTGGTCGCGGCATTGAGCGAGCCTGAAATCTTCGGCGCCACCGCGTAGCCATGGGCGCCGCAGGGATTCTTCATATCGATCGAGAGCGCGGCGCAGGCGCGCTTCATGGTGACGGTGGTGCAATCGCCCTTGCATTGCTTCAGTGCGGCGGCGCGCGCCGCGCCTTCCGCGGGATAGTCGTAGGCCTGGCCATAAGCCCCGCATTTGCCAACCGCGAAGGCGCCGGCCGCGCGCGCCTTGGGGATGAAGTTTTCCACGGAGAAACGCGTGGCACCCAGCAGCAACGTCAAGACAAGCACAGTCAGCGCGCGACGCTGCGCGGCGGCAGTCGAAATGATCAAGCGGAAATCCCCCAAAGTCCGGCGCGGACTGTACGCGGGGGTCGTTGCCAGATGGTGAATGACGGGTTGATGGCCCAAGCTCCATCCCGGCGCAGGCCTTCGCCGGGACGACGGCAGATGGAGTTAGCTCCGCCGCGCCGCTTCCAGTGCCTGCGGGGTGTCAATGTCGAGGAAGGCGCTGTTGCCTTCGACCGGGACCTCCGCGACCACCTCGGCATGCTTGGCGATCAGGTGACGGGCACCGATGTCGCCGTCGAGCGTCATTAATTCCCGGAAGAATCTGCGCGACCACAACACCGGATTGCCGCGGCGGCCCTCGCTGACCGGGACCGCGATCAGGTGGCCGCGGTCGGGCGCGAAGCTCTCGATCAGGCGGTCGATCAGATGCGCATCGATCAGCGGCATGTCGCCGAGACAGACGATCGCGCCATCAACATTGTCGGACACCGCAGCGATGCCGGCCTTCACCGAACTCGCGATGCCGCCGGCGAAATCCGGATTGCGGACGAACCTGACCTTGAGGCCATCGAGCGCCTGCTCGACCAGATCGGCCTGATGCCCGGTGACGACGATCACCTCGGACGCCTTCGAGGCCAGCGCCTGCTCGGCGGCAACGCGCGCGAGCTTCTTGCCATCGAGTTCGGCGAGCAACTTGTTCGGGCCGCCCATCCGGGTCGAGCGGCCGGCGGCGAGCACGATCGCGGCAACGTGCCGGTTGCCTTCGCTGTCCGGCCCAGTGCGCGGCTGCGGCCGCGTCACGATCTCCATCAACAGGCCGCCGACGCCCATGCCGGTGAGATCCGATCGTGTCACCTTGATGCCGGCGAGCAGCCGCATCAGCACCCAGTCGAAACCGTTCTCGACCGGGGAGCGCGCACAGCCCGGCGCGCCCAGCACCGGCACACCCCCGGCGCTGCCGATCAAGAGCAAATTGCCCGGATCGACCGGCATGCCGAAATGCTCGATCGCGCCGCCGATCTCGGTGATCGCGGCCGGAATCACGTCGCGGCGGTCGGCGATCGCCGACGCGCCGAACACGATGACGAGCTCGGCGCCGAGCGAAAGCAGTTCCTTGATCGATGCGGCGAGCACGGTCTCGTCATGCGGCACGCGGCGCTCGGCGATGATGGTGGCACCGGCCGGCGCGAGGCGTTCGGCGGTGACGCGCAGCGTCTTGTCGATCACCTTCGGCGCGAGCCCCGGCAGCAGGGTCGAGACCACGCCGACCTTCTTGATCACGTAGGGCGCGATCCGCAGCGCGTCGCGGCCGGCGACCGCGACGGCGGCATCACGCAACTTGCCCTCGACGCCGAACGGGATCAGCTTGACGGTCGCGATCATCTCGCCTTCGACTACCGGCTTGAATGCCGACAGCGTCGCAAAGGTGATGGCCTCATCCACGCCGTTGATGCGATCGACCGCGGCGCGGTCGACCACCAGCACGCCGGGGCGCGCCGCGAACAGATTGGCGCGGCCGGTGAAGGCGCGCTCGACATTGACGCCCTCGCCCGCCACCGCCTGCGCGATGCTGGCGGCAGCTGTGTCCTCGGAGACGTCGCCGTCCTCCAGCCGCACCACGACGACATCCTTGACGCCGGCCTTGGTCAGCGCCTCGACCTCGTCAGGGCCGATCTTGGTGCCCTTCTTGAGCACCAGCGAACCCTGGCGGAGCGTATGCACGGTGACGCCGCCAATCGCGTCGGCCGGACTGGCGGGACCGAATTTCATGCCGCTTCTTCTTTTTCCTTGGAGCTTTCTTTGGGAGGCAAACGCAGCTGCGCGGTGATCTCGGCCATGATCGAAACCGCGATCTCCGATGGCGACACCGCGCCGATGTCGAGCCCGATCGGCGCATGGATGCGCGCGATGTCGCTGTCTTTCGCGCCTTGCGCGCGCAGCCGCTCGGCACGCTTGGCATGGGTCTTCCGCGAGCCGAGCGCGCCGATGTAGAAGCAATCGCGGTCGAAGGCGTGCAGCAGCGCCGGATCGTCGATCTTCGGATCGTGCGTCACCGCGACGAACGCCGTGTAGTGATCGACGTTGAGCGGCGGCAGCGCGACGTCGGGCCATTCGGCGACCAGCGGCACGTCGGGGAAACGCTCCGGGCTCGCGAACGCGGTGCGCGGATCGACCACCGTGACGTCATAGTCGAGCGAGCGCGCCAGCGGCGCCAAGGCCTGGCTGATATGGACCGCGCCGATGATCACGAGCTTTGCCGTCGGCGCGTAGACGTTGAGGAACAGCTTCTTGCCCGATGCTTCGACGTTGCCGCTCTTGCCCATCCTGAGCTGCTTGGCGAGCTCGGCGTGCAGCGGATCGGCGGCGATGTCCGCAGCCTTCACCAGGCGTTGCTCGCCATTGGTGGTGTCGGTGACGATGATCACCGGGCGGCGCGCGGCACGCTCGGCGTTCAATTGTTTCAGGATCTCGAGCTTCACGGCTAGCCGACCTTCTCGACGAAGACGCGGATGGTGCCGCCGCAGGACAGGCCGACATTCCAGGCGGTCTCGTCGGCGACGCCGAATTCGAGCATTTTGGGCTGGCCGCTCGCGATCACGTCGAGCGCCTCGGTGACGACGGCGCCCTCGACGCAGCCGCCGGAGACGCTGCCCAGGAACGTGCCGTCGTCATTGATGACGAGGCTGGAGCCGGCCGGGCGCGGCGCCGACCCCCAGGTCTCGACCACGGTGGCGAGCGCCACGCCATGGCCCTCTTTCTGCCAGGTCTCGGCGGCCTGAAGGATGTCTTCGTCGCGGTTCAGCATGGTGGCCTCCTGCTATCGGGTCAGGCTTCTTAGGCTACAGAACGGATCAGGCTGCGATGGTGCGCCGGCGGCGGGGATGACAGCGCCCCGATCAAGCCCTTGATGGACGTCAAGTTATGCACCGGGCGAAATTCGTCAACGTGGGGCAGCATCATTTTGATGCCCTGCGCCTTGGCCTCGAAGCCGGAATAGCGCAGCAGTGGGTTGAGCCAGATCAGGCGGCGGCAAGAGCGGTGCAAACGGTCCATCTCGAAGGCCAGTTTGGCATCGGCCTCCCGTTCTAGTCCATCGGATATAAGGAGGACGATGGCGCCCTGCCCGAGCACCCGGCGGGCCCAGAGCTGGTTGAAGGTGTGCAGCGAGGTCGCGATCCGGGTCCCGCCGGCCCAATCCTCGACCGCGGACGTGCAGCTCGCCAGCGCCTCGTCCGGGTCACGCGCCCGTAACGCGCGCGTCACATTGGTCAGCCGGGTGCCGAACAGGAACACCGAGACGCGCTTGCGGGCGTCGGTGATGGCATGCAGGAAGTGCAGGAACAGGCGGGTGTATTCGCTCATCGAGCCGGAGATATCGAGCAGCGCCACGATCGGCGCCGGCTTCTCGATCCGGCCGAGCTTGCGGATATCGATGATCTCGCCGCCGGTGCGCAGCGAATTGCGCACGGTGCGGCGCATGTCGAGCCGCAGGCCGCGCGCGTCCGGCTGATAGCGGCGGGTGACGAGCTCGGCCTGCGGCAGCCGCATCTTGGCGATCTCGCGCGTCACCTCGGCAATCTCGGCCGCGGTCATCTGCGCGAAATCCTTCTTCTGCAGCACCTCCTTGTCGGAGACCGAGAGCTTCAACTCCTGCTCCTGGGCCTGCGGACGCTCCTCGCTCTTGGCCGGCTGCGCCATCGCCTCCTGGACCCGGCGCGAGGCCGGCGGCGGCTTCTTCTTGGCGTGGTCGGGCAGCGGTACCGAATCCAGCATGCTCTTCCACTCCTCGGCGGCGCGGAAGAACAGCATGAAGGCCTGATGGAAGATCAGCGCATGCTCGTGGCGCTTGACGAAGATCGCTTCCAGCGTGGCGTAGAAATCGGAGCGGTTGCCGACCTCGATCAGCTGCAGCGCGTTGAGCGCATCGATCACCGAACCCGGCCCGACGGGAAGCCCCGCCGCGCGCAGCGCGCGGGCAAAGCCGATCACGTTGTCGGCCATGTGGCCGCTCGGGGGATTGAGGTGGTTGATCGGCATCGAACTATCCACTCCCGTCATTCCGGGGATCGCGAAGCGAGAGCCCGGAATCCATTCTCCAGCGTCAACGCGGCCCGATGGATTCCGGGCTCGCGCTGCGCGCGCCCCGGAATGACGGCTAGTCGCTCGTCGCTTCCTTCAATGTCTTCTGCAACGCATCGCCCTGCATGCGCGCGATGTCATCCTGGTACTTCAACAGTGCGCCCAGCGTATCGCCGACAACTTGCGGTGTCAGCGAGCGGGCGTCGAGCTCGGACAGCGCGGTGGCCCAGTCGATGGTCTCGGCGACACCAGGCGACTTGTAGAAATCCTGGTTACGCAGCGCCTGAACGAAGCGCACCACCTGCTGCGACAGTTTTGCGGAGATGTTCGGCACCCGCGACTTGACGATCGCGAGCTCGCGCTCGGCCGTGGGATAGTCCACCCAGTGATAGAGACAACGGCGCTTCAGCGCGTCGTGGATCTCGCGGGTGCGGTTCGAGGTGATGATGACGATCGGCGGCGCCGGCGCCTTCACGGTGCCGAGTTCGGGGATCGTGACCTGGAAGTCGCTGAGGATTTCCAGCAGATATGCTTCGAACGCCTCGTCGGCGCGATCGAGCTCGTCGATCAAGAGCACCGGCGGGCCCGCAACATCGGGCTCGAGCGCCTGCAACAGCGGCCGCTTGATCAGGAAGCGCTCGGCGAAGATGTCGCTGGCGAGCTGGTCGCGGTCGGTATCGCCGGAAGCTTCCGCCAGCCGGATCGCGATCATCTGCGCGGCGCTGCTCCACTCATAGACGGCGGAGGCGACGTCGAGGCCTTCATAGCATTGCAGCCGGATCAGCTTGCGCCCGAGCGCCGCCGACAGCACCTTGGCGATCTCGGTCTTGCCGACGCCGGCCTCGCCTTCGAGGAACAGCGGCCGGCCCATGCGCAGGGCGAGATAGGTCACGGTCGCGAGCGACCGCTCGGCAAGATAGCCGCGCGACGTCAACAGCTCCTCGAGCGCATCGACGGAAGTGGGTAACGCCGATGCACTCATGGAACAGCCAGTCTTCGAACAGGGGTTAGCAACATCACGCCTAAGATCTAGTCCTTGGAATCCACTCAGGATCTAGTCCCTTGGATCTAGTCCTTAGCTAGTCCTTGGCGTTGGCGGCTTCCACCGCCCTGCGCGCCAGGACGCCGATCAAATGTGCGCGGTATTCGGCGCTGCCGTGCAGGTCGCTGTTCAGGCCTTCGGCCGAAACCTCGATGCCGTCGAGCACCTTGTGCGAGAAGCGCTTCTTCAGGGCCTCCTCGAACGCGGTGACGCGGAACACGCCGTCGGAGCCCGCGCCGGTGACCGCGACCCGCACGTCGGACGGACGCTTGGCCACGAACACGCCAACCAACGCATAACGCGAGGCCTGGTTGCGGAACTTGATGTAGGCCGCCTTCTTCGGCAGCGGGAACATCACCTTGGTGATGATCTCGTCGGCCTCCAACGCGGTCGAGAACAGGCCCTGGAAATACTCCTCGGCCTTCAGCCGGCGCTTGTTGGTGACGATGGTCGCGCCCAGCGCCAGCACCGCGGCCGGATAGTCGGCGGTCGGGTCGTTGTTGGCGAGCGAGCCGCCGATGGTGCCGCGATGGCGCACCGCGGGATCGCCGATCAGGCCGGCAAGCTCAGCCAGCGCCGGGATCGCCTCACCCACGATCGCGGAGTTCGCGACCTCGGCGTGCTTGGCGGTGGCGCCGATCACCAGCGAACGGCCCTTCATCTCGATCGTATCGAGACCTTCGATATGGGAGAGGTCGACCAGGTGCGGCGGGCTCGCGAGCCGCTGCTTCATGACCGGCACCAGCGTGTGACCGCCGGCGATCAGCTTGGCGTCCTCGTTCTTCACCAGCAGGTTGGCGGCCTGCCGCACGGTCCCGGGGCGATGATATTTGAATTCGTACATTGGCAAATTCCTGGGAATGTCCTGATCGCTTGTCGCGATGAACTGCTGACTGAGCGAGGTGTTAAGCCAGGTCCGATTTGGCCATCGCCTTGGCGCCGGCGGCGATCGAAGCCACGATGTTCTGGTAGCCGGTGCAGCGGCACAGATTGCCTTCCAGCTCCTCGCGGATCACTTCATCGGTGAGGTCGTGGCCCTTGCGATGCACCAGGTCGACCGCGGTCATGATCATGCCGGGCGTGCAGAAGCCGCATTGCAGGCCGTGATGCTCGCGGAACGCCTCCTGCATCGGATGCAGCGGCGCGCCGTCGGCCGCCAGCCCCTCGATGGTCTTGACCTCATGACCGTCGGCCATCACCGCAAGCGTGGTACACGACTTCACCGCCTTGCCGTCGAGATGCACGACGCAGGCGCCGCACTGCGAGGTGTCGCAGCCGACATGCGTACCTGTCAGCCGCAGATTTTCGCGCAGAAACTGGACCAGAAGGGTACGAGGGTCGACGTTCGCGTTGACGGGGTTGCCGTTCACGATCATTGAAATCTTGGCCATCAGCACTCTCTTATCTGCGCCACCGCATATCGGCGAAGCAGGCGGTTTAAAATCATTCCAGACGGCATAATATGGGTGCGCCCCGCGATGGGCAACCTTTGGAGCCACCCATCCAGGACATAACGGCAAGACTCGCGGGGCCCGAATGACCCGGCCACGGGCAGGATAGACTCTAGTTCTGACCCGTTTTCTTCACGCGAACCGGGTGCCCACTTCGCTCGAAAACGCTCTAACCCTGCACCGCCTTGGCGAAATTTGCAAAGAATTCGTCGGCGAGCTTCTTGGCCGCACCGTTGATCAGGCGCTGGCCGAGCTGGGCGAGCTTGCCGCCGATCTGCGCCTCGACGTTGTAGCTCAAGAGCGTGCCGCCATCCTTGTCGGCCAAGCCCACCGTGGCGCCGCCCTTGGCGAAGCCGGCAACCCCGCCCTCGCCCTCACCCGAGATCTTGTAGCCGTTTGGCGGATCGAGATCGCTCAAGGTGACCTTGCCCTTGAAGCGGGCCGAGACCGGGCCGACCTTCATCTTGGCGGTGGCGCGGAAGCCGCCCTCGTCGGTCTTCTCCAGCTCCTCGCAGCCGGGAATGCAGGCCTTCAGCACTTCGGGATCGTTGAGCTTGTCCCACACAGCCTGGCGCGGCGCTGCAAGCTGGACTTCGCCGGTCATTGTCATGGCCATGGGGGACCTCCTCGATCGCTAGCTAAACCTGTTCCCCCAAGTAAAGCAGCCGGCACGCAAAGAAAAGAGCACCTTCGGAGGATGAGCGATGCATATTCGCAGCGCAGCAAAGCCGCGCGATCGCTCGCGAAATCGGCCAATCCACCTTGCGGTTGAGATGCCGGCGGGCATTGGCAGCGGGCTGCGAGAATGGTTAGGTCGCACGCCATGAGCACAGCCCTCTCTCCTCTGCTTGCGCCGATGCTGTCGAGCGCCGCGATGCGCGCGGTGTGCGACGATGCCGCCACGCTACAAAACATGCTGGATTTCGAGGCCGCGCTGGCCCGCGCCGAGGCCCTTGTCGGCATAATTCCATGGACCGCCGTGGCACCGATTGCTCAAGCCTGCAGGGCCGAATCATTCGACCTCGTCGCGCTGGCCGACGCCGCGACGCAATCGGGCAATCTGGCGATCCCGCTGGTGAAGGTACTCACCGCCAACGTCGCCAAGGCCGACGCCGAAGCGGCACGCTATGTGCACTGGGGCGCCACAAGCCAAGACGTCATCGACACCGCGACCATGCTGTCGTTGCGCGCCGGAATCGATGCGCTGCTCGCCGACCTCGATCGCGCAATTGCCGGTTTTGCCGGCCTTGCACGCGCCCATCGCAACACCGCGGTGGTGGCGCGAACCTGGCTGCAGCACGCGCTGCCGATGCCGTTCGGCCTCAAGCTCGCCGAATATGCCGCAGCCCTGCACCGCTCCCGCAAGCGGTTGCAACGGCTGCGCCACGAGACGCTGGCGCTGCAATTCGGCGGCGCCGCCGGCACGCTCGCCGCGCTCGGCGATAAGGGACTGGCGGTGGAAGAGGCGCTGGCCTGGACCCTTAAGCTGCCGCGACCCGATGCGCCCTGGCACACCCATCGCGACCGCATCGCGGAGGCTGCATCGGCATTCGCGATCCTCGCCGGCAGCTGCGGCAAAATCGCGCGCGACGTCTCGCTGATGATGCAGACCGATGTGGGCGAGGCCTTCGAGCCGGCGGGCGCCGGCCGCGGCGGCTCCTCCACGATGCCGCACAAGCGCAATCCGGTCGCCGCCGCCAGCGCGCTGGGCGCTGCGACCATGGCGCCGAACCTCGCCGCGACGATCTTTGCCGCGCAGGTGCAGGACCATGAGCGTAGCGCCGGTCCCTGGCATGCGGAATGGCCGACCTTGCCGGGCCTGATGCTGGTGACGTCGGGCGCACTCACCGCGATCGTCGATCTCGCCGAAGGGCTCGAGGTCGATGCGGCACGGATGCGCGTCAATCTCGATGCGACCCATGGGCTGATCATGGCGGAAGCCGTCACGTTTGCGCTGGCCGAGAAGATCGGCAAGAGCGATGCCCATCATCTGATCGAGGTCGCCAGCAGGCAGGCGGTCGCGGACAAGAAGCATCT
>CALRXG020000168.1:0-12909 GCA_943372075.1 Bordetella parapertussis | reverse complement strand
GAAGATGGGACCCGAGGGTGTCCGCCAGTGCCTCGCGGCCGGCGTGAACGATCTCGGCGGCACGCTCATGGACGAGAGCATCTCCCGCTCTGCCGGCGCTTCGCATGGCCAGGAAATGACACCCCAGGAGATGGAATCGATTATCGTCTCCTCCGGACGCGTCCCGCGGCAGCGCACGACGCTCTACGGCGACGCCGGCGAGGCCCGTCGCCAACGCTCATTCGATGCTGTGTGTGAACGGCAAGCCGCCGGCGCTGCGTGCGCGGCAGGCGGCTCACGCGCCCTTTGACGGAAACCGACCATGACGTTCCTAATCGAACCTTCGATCGTTGATCAGCATATCTGGCGCAAGGCGGCTTCCCAGGCCCGCAAGCTCAAGCTCAAGCTGCCGACCTTTTCGCAGCTCGCGCATCCGGAAGTGCCTTCCGCCCGCCTGTGGGGAGAGATCGAGCCGGTCGGGCCCGACGAGCCCAACGCGGCCAATCTCTACCGCATGCACTGGTTCAATGGGACCAACCGCAAGAGCAGGGACTGGGTGCCTGGGCACATCGTCCTGCGCAAGGAGTTCACCGGCGTCGAGGCGCCGATCATCGTCCTGCTCGGCAACCGGTTTCCGATGATCGGCGCGCACAAGGTGCTGCCCGCCTATGCCGCCTTGATCGAGCAATTGGTGACCGGCCGCTTCGATCCGGCGGAGCAGAAGGCGGTCTGGCCGTCGACCGGCAACTACTGTCGTGGCGGTGTCGCGGTCTCGCGCATCCTCGGCTGCCGCGGCGTCGCGGTGTTGCCGGAAGGGATGAGCCGCGAGCGGTTCGAGTGGCTCGAGAAATGGGTCAGCGATCCCAGCGATATCGTGAGGACGCCGGGCACGGAGAGCAACGTCAAGGAGATCTACGACAAATGCGCTGAGCTGAGCGCGGACGACAGCAACGTCATCCTCAATCAGTTCTCCTCCTTCTCGAATTATCTCATCCACTATACCTGCACGGGACGGGCGGCCGAGGAAGCGTTCAAGGCCTTCAAGGCGGATCAGGATTACGAGCTCGCCGCCTTCGTCTCCGCCACGGGATCGTCAGGCACGATCGCGGCCGGTGATTTTCTCAAGACCCGCTGGGGCTCGAAGACGGCGGCCGTAGAGGCGCTCGAGTGTCCGACCATGCTCAACAACGGCTATGGCGAACATAATATCCAGGGGATCGGCGACAAGCACATTCCCTTGATCCAGAACGTCATGAATCTGGATTTCGTGGTCGGCGTCTCGAACCACGTCACCGACCAGTTGAACCTCCTATTCGGATCGAAGACCGGCCGGAATTATCTCGAGCGGCGCCGCCGTCTCGAGCCGGCGCTGGTGCGCAGTTTCGACCACGTCGGCATTTCCGGATTCGCCAACATCGTCGCGGCCATCAAGCTTGCCAGGCAGATGGCATACGGCCCGGACCAGGTGATCGTGACGGTAGCGACGGACAGCGCCTCGCTCTATCAAAGCGAGCGCACGCAGTTCGAGCAGGCTCACTATTCGAGAGGCTTCGATGAGATCAACGCGGCCGAGACATTCGGTGCGTGCTTGCTCGGTGTCGCCTCCGATCACGTCGTCGAGCTGACCGAGACGAAGCGGCGCGCGGTCTTCAATCTCGGCTATTATACCTGGGTCGAGCAGCAAGGCGTTGCCGTCGCTGATTTTGAACGACGCCGTGCGCAGTCCTTCTGGACCCGCATTCAGGACAGTCTCAACGAGTGGGATCGACTGACGATCGAATTCAACAATGAGGCAAGTGGTCGCAACGACGGCTAACGCCATTGCCGGACCGTGCGATGGCTTCGTAGATCGTGCGGTCCGCTTGTTTTGTGCGAAATCACAGCAGTGCGGCGCAAAATGCAGCAGCCGGAAGACTTGACGCGTAAACGGGGATTGATATTAATATACTAAATATAGGATGATAGGATCATCCGGTTGGGCAGCCGCCGAACAAGAGCCGGCAAGACCACAGGTGGCGCGCTGTATCCCTGTTTCAGGTTTCGAAGAACGCTCAAAACGAGCAGGAGAGGAAAGATGAGCCGAACACACGGATTGCTTCTCAGCGTCGCGTTGGCTGGGATGATGTCGAGCTTGACGGCAGCAGGCGCTGCCGCCCAAACCATCAAGATTGGCGTCAACGAGCCGCTCACCGGCCCCTTCGCGGCATCCGGAACCTATGTCGTCAACGGCGCCAAGATCGCCGCTGACGAGATCAACGCGAAGGGCGGATTGCTCGGCAGCAAGATCGAGCTCGTCATCGAGGACAACAAGAGCAATCCCACCGAGGCTGCGGCTGTCGCGGAGAAGCTGATCACGCGCGACAAGGTCCCCGTCATGATGGGCGCGTGGGGATCCAGCCTTACGCTCGCGGTGATGCCGAAGCTGATGGAATACAAGATTCCGATGGTGGTCGAGACCTCGTCGTCCAGCAAGATCACGACGTCGGGTAATCCCTACATCTTCCGGATCTCGCCGCCATCGTCGGTCGAGGCGGCCGAGTTCAAGCCGATCATGCCGACGCTAGGCATCAAGAAGGCCGACTTCCTCGTCATCAACAATGATTGGGGCCGTGGTTCGGCCGACGATTTCGGCAAGGCGCTGAAGGCGCAGAACATCCAGATCGGCCTCGTCGAGATCATGGATCAGGCCGCGCAGGACATGAGCGCCCAGCTCTCGAAGATCAAGGCGTCAGACTCCGACACGATCATGGTCACGACGGCGGTCGAGCAGCTGACGCTGGTGCTCAAGCAGGCTGCCGCGCTCGGCATCACCAAGAGGATCGTCACCACCGGCGGCTCGCAGAATCCCGACCAGCTGATCGAGCAGGCCGGCGCCGCCGCCAACGGCTCGATGCACCTGACCACCTTCGCTCCCTGGTATCCGGACAAGACGCCCGATCCGGCTGCGACGAACTATTTCCTCGGCGAATGGAAGAAGCGCGGTTTCGCCTTTGCGGGCGCCACCGAGAGCTTCCGTGGCTATGACGGCATCCGCACCATCGCCAATGCGATCCAGCGTGCCGGCAAGGCCGACCCGGAAGCCATTACCGAGGCGCTCTGGAAGGTCGATTTCACCGGCCTCAACGGTCCGATCAAGTTCGTCAAGCAGGGACCGGCCGGCAAGGAGAGCGGACAAAGCATGCCCAATCTCTATCTGATCAAGATCGAGAACGATAAGGTGGTCCTGTCGGGATCGTAAGACCGCACCTCACACGGGGCGCCGCCCGTCGGGCGCCGCCCCGTGGCTTTTGCTTTCCTCCAACCACACGGCGGCCCGCGCAATCGTTCGGCCGGAACCATTGATCATGACCGAGCTTCTTCAACACCTCATCAACACGCTCATCCTCGGAAGTACCTACGCCTTGCTGGGGATCGGCCTGACGCTGATCTTCGGCATCATGCGCGTGGTCAATTTCGCGCATGGCGAGCTCTATTCGTTCGGAGCGTATATTCTCTACTTTGTGGCGATCATGCTCGGCGCGAACTTCTTCGTTGCGCTGATCGCGGCGATCGTCGCGGGGTGTCTGCTCGGCGCTCTCCTGGAGTTCGTGTTGCTGCGGCCGATGCGCGGTGCCGACATCGATACCACGATGCTGGTCATGATCGGCGCCATGATCGTGATGCAGAACGGCGAGCAGTTCGTCTGGGGCGGCGTTGCCAAGTCGGTCGCGACGCCGTTTCCGGAGCTGCCGCTCGTGATCGGATCGTTCTCCGTCTCCTGGCTGCGCCTGTTCGTGTTCTGCGCCGCGCTGGCGCTGATCGGCGTGGCTTACTTCCTGATCAACCGCACCAAGCTCGGCAAGGCCATGCGGGCGACGTTCCAGGACCGCGACGCCGCATCCTTGATGGGTGTCAACATTCAATTCATCTACATGGCGACGTTTGCCATCGGCTCGAGCCTTGCCGCGGCTGCCGGAGCGTTGCTGGGGCCGGTCTATGTGATCTCGCCGCAGATGGGAAATCTGGCGTCGCTCAAGTCGTTTGCCATCGTCATTCTCGGAGGGCTGGGGAGCATCCAGGGCGCCACGATCGGCGGCTTCCTGCTCGCGCTGGCCGAAGAGCTCGGCGCCGGCTACATCTCGTCCGGCTACCGCGACGCCATGGGATTCCTGATCATCATCGCCGTGCTTCTGTTCAGGCCGACGGGGCTGTTCGCACGCGTGGAGCGCATCGGATGAAGCGGCTGATCCCCTATCTCTCGCTGCTGGCGTTCGCGTCGGTACCGCTGTGGCTGCAAGATCCCTATCTGCTCAATACGTTCATCACGACGGGCATCTTCATCATTGCCGCCACGAGCCTCAATCTGCTGCTCGGCTATACCGGGCAGCTCAGCCTGGGCCATGTCGCCTTCTTTGGCATCGGCGCCTACACTAGCGCGCTGGTCTCGCTCGGCTTCGATGTCGAACTGATCGGCGGGGTTCGCGTGGTTCATGAACCCTGGCCGGCCTGGTCGGGTTTCGTGATCGGCACGCTGGTCGCGGCGCTCTGCGGCTATGCCGTCGGCAAACTGTCGTTCAAGGTGAGAGGCGCCTATTTCGTCATCGTGACCATCAGCTTCGCCGAGGTCGTCAGACTGATCGCGCTGAACTGGGTCGAGCTGACCCAGGGGCCGCTGGCGCTGACCTCGATCCCGCCGATGACGCTCGGGTTGCCGGGGCTAGGTTCGCTCGAGTTCTACAGCAAGCAGTCGAACTACTATCTGGTGCTCGGCGTCGCCGTCGTCGCCTATGTGGTGATCCGGCGGCTGGTCTATTCGCGGGTCGGGCGCGCGATGATCGCGCTCAAGGAGAACGAGTCGCTCGCGGTCTCGGTCGGCATCGACGTCACGCGTTATCTGGTCCTGGCCGCGGTCTTCTCCGCGGGCATCGCCGGTGCGGCCGGGAGCCTCTACGCGCATTATCTGAAGATCATCGATCCGGACGTGTTCGCGTTCATCTACACCGTCACGATCGTGATCATGGTGATCTCGGGCGGCAAGGGCACGTTGGCCGGCCCGATCGTGGGCGGCCTCATCTTCGGCTTCTTGCCGGTCGCTGTCCGGTCGTTCGCGGCGCCCGAGATTCAGTGGATCCTCTATGGTCTGCTGATGATCATCATCGTCTTTGTGCTGCCCACGGGAATCGTTCCGGCGATCGAGAAATGGTTCCTGACTCCCCGCAAGGAGCCGAGCAATGCAGACTCCTATCAAGCCAAGGTGCGCGACACGCCATGACCGCTATCGACCTCGCGACGCCAGAGCCCGTTCTATCCGTTGAGCACATCGCCGTGCACTTCGGTGGGCTGGTGGCAATCGCCGACATGAGCTTCACCGTCAACAAGGGGGAGGTCGTCAGCCTGATCGGGCCCAACGGGGCAGGCAAGACGACTGCCTTCAACGTCATCACCGGATTCCTGCGGCCGACCAAGGGCGAGGTCCGCTATCGCGGCAATTCGCTCAGCAATCTGAAGCCGCATCAGGTGACGTCGCTCGGACTGGCGCGGACCTTCCAGCGAACCAGCGTGTTCCAGAGCGTGACGGTGTTCGACAACGTCATGATCGGTCTGCATCGACGCGGGCGATCGAGCCTGCTCGATGTGCTGCTGGCGCTGCCCCGGGAGAAGCAATCGGAAGCCGAGCTGCGCCATCTCGCGCAGGAATTGCTCGAGATCGTCGGCATTGCACGCCGGGCGGAAGAGCTTGCGGGTTCGCTGTCGTACGGCGACCAGCGGCTGCTCGGCGTCGCACTCGCGCTGGCATCGGATCCGTCGATGCTTCTGCTCGACGAGCCGGTGTCAGGCATGAACGCCACCGAGACTGCGCGGTTCATGGAGCTGCTCGACAAGCTTCACAAGCGTGGCATGTCCATCCTTCTGGTCGAGCACGACGTTCCCATGGTGATGGGCGTCTCGGACCGGATCGTCGTGTTGAACTACGGTCGTATCATCGCCTCGGGACCGCCTGCGGAGATTCGCGGCAACCCCGAGGTGATACGGGCTTATCTTGGCGAGAAGGCGAGCCGGCATGCTGCGCATTGAGAACCTCGTATGCCGCTACGGCAAGGTCGAAGCGGTCAAGGGCGTCACGCTCGAGATCGAGCGTGGGCAACTCGTGGCGCTGATCGGCGCGAACGGCGCGGGCAAGAGCACGACGCTGCGGGCGATTTCGGGAATATTGCCGTCGGCGTCGGGCCGCATCACGCTCGAGGGCAAGGATATCACGAAGTGCTCGGCCCGGCAGATCCTCAGCCTCGGCATCGCGCATTGCCCGGAGGGGCGGCGGGTTTTCTTCGACATGACCGTCGATGAAAATCTCGACATGGGCGCGTATCTCCGCACCGACCAGCGCGAGATCGAGGCAGATCGGGAGCGGATCTTCGGCATGTTTCCGCGACTGGCGGAGCGGCGCGGCCAGATCGCCGGCACGCTCTCGGGCGGCGAGCAACAGATGCTGGCAATCGGGCGCGCCATCATGTCTCGGCCCAAGTTGATCATGTTCGATGAACCCTCGCTCGGACTGGCGCCCAACATTGTCGAGCAGGTGTTCACGATCATCGACAATATCCGCAAGGCGGGCACGACCGTCCTGATGGTCGAGCAGAACGCGTACTCCGCTCTCGAGATGTGCGACTATGCGTACCTTCTCGAGACCGGCGCCGTCGTGCTGTCGGGCAGCGGCAAAGAGCTGATCGATGACGAGCACGTCCGCTCGGCATATCTCGGCGGATAGCGGCTAATCAAAATCGAAACGGCAGGGCGACAGGCGTTGTCGTCCTGGCGACGTGCGGTCGTCCGGGACGGCGACGCGATGTCGGGGCAGCGATGGTAGATCTCCAGAAGGCAAGGGACGACCAGAAGTCGGACGAGTGCATCGCGCTGCTGATGGCGTTCATGCAGATCAGCGATCGCAAGAGCCGCGCCGAGGTCGTCAAGTTTGCCGAACGCTGCGCACAATTCGGTGCCGGCGGCATCGTGTCGTTCGGAAATGAGCGGCGATGAGCGTGCCTGGCCGCCGGTCGATTGCCAAGGAAGGGGTCGGTAAGTGAAGATTGCCGTAGCGAAGGAAATCGATCCGTCCGAGCCGCGGGTTGCGATTTCGCCCGATACGATCAAGAAGTTCAAGGCGATCGGCGCCGAAGTGGCCGTCGAGCCCGCCGCGGGCGTCAAATCGGGCCTGCCCGATTCGGAGCTCACCGCAGCCGGTGCCACCGTCTCGGCCGATGCGCTGAAGGACGCCGACATTGTCATCAAGGTGAAGCGGCCCGAGGCCTCCGAGCTGTCGCAGTACAAGCGCGGCGCGCTGGTGATCGCGATCATGGACCCCTATGGCAACGAGGCCGCGCTGAAGGCGATGGCCGATGCCGGGGTGTCGGCGTTCGCGATGGAATTGATGCCGCGCATCACCCGCGCCCAGGTGATGGACGTGCTGTCGTCGCAGGCCAATCTGGCCGGCTACCGCGCGGTGATCGAGGGCGCCGAAGCGTTCGGCCGCGCCTTCCCGATGATGATGACCGCCGCCGGCACCGTTCCGGCCGCCAAAGTGTTCGTGATGGGCGTCGGCGTCGCCGGGTTGCAGGCGATCGCGACCGCACGGCGGCTGGGGGCCATCGTCACCGCGACCGACGTGCGGCCGGCCACCAAGGAGCAGGTGGAATCGCTCGGCGCCAAATTCCTCGCGGTCGAGGACGAGGAGTTCAAGAACGCGCAGACTGCCAGCGGCTACGCCAAGGAGATGTCCAAGGAGTACCAGGCCAAGCAGGCCGCGCTCACCGCCGACCACATCAAGAAGCAGGACATCGTCATCACCACCGCGCTGATCCCGGGCCGTCCGGCGCCGAAGCTGGTGTCGGGCGAGATGGTGAAGTCGATGAAGCCCGGTTCGGTGCTGGTCGACCTCGCGGTCGAGCGTGGCGGCAATGTCGAGGGCGCCAAGCCCGGCGAAGTCGTCGAGACCGACGGCGTCAAGATCGTCGGCTACACCAATGTCGCCGGCCGCGTCGCGGCTTCGGCCTCGAGCCTGTATGCGCGCAACCTGTTCTCGTTCATCGAGACGATGGTCGACAAGGCCAAGAAAGAGCTCGCGGTCAACTGGGACGACGAGCTGGTGAAGGCCACCGCGCTGACCAAAGACGGCGCCGTCATCCACCCCAACTTCCAGCCGAAGTAAGGAGACCAGCCATGGAGCATCTCGCGCAGGCCGTCGAT
Source organism: Bordetella parapertussis (assembly GCA_943372075.1). Classification (GTDB taxonomy): domain Bacteria; phylum Pseudomonadota; class Alphaproteobacteria; order Rhizobiales; family Xanthobacteraceae; genus Bradyrhizobium. Next base: position 4,710 of record CALRXG020000168.1, on the reverse strand, counting down.
CCCTTTGTGTTCCGGCTGTCGATCTTCGTGCTCGCCGTGTTCGTCGGCTATTTCGTGGTGTGGTCGGTGACACCTGCGCTGCACACGCCGCTGATGAGCGTGACCAACGCGATCTCCTCGGTGATCGTGGTCGGCGCGCTGCTCGCGGTCGGGGTCGGCATGGTGTCGAGCGGCTCGGGCTGGGCCCGCGGCTTCGGCTTCGTGGCGCTGATCTTCGCCTGCGTCAACATCTTCGGCGGCTTCCTGGTCACCCAGCGCATGCTGGCGATGTACAAGAAGAAAGCCAAGTAACGGCAACCACCTCGGGGTGATGGTAAGGATTTGGGGGACCTGAGATGAGCGCCAATCTCTCTGCACTGTTGTATCTCGTGGCGGGGGTGCTGTTCATCCTGTCGCTGCGCGGCCTGTCGAGCCCGGCGTCGTCGCGCCAGGGCAACATGTTCGGCATGATCGGCATGGCGATCGCGGTCGCCACCACGCTGGCGACCCATCCGCCGGCCGACGGCGTGGCCTGGCTGCTGGTGATCCTCGCGGTCGCGATCGGCGGCGGCATCGGTGCCGTGATCGCGCGGCGGGTGCCGATGACCTCGATGCCCGAGCTCGTCGCCGCGTTCCACTCGCTGGTCGGCATGGCCGCGGTGCTGGTCGCCGCCGGCGCGTTCTATGCGCCTGAAGCCTTCGACATCGGCACATCAGGCAACATCCATCCGCAGAGCCTGGTCGAGATGTCGCTCGGGGTTGCGATCGGCGCCTTGACCTTCACCGGCTCGGTGATCGCGTTCCTGAAGCTGTCGGCCAGGATGAGCGGCGCGCCGATCATCCTGCCGTTCCGCCACGTCATCAACATCGTGCTGGCGCTGGCGCTGGTGTTCTTCATCGTCGGCCTCGTGCTGTCGGGCAGCGCGTTCGACTTCTGGATGATCGTGATCCTGGCGCTGGCGCTCGGCGTCTTGATGATCATCCCGATCGGCGGCGCCGACATGCCGGTCGTGATCTCGATGCTGAACTCGTATTCCGGCTGGGCCGCGGCCGGCATCGGCTTCACCTTGGGCAACTCGGCGCTGATCATCACCGGCGCGCTGGTCGGCTCGTCGGGCGCGATCCTGTCCTACATCATGTGCCACGCGATGAACCGCTCGTTCATCTCGGTGATCCTCGGCGGCTTCGGCGGCGAGACCGCGGCCGCCGGCGGCGGCTCGGGCGAGCAGAAGCCGGCAAAACTCGGCTCGGCCGACGACGCCGCCTTCATCATGAAGAACGCCTCCAAGGTCATCATCGTGCCCGGCTACGGCATGGCGGTGGCGCAGGCCCAGCACGCGCTGCGCGAGATGGCCGACCTGCTGAAGAAGGAGGGCGTCGAGGTGAAGTACGCCATCCACCCCGTGGCGGGCCGCATGCCCGGCCACATGAACGTGCTGCTCGCCGAGGCCAACGTGCCCTATGACGAGGTGTTCGAGCTCGAGGACATCAACTCGGAGTTCGCGCAGGCCGACATCGCGTTCGTGATCGGCGCCAACGACGTCACCAACCCGGCGGCGGAAGAGGACAAGACCTCGCCGATCTACGGCATGCCGGTGCTGCAGGTCTGGAAGGCCGGCACCGTGATGTTCATCAAGCGCTCGCTGGCCTCGGGCTATGCCGGCATCGACAACCCGCTGTTCTACCGCGACAACACCATGATGCTGCTCGGTGACGCCAAGAAGGTCACCGAGAACATCGTCAAGGCGATGTAGGACGGATCGCGATGGCGCTGAACCGGGACTGGCATCGCGCCGCCCCGGCGAGGTGCTAACCGTCGCGATCTCGGCCAAGCAGCAATTCAAGCGAAGGCCAGGCTTCGCCAAACGACGCGCATGACAACAGAAGCAGGGCGCTTGTGCGCCCTCGGCTCGACAACCCGTCAGAACCACCCGCTGATTTTGCTGCGATGCGCGGCGCAGCCCCGCCTGGACGCAAGTGCAAGACCGGCGCACCGGCTGCGATCGATGCCGGAACATCGCAATACAGCGAACCTTCGTCGTCACTCATGGCGGCGTGTCTTTCCGTTCGGTGGCGAGCGCAACTGTCGAACAACCGGGAGTACGATAGGCTGTACCTCATCATGAGAAACGAGCGGGCAGGCGCGTCTATTCGGGCTCGAGCCGGCCACCGCCGAACAAGGTCGGCACATAACGCGGAGCCTTGATCTCGGCCATAAAGCGTTGCTTGGTCGCGATCGGATCGAGCGAGACGGGCGGCCGGATCGGCTCGACATCCGGCTCCGTTGCCAGCACCAGCATCTCGACGCCGCGGCGGCCCTCGATCTGCCCGATCTTCTTCCCAAGCGCTTCCGGTTGCGCAAGATTCTCGGCGTGCGCGATGCCCGCGGCCTGCGCCAACTGCGCAAGATCGAGCGTCGCATTGGTCAGGGCCTGTCCGCCGGACGCAGCGTGCACGCCATTCTGGATCAGCAGTATCGTGAGATTTGCGGGGTCCATCGCGCCGATGGTGACAAGGGCACCCATATGCATCAGCAGCGCGCCGTCGCCTTCCACCGCGATGACCGGCCGCTCGGGCTGGGCAAGCGCGAGGCCGAGCGCGAGCGGCAAAGTGAGGCCCATCGCGTCCTCGAAGTAGAAGTTGCTGGGCGCATGATGCACCGAGGCCCAAAGATACGAGGCGTTGCCGAGTGACGTCACCACCAGCGCTTGCGGTGGCAGATGTGCGGCAAGTGCCTTGTAATAGTCGCCCCGGCTGGCGCGGCGTCCGGTCACCATTGAATATCCTCCCGGGACAGAAGCAGGGCGAACGGACAAGAGCCTTCTTCCGCATAGGTCGCGGCCTGCTCGACCTGCGCGCCGATCGGACGATGCCTGTCGGCGCATGCGTGATTGAGACCGATGCCGCGGAACACCGGCTCCGTGGCTCGTCCCTTCGGAATGTGATAGAAGACCGCATCCTCCGGTGTGCCGCGGTAGGAAACCAGCATCAGCAGCGGAAACTGATAGCGCTGCGCCAGCGAGACGAGGCCGGCGCCCATGCTCAGGACCCCCGCATTCTGCACCAACAAAGCGGTGCGCACGCCGCCGAGGCGGCTGCCGCAGGCAATGGCGAGTGCTTCTTCTTCATGCGTCGCGCGAACCAGGGTCATGCCCGGCTCCTGATCGATCCGCACCAGAATCTCGCCGAGCCAGCTGTCCGGCACGGCGACGACCAGGCCGAACCCCAAGCGTTTCAGCGTGTCCAGGATCTCGGATGGACGGTGCGAGACCGCGCCCAGCGTCGACGACGTCATCAAGGCCTCCTCCACAGCTGCCGCCAAGGCTACGCAAGAAAGGTACTATTGTCGATACGATAATCCTTGATAAAAGGTACTATTGAGCTGATGATAGTTTTAATTAGAGATTGCGATTGCAACGGAGCCGGGCCGGGCAATCCACAACTGCGGGAGAGAAGACCGATGACACGCGTCTGGTCGTTGCTGATCGCCTTGTTGTTCACCGTGCCTGCCCATGCGCAAGACAAGCTGGTCGTCAGTATCTGGGGCGGCAGCTGGCGCGATCTGGTCGCCGAGACGGTTGCGAAGAAGTTCACCGCTGAAACGGGCGTGAAGGTCGAATTCGTCACCGGCGGCACCATCGACCGGCTCAACAAAGAGAAGCTAGCCAAGGGCAATCCCGAGAGCGACGTGACGTTCACCACCTCGCATGTCGGCTGGCTCTATGCAAATGACGGCCTTTTCGAAGCCATCGATACGTCGAAAATTCCGAACGCCAAGAACCTGGCGGAGGAGGCGCGGATCAGCCCCTATCATCTGGGCGCCTGGGCCTATGTCTACACCATCGGCTACCGGTCTGATCTCATCAAGGATCTGAAGTTCGACAGCTGGAACGAGCTCTGGAGCCCGCAGCTCAAGGACAAGATCGCGGCGCCGGACTTCGATCCGAGCCACATCATCGCCGTCGCCGCGATTCTCTCGGGTGCCGACGCGGCGCATTGGGAGCAGGGCGAGGCCAAGCTGAAGGCGCTGAAGCCGAACTTCAAGGCGTTCTACACCAACGACGCCAACAGCCAGCAACTGCTCGCCAGCGGCGAGACGCCGGTGCAGATCGTGCTTTCGATGAACGCCTATTACATGATGGGGCAGGGCATCCCGATCACGCTGGCGATGCCCAAGGAGGGCGCGGTTCTGGGCATCGACACCGTCGCGATCATGAAGGGCTCGAAGAAGGTCGACCTCGCCCACAAGTTCATCAACACGCTCTACGATCCCGAGATCCAGGCGGAGATCTCGAAGCAGAAGAAGGGCAGCCCCGCCGTGCTGAACGCCAAGCTCGATCCCGAGATCGCCAAGCTTCCCGGCGTCTTCACCAGCGCCGAACAGTGGAAGCAGCAGATCAACATCGATGCGAAGCTCCGCGCGAGCAAGACCGCCGAATGGCGGAAATGGTTCGCTGAGAACATCATGAATTGAGCGTCAGTTGAGCGTTCTTGGCAGCGGGCGCGCATCATGAAGCGGCAACCGTTCGTAGGCACCTTCACGACTCCCGCGGCGCTTTGTGCGGTCGGGTTTCTGGCGGCGCTGGCCGCGGTCCTGCAATACAGCCTGCGCGCCTATGTTCCGGGCTCGCTCGATCCGGGTGGCTTCACGCTCGCCAATTTCGCCGATCTTCTGAAACCGCTCTACGCCCGCGTGTTCCTCGACACCGTGCTGATTTGCGCGGCGACCGC
>CALRXG020000167.1:0-12931 GCA_943372075.1 Bordetella parapertussis | reverse complement strand
CAACACGCGATCGACGATGTCGCCAAGCAGAGACATGGCTCAGGCCTCTCCCCAATAGGATTTGTGCGCTTCCCAGGTCGGATCAGCGTCCTGCAGGCGGATACGTCCAATGCGGTTGTTCTCGAGACCCCCGATATAGAGGTAGCCCTTGTGTTCGCGGACCGAGGTGATCGTCGGATGCGAAAGTCCGCCTGGATCCCAGAGCGATTCGGTCACCACGCCATTGTCGTCGAACTTGGCCACGCAGCCGTAGTTGATCCCCGGGCACAGCCACTCGTCCGGCGGGATCTGCTTGACCATCCGGGTGCGGAAAACGGGATTGCGCATGGCAAGGTCATAGACCGGCGTGCGCAGGCCGACGAAGGCAAGCCAATATTTGCCATCCGAGGCGCGGTTGATGTTGTCGCAATAGCCTGGAAGGTTGTCGATCAGGATCTCGCTGATGCCTGCCTTCGGGCCGGCGATCCAATAGCGGTTGACCTGGCACAGCCAGGTGCTCGCCCACAGCACCGACCGGCCGTCATGCGAGATGCAGATGCCGTTGGGGAACGTCAGGTTTTTGAGGACGGTCTTGGTGGTGCCGGTTTTCGGATCGTGGCAAATCAGGCGCCCGTTGCCGCGGCCCTCGAAGCCGTCGAGCGCCCAGTCGGTCAGTTCGTACCGCGTCGAGGCTTCGCTGAAGTAGATCTTGCCGTCGGGAGCGACATCGAGATCGTCGGCGAGATAGAGCCGCGAATCGTCCTTGAGGCGTGTGCGCGTCCGCGTGGTACGGTCGGTGACCTTGAAGACCGAACGATCGGGCCTGACGCCATACACTCCCATCCCGGCGATGCAGACAAGGAGATTCTGATCCCGATCGAACGCCAAACCGAGCGGCCGGCCGCCGATGCGCGCGAACTCCTCACGCGCGGTATAGTCAGGCGCGAGAAAGCGAATGATCGAGCCGTTGCGGTTGACGGTGTAGAGGTTATCCTTGCGGTCGAGGATGACGTCCTCCGGGCCCTCGATCATGTTGAGCGCGATCGCCTCCGCATTCTTCAAGCGGTCGTTCTCCGCGAACGGCGTGCCGCTGCCGCGCTCGACGGACGGCGGCGGCTCGAAATCGACCCAGCTTGGGGTGACATAGACCTTTTGCAGCACCTTACCCTTGTTCTTGACCCACTTCACATTGAAGCCGACCGCGAGCAGCAGGATGATGCCGATGATGGCAGTCGTCAGGTTGCCGGAAATCCCGAGCCGCACCATGCCGCTGGTGAGCATGAAGATGATCGCTGCGCCCATGACGGCGCGCGCGATGGTGCCGCGGCCGCCGGCAAGACTGATGCCGCCGAGGACCACCGCGGCCAGCGCGTTGATCTCCCAGCCGACGCCGGTGTCGGTACCCGAACTGCTTTGCCGAGCTGCATAAAGGATTCCCGCCAGTGCCGCGATAGCCCCCGACATCACATACGCGGAGAACAGCACGCGCTTGACGTTGACGCCGGCATGCCGGGCCGCCTTGCGGCTCGACCCGACCGCCATGATGTGGACGCCGGGCTTGATGCGGGTAAGAAAAAAGTGCGTTCCGACGGCAAGCAGGATCAACACCAGCATGTTGAAGGGAATACCGATGACTCTGCCCGATCCAATGAAATCCCACGTGCTGGAGCCGCCATCGATGCTTGCGAGTTCATCCGTGAACGCAACTGTCACCTTATTGTAAGCCGCGCGGACGATGATGAGAACCACCAGCGTCGTCAGGAACGGCCGGGTCTTGCCGTAGGCAATCAGGCCGCCATTGATCGCACCCATTGCGGCGCCGAACAGGATGACAAGGACGATGGTCAGCGGCAGCGGCAGCCCGACAATGAGATATAGATAGAGCGCGAGGAAGTTCGACATCGCGAACACCGCACCGACCGACAGATCGATACCACCTGACAGTACCGAGAAGGCCATCGCGACCGCAACCATCCCCTGCTCCGCGAAATTCCGCATCAGTTCCTGAAGGCTGCCCGCCGTCAGGTAACGCGGGATCATTATCGCGAATGCCAGGAACACCGTGATCGTGAGCGTGAATGGAATGATCGGCTCCATCCACCGCTTCTCAAGCAGCTCGCCCAGAAACAGCTGGGGCGAATGGCGGTGCCAGGCTCGTTGCAGGCTTTTCATCAACAGACTCCGGCGGGTTCGGCGCAAGCGCGACCGAACGGCAGGACGACGCAGGGAATGGGGGTCGGCAACTCCGGGATGCCCGCGCCGCAGGGGGCGCGGGCGCCGGAACGTTTACTTCGCGCCCTTCGGGATGCTGAAGCAGTACATCCGATCGTCCTTCGACTTCACCCAGGCGGGGGTCGTGTAATAGGCGACGTTCTTCGAGCCCGGTTTGTCGCCGCTCTGCAAGAGCGCGATCACCGCGTCGGCAATGGTCTGTCCCTGCACGTCGGCGCGATACGACAGGTTCGCGGAGAACGCGCCCTGTTCCAGCAGATCGCAATCGGCGGGCTGTCCGTCGCTGGCAACGAACACCTTCACCTTGTCGCCCATGTTGGCCGCCTTGATCGCCTGCGCTGCGCCGGCAGTTTGCGGTCCCCAGACGCTGAGGATCCCGCACAGCTTGGGATGCTGCTGCAACACGGTCGTCGTGATATCACCGGCCTTGTTGGCGTCCCAGCTTGTCGGCTGCGACGACACGACCTTGATCGACGGGTCAGTCTTGAACACTTCCATGGCGCCGTTCTTCATGTCCAGCGAATAGGCTGCAGTCGCCTCGCCTTCGAGGATCGCGATCTCCCCCGAGCCCTTGCCGCCGCCGCACTGGTTGATCACCTCGCGAGCGATTTTGGTGCCGAGATCCTTGGCATCGACGCCGACATAGGCGTCGCTGAGGGTGTTCGACGCCATGTTGACCTGCACGACATAGATGCCTGCGTCCATCGCTCGCTTGAGCTCCTTGGCGAGCAGCGTAACGTTCGGATTTTGGACCACGAGCACATCAGGCTTTTCGTTGATGTAGTCGCTGACGGTCTGCAGCTGGATGTCCGACTTCATGTTGGCGTCACGCGTGACGAGCTTGATGCCGTAATCATCGAAACGGTCTTTCATCACGCGCGTCCATTCGGATTCCAGTACACCCATCCAGACCGGCGACCAGGCCACCGTCTTGCCTTTGAGTGCCTTGTCGAATTTCTCGCGCAACTGGTCGCGCGGCCCGGCCGCCTGCGATGGAGCGGCCACCAGCACGGCTGTCGTCACCATCGCCGCCAACCCGATGCCGGCAAGCACCTTCCCGTACACTGCTTTCGTCATGTTTCTTCCTCCCCTTCTATGCCGGCCGACTGTTGCGGCCCGTTGATGGAAGCTGAGCTTCAATCGCCCTGCTTCGACGTCTCCTCGTCGCGCGGATGCAGCCGGGAATCGAGCAGGATCGCGATCAGCAGCACAATTCCCTTGACGATGTTTTGCGTCTGCACGTCCATGTCCATGATGGTCATGCCGTTCAGCAGCACGCCGATCAGCAATGTTCCGGCGATGACGCTCATCACATTGCCGCGGCCGCCGACGAGGCTGACGCCGCCGAGCACCACGACCATGATGACATCGAAAATGATCGTCGATTCCGCGACCTGGAGATGCATCAACGCTGTCTGCGCGACCATCACGACGCCGCCGACGTAACCGATCGCCGCGCACAGCGCGTATTCGATCATGGTCAGTGGACGGGTCGGCAGACCGGTCTGGCGCGCCGCGTCGGGGTTGTCGCCATGCGCATAGACGAAGCGGCCGATGACGGTGCGCGACAGGAAGAGATGCACGACGACCGCAGTGGCTGCGAAGATCAGGATCGAGATCGGGACGCCACCCCAGATGTTTCCGCCCAGCCGCAGGAACTCATCATGCCCCTTGGAAAGATACACGACATAGTGCTGCACGGCAGTGGTGCGTACGATACCCAACACTGCAAGGCTCGACGCCAGGGTCGTCAGCAGCGGCGGCATCTCGATCACCGAGATGAGAAACCCGTTCAGGATGCCGATGGCAATTGCCATCACGAACCCGATCAGCAGCGCCACCGGCGTCGCGTAGCCTGAGTTCATCAGAATGATCGCGATCGCGGTGGAGGCAGCGAAGGAAGCGACTTGCGACAGATCGAGTCCACGGCCGATCACGACAACGGCCATGCCGAGCGCGAGAATGCCGAGAATCGAAATGTTGCGCGCGAGCGCGAACAGATTGCCGAGCGTCAGAAAGCCCTTCAGGAAGATCGAGAAAACGACGATCAAGACCGCGCACATCGCCAGCACGGCGGTCGTCTGCGTAAATTTCGGCCCGCGCGCGCCCGAAGTGCCGGTCACCGGGTCCTCCCAAGGTTGATTTTTATTCTAGATGGAAACTGGACAAGATGTATCCAAAAGTCAACTTCTGTATCCAGATGGCCGAGTGACGGCATATCTCGCGCAAGAAAACGCAGCCGCCAAGATCGACAATATAATATTTATTATCAGCTAGTTACATATGATAACCCGCCATATTCGGCCTTAGCCAAGTCGACACCAGATCGAAAGCGCGGAGCCGAAAAATATAGATTGGATACATTCGACACTACAGACCACGGGGTCTGTCCGCGCGGCAAGTGAGATTGATGCCGAGCCGTATATTCGACGGGGGTCGCACAACTGGGCGTGGGCTTATGGTGCGCTCGGAGGGCGCTCGCGTTTGCTGCGATTTCAACGGGTTATTGAAGCCAAAAACGAATTGAGGTGCATTTCGTGAATAAAAGTGCCTTTTGGCCCAACCGCTGAATAAGAGCCCTGCCCTTTGCGAGGTCAGGTTGGCACCGCCGCTCATAACGGTCTGGTCGCAGTTCGAGTCCTGCCGGGCCCACCAAGACGATCAATATCTTGCTGGGTCCTGGTAGCCCGCGCAGAACGACGACCGCACCAGATACGTGCTTATTTCGTTCGGGCACGGTTGGTCAGGATAGAGGCAATTTCGTCTGCCGGTGAGCAACGCGACCGTGCCACCCACGATCCGCGTCTCGAGCGATTGTCTCGACCGATGACTGTCGGGATCCGATCGGCCCCCCCCTGCTGACGGCAAGCCAACCAAGGTAGTCGATTGCTCCAAGCCGCAATCGGACTTCGGCCATCGATCCTTCAGAAAGGCCAACTCGCCAGGAGAAGAAGCGCAGCAAAGCAACCGATCGGTGCGAGATGAGAAAACTCCCGCTTTCGCATGATGGTCAAAGCTGCCGCCGTGAGGATGACGGCACAAAGGATCAAGCCGAATTGACGAGTTGCCGGGACAACAACCAGGATGGCGGCCGATAATTCCAATCCGCCAGGCCAAGTGAGGCGCCCTGACGCTGCCTCCGACACCGATGAACAGCGCCATGCCCGGGCCGTCATGTGTGATGGCGCGATCGGCGAGCACCGCGGTGCTTAAATAGCCGGCCCCGCTTCATATCTGCGGGAAAAGCCGCGGAAAAAGGATGTCGAGCGATTCCGTCGGAAAACGTAAGGACACGGCACCTTTCGGCGTTTCTGAACCAAGAAGTCCTGTTTCTAGGAGATCCGAGAGAACGCGCCGTGCCGATCGATCGGGAAGGCCGGTAATCCGCGCAGTTTCTCCGCGCTCGAACTGACCGCGGATGAGTCCCTCCTCCAAGAGCCGGGTGGCCTCCGGCTTCAAGGACTTGTTCTGCTCGACATATGTTTTGAAGCGCGACCCAAGACTATCAAGTTCGAACAAGCTCTCCATGAAATTCACTTGATCGAGGCATACCTGCAAGAACCACAGGATGAACTCGTTGAGGGCCTTCAAAGAGAGATTGCCGCGACCATCCAAATCACCTTGGCGAGGCGTGTCGGCAAGATCCATCATTTGTTTGTATTCGCTCGGCGCTTTGAGGCCGCGCGCCAAGCCGCGCGAGATCGACCAAAGTCCGTGCGCACCGATCCCGGCTTCCTGAGCCATGGCGTGACTCATTAAGCGGCTCACGCGGCCGTTCCCATCCGGGAACGGGTGTATATAGTTGAGGCGGTGGTGAGCAGCGGCCATCGCAATGATGCGTCCGGCGGTCTTCAGATTTTTGAAGGCGTAGCGTTCTTCAAAGTAACGCATGAAATCACCGACGCGGGCGCTCGCCGGCGGAACATGACGGCCAACAGCAACGTCGTGTTCTGCCGCGGATCGCCACGCGCCGGGCAACATGGTGAACTCCTTCCCGTTCCCCCGGATGAGGAGCATTTCTTTGGGCGCATCGCGATAAAACTCCAAGTGCAGCCATTTGATGAATTCGGCCGACGCCGGTTCCGGCAGGCTCTTGGCTGCGGCGCGGCGATCGATCTCCGCTTGCACCCGGACATGCGCGGCGGCCTCTAATTGAAGATTGCGGCGATCTTCGTCTTTATCGAACTCGCCTTCCAGAGCACGAGCGATGTCCTTTGGCCGAGTGTTATGGCCTTCGATCAGGTTGCTATAATAGGTGTTCATCAGCCGCACGAGATCGGCAAGGTTGGCTGCGGTAAGGGGGTGCAGGCCTTTGCCGAGCCGCGCGGAGGCCGCCGAGAGATCGGCGATGACGTCGGTAATGGCTTCCGGCGTCTCTTCGGGACGCGTCGGCTCAATCCGTTGCGGTGTTTCTTCAGCGGCCATTTGGCCTATCCTATGTATAATCAAGACACTGATAATACTATATTTTACACGGTTTTAGAACGCAATTGGCCGATCTTTTGGCCGATCTTACCCATTGGTGCTCCCGAAACTATTGGCCGATTCAACAGACCATCAACGCGTTGAAATAAATCGACAATCTTACGGCTAGGACCATGTTTGGCCGATAGTTTGGCCGATCTGAAGATAGAGCTGGCTGAAGTGTCTCGAATCGCGAAATAATAGCAAGCAGCAACCTCACGCTGTGCCCCCCTCTCCGCGGGGCTTTTGAAAAATTCTGTTCCTTGCCTTTCCGATTTCAACCGGCCCCCGCGATTAGAGCGTCAGACCGGGTGGCGAACGCGCCCGGGAATGCTGCTGCCAAAGGGGGCACCATGGCCCAACCACTGACGAAGACGAAAGAAGACGATGGGACGCTATACACGCGGCCACCGCCCATCGAGGCGGCCATCGACATCGCCCTCGGCCAGGATTTGGAGACGTTGTGTCAGCGCGCACGAGTAAGAAACCGCAAGGACCCGGATCACCTTCCCTCCGAATGCCTCGTACATCTGACGCGGCGAGCCATACGCACCGGCGACGATGCCGCCTACAATGCTCTGCTCCCGTTGCTACTGGAGCGCTGCAAAGCCAATCTCAACAAATACGTGGTCGCCAGCGTCTCCAATGCCGCACTCCTTCGCGAGACCATCCTATGCGACTTCGCAGCTCTCTTTGCCATCGACGGTACGGAAGACGATAAGCTGGCGCTCGACATTTTCGAGTGCCGCTTCAACTTCGGGTTCATGCGTTTTAGGCAGACGCGCGTCACCAAAGTTCTTGAACAAGAGCGCCGAGACGTTGAGTTCCCCTCCGACGAGGGAGAGACAGCCGAGGGCGAGATCAGCCAAGAAGTGCTCGCCCGGCTCGCGGACCTGCGGGGTGACGGCAATCCAGAAGACCGCCTGTTCAGCAGGCAGATGCGCCGGCAACTCATCCGCGCGCTCTGGGAACTTCCCGAGAATGAGCGCAAAGCCGTCCTTCTTGTGCATTACTATGGACTACAAATCGCCGCGGAGGATGACCCCTCGAAAGTTACCGCAGCCAGTCTGTGCGGCGTCACACGCAGAACCATACAAAACTGGCTCGCCAGGGGGCTGGCGAAACTTTCAAAGCTAAGGGAGCTAGCATGACCGCCGACCTGAACAACGAACGAACGCGCCGGCTCGACGACGCGCTCTACACACTCGCTCAAGCATGGCCCGCGCCGGATGCCATCCAGCTCGAAAACCTGGTGCGCCGGTATCCGGAATTTGCGTCCGAGCTCACGGATTATGCCGTCGCGCTCGCGCTGGATGCACTTGACGATGAGGATGAGGATGTCGTGGAAACGGCTTCTCCAGAGATCAACGCCGCCGTGCTCAAAGCGATGAGCCATTTCCACAACACGTTGTATGCGCTTCGCACTGTGCCGGAACAGAACGTGAAAGCCGAAGCGCCCGCACCTGTGCAAAATCCGTTCGCATTGCTCGATCGGACAGAATTGCGCGCCTTGGGGCAACGCCTCCACGCCAACACCGTCTTTATGATCAAATTGCGCGACCGGTTGATCGACGCCGAAACCATGCCTCGGAGGTTCAAAGAGCTTGTCGCGGAGGAGATAGACACACCTTTCGAACTTATCGCCTCGCATTTTCGAGAGAGACCTGTGATCGCGGCTGCAACCAACTTCAAATCCGACCAAAAGCCGGAGGCGGGGAAAAAGCAAAATTTTCAGGAAGCTGTTCGTTCATCTGGGCTCACGGCCGAGCAGCAGTCCTTTCTTCTGAGCCTCTGAAAAAACATGGAATCCTTCGAGGGCATACGCAAGCTCGCCGCGACCCTTCATACGGAGCTTGTGACCGCTGGAGCCGACGCCAACCAACCGATGGCGCTGATTTACGCGGCCGTAAAGAAATACGAGCTTGAGCTCGCTTGGTTGGCGGAGGGAGACCCTGCGCTCAAAGGGGCCCGCGCCCTCTTCGACCACCAAGCGGGCATCATTTGCGCGGTCGATCAAGGCGGTGACGACGTTCGCGCGCCGCTCATCGCGCACGAATTGGGCCATGTGTGCGCGCATGCCGGATCGTCTCATTGCGCGCAGACCGACGTTGATCCCTCGCGCTCGACAGAAGCAGCCCCTGTCGGCTTGCAACGCGTCGAAGACTACGGTGCCCGCGAACGCCGGGAGTTGCAGGCCAATGTCTTCGCGCGGGAATTCTTGCTTCCCCGGGCACTGGCCCGGAACAAATTTCTCGACGGCGAAAAAGCCAGCACGATCGCCGCGACGATGCAGCTGCCGATTGACATCGTGCGGCAGCAATTGCTTGACGCCCTCCTCCTACCACCCGCTGCCGAGGAGGAGGAGGCTTTCCCGGATCGTCCGCTCAAACCCGATCCGTCACAAGAACGCGCTGCAAAGCACGAGGGCTCTGCCTTCCAGCTTCAGGCCGGACCCGGGACAGGCAAAACCCGAACGCTTGTTCTGCGCGTTCTACATCTTCTCTCGCAAGGCACCGATCCCGCCTCGATCCTGGTGCTGACCTTCTCCAATCGCGCCGCCGCGGAGTTATCGGAGCGGCTCCATAAGGCCGCGCCGGATGCCGCGCCGCGCATCTGGATCGGTACGTTTCACGCGTTCGGCCTCGATCTTCTCCGCCGCCACCATGATTTGCTCAAACTCCCCGCCGATCCGGTTCTCTTTGACCGAAGCGACGCCATCGAGGTCCTGAAAGACATTCTTCCCACCTTGGCGCTGGTGCACTACCGGAACCTGTGGGACCCCGAGATGATCTTGCGGGATATGATCGGAGCGCTTTCGCGTGCGAAAGATGAATTGGCCGACGCCGCCCGATACGAGACGCTTGCAAAGGCGATGCTGGACCGCGCAACGGCGCTACCGCTTTCGGCCGCAGCCGTCCGCGAAGACGCCATCGAAGCCGCCGAGAAAGCCTTGGAGGTCGCGCGCGTCTATGCGCTCTACGAAGATGCGCTGGATCGCCACCGCGCCGTCGACTTCGGTGATCTGATCATGCGGCCCGCGCTCCTTCTCGAACAGAACGAGGCGGTGCGGACGGCCTTGAATCTTCGTCACCGTCATATCCTGGTCGACGAATATCAAGATGTGAACCGCGCCAGCGCACGCTTACTCAAAGCGCTTGCCGGAGATGGAAACCGGCTGTGGGTGGTCGGCGACGCTCGGCAGTCGATTTATCGATTTCGCGGCGCCTCCTCCGAAAACATGGCGCGCTTTGCCGAGGACTATTCCGGCGCGACAATCGACAAGCTCGAAGTCAATTATCGATCAAGCAAGGAGGTCATCCGTGCGTTCGAGGCCATCGCGCCTCATATGGCCGCCTCCCGGGGCATGCTCGGCCTGCATTTGACGTCCAATCAAGGGCCGTCTGGGATAGCGGCTCAGCTGCGTACCTTTGAAACGCTGGACGATGAGGAAGCCGGCGTCGCGGCTAGCGTGAAGGAGTTGGAGCAAGCGGGGGTGCGCCTTCGCGATCAGGCCGTCCTTTGCCGGACCAATCGGCGGCTCAACGAGATTGCCGCGGGCTTAGAGACACGCGGCATTCCGGTGCTCCATCTCGGCAGTTTGTTTGAACGAGATGACGTTCGCGATTTGCTCGCGCTCATGGCGCTTGCCGTCGACCCCTTCGGAGACGGCCTTGTGAGGGTCGCCGCGCTGCCCCGCTACGAGGTCCCTCTCCAAGACGTTCGCACCTGCTTGCGGCTCATGCGGGAGACGACGGGCCCCGCCTTGCGCAAGCTGAAGGCGCTCGGCCAGCATGAGGCACTCTCGGACGAAGGACGCGCCGCGATCACGCTGCTCGCGGCCGATCTGGACGGATTGTCGCCGTCGAGCACCGGCTGGCAGTTCCTCGCGACGTATCTCCTCGACCGCTCCGACCTGCTTGCGCGTCTTGCCGTTAGTGAATCGGTCCGGGAGCGCATGCAGGCGGTCGCGATCTGGCAGTTTCTCAATTTTGTGCGCGACCGTGGGCCGCTCGGCGCCGGCGCGCCGATTCAACGGCTCCTCGATCGCGTTCGGCAGCTCGTGCTACTCGCGGAAGAGCGCGATTTGCGGCAGATCCCGGCTGGCGCCCTTCATATGGACGCCGTTCGCCTTATGACCATTCATGGAAGTAAGGGTCTGGAGTTCGAAGCGGCCCACATCCCTGGTCTGACGGTTATGAGCATTCCCTCGCGGGCGCAGCCACAACGATGCCGGATTCCGGAAGGCATGATTGAAGCGGTCGGCACGGATGACGAGCACGAGATGGAAGAAGAGTGTCTCTTCTTCGTCGCGCTGTCCCGCGCCAAGCAACATCTGCGCCTCTACAAATCTCGCAAGACGCCGGATTTGAAGAACCGGTCTCCGTCTCCGTACCTTGGCTGGTTTAGCGGTCAGGTGCTTACCGAGCTCGCGCGCCCACCGTTGATGCCCTTGCCCGCCAACGCGCCACGCCTCCAGCCGATCACCGTTCGATGGCCTGACGATTGGGCCGTCACCGACTCACGCCTGCGAAGCTATGAGGGCTGCGGCCGCCGGTTCTTCTATACGCACGTGCTCGGCCTCGGAAGCGCGCGCAAACCGACGCCGTTTTCGCAAACCCACGATTGCATCTACAGCCTCATCGATTGGCTGGCGGAAATCCGCATCACAGGAGGCGGCGAGCTCGCGGCTGCGACCGCGGAATTTGACCGAATATGGAAGGAGAAGGGCCCAGTCGAGCACACCTATGCCGCGGACTACCGGCGTCTCGCCGGTGAACTTGTTGAGGGGCTGGTCAAAGCCGGCGCCGGCAGGCGGTTTCGGCAGGCCGAACCTCTCGCCGTCGACCTCGCCAACGGACGGATCATCGTTCAGCCCGACGAGATGGCGGAGCTTCCGAATGGAACCGTCGTCTTAAGAAAGGTGCGCACCGGTCACAAGCGATCGGATGAATATGACCGCCTCGAATACACGCTCTATCTTCTTGCCGCCCAGCAGCATTTCGGCGGGAGAGCCAGCGTCGAAGCCGTCCACCTTGCCGATGACGTGGTGGAGCCCGTTGGCGTCACCGCGGCAAAGGCGAACACGCGCCGCGACCGCAGCAACATCATGCTGGGGCAAATCGCGGCCGGTCGCTTCCCCACCAATCCCAACGCCGTCACCTGCCCCCGCTGCCCGCATTTCTTCGTCTGCGACGCCGTCAGCAGCGGCGCGCTCGACCTGCGGAATTCTTAAGCGCCGCTTTTCCGATTTGGCTTCCTGCCGCGATTACAGCGGTAAGGGACGGCCTTGGGCATCTCGCCCGAGCTACCGGTCCCCTGGAGAAACCAAATGGAAACCATCGACGTCTTTTACCAGGGTCACGGCATTCGTGAGATTGAGCATGTCGAGATCGACGCCGACCACACGGTCGCGGCGGTCAAGGCGCTGCTGATCGAGAAGCACGGCTGCGAGACCGACATCCTCCTCTTCGCCGAAGACCGCGAAGGCGTGCTCGAGGAACACATCATCATCCGCGAGCTGTGCGGCCCGGCCGGTGCGAAACTGCACCTGCATCGCTGCCGTCATGTCGCCGTCTCCGTCAACTTCGCCGGCAAGACGGTCCATCACGAGTTCGGCCCCGGCACGACGGTGACCAAGGTCAAGCACTGGGCCGCCGTCACCAAGTTCGGCATGACAGAGGAGGAAGCCGGCGAGCACGTGCTGCAGATCGCCGGCACGAAAGACCGCCCTGCCCCGGGCACCCACATCGGCACGCTGACGGGCTGCCCCGATTGCAGCGTCCGCTTCGATCTGGTTCCCGACCAGCGCGTGAACGGGGCTGTCTAATGATGGCGCCCGATGAAAAGGCGTTCCGCGCGGACGTGGCGAAAGCGACGTTCCGCGCGGGCGCGGCGGAGAAGCGCTGGTGGCTGGTCTCGATCGCCTGGCCTTACGTGCTGATCGGCATCACCGCCAAGGACGGCCGCGAGTTTGTCTTGCGCTTCGACTGCTCCGGCTATCCGACGGCCCCGCCGACGGCGCGGCTTTGGGACATCCAACGCAATGCCCCCCTTTCCTTCGATCAATGGCCGCGAAGCCAGGGAGGCCGCCTTGGCGCCGTGTTCCGCACCGACTGGAAGGCCGGTACCGCGCTTTACTTGCCTTGCGATCGCGAGGCCATCGCCGGTCACGAAAACTGGCGCGTCGAAATGCCCTCGAAAATCTGGCGGCCGTCCGTCGGCATCGTCCACTATTTGGAGCTCGTCCATGAACTTC
>CALRXG020000166.1:0-12940 GCA_943372075.1 Bordetella parapertussis | reverse complement strand
TGCCTCGCCGCCGGCAAGGGCGCCGGCGCGATGGCGGCGGCGGCGGAGCGGCACTATCTCGACACGCTCGGCCTCGAGCCGTCGCGGCTGGTCGGCATCGCCACCACTCGCCATGGCCATGGCGTGCCGACCCGCCGCATCAAGGTGGTCGAGGCCGGTCACCCGGTGCCGGACGAGGCCGGCCTGCGCGCCGCCGACGATACGCTGCGACTGGCGGCAGAAGCGACGCCCGGCGATCTGCTGCTGGTGCTCTTGACCGGTGGCGGCTCGGCGAACTGGATCGCGCCGGTCGAGGGCGTCAGCTTTGCCCAGAAGCAGCAGGTCAACCGCGCGCTGCTGCGCTCCGGCGCGCCGATCGGCGAAATGAACATCGTCCGCAAGCATCTGTCGCGGATCAAGGGCGGACGGCTGGCGCGCGCCGGCCAGCGCGCCGCCGAGATCGTCACCCTGGCGATCTCGGACGTGCCGCATGACGATCCCTCGGCGATCGCCTCGGGCCCGACGGTGCCGGATCCGACCACGCTGGCGGATGCCCGCGCGCTGGTCGCCAAGTACAATCTCTCGGTCGACGACGCGGTGCGCCGCGCGCTCGACGATCCCAGGAATGAGAGCTGCAAGCCCGGCGACCCCGCCTTTGCGCGCGCGACGTTCGAGCTGCTGGCAAAGCCCAAGGCCTCGATCGACGCTGCCGTGAAGGTCGCGCAGGACGCCGGCTACGAGACCATCGCGCTCGGTGCCGATCTCGAAGGCGAGGCCCGCGAGGTCGCGTCCGAGCACGCGCGGCTGGCGCTGAAGGCGCGCAGCGAGGGCAAGCGCATCGCGATCGTCTCCGGCGGCGAGCTCACGGTGACGGTGCGCGGCAACGGCCGCGGCGGCCCCAACCAGGAATACGCGCTGGCGCTGGCCGGCCTGCTCAAGGATACGCCCGACATCGCAGCGCTTGCCGCCGATACCGATGGCGCCGATGGCGGTGCCGGCAGCGCGACCGACCCCGCCGGCGCCATGATCGACCAGGCGACCTTCGCCAAGATGAAATCGATCGGCCTCGATCCGAAGGCCTATCTCGAGAACAACGACGCCACCGGCTTCTTCGCGCAGACCGGCGATCTGCTGTTGACCGGCCCGACGCTGACCAACGTCAACGATGTCAGGGTGATTTTGGTGGATTGAGGTGCCTTGTCATCCCGGGCTCTCGCTTCGCGAGCCCCCGGAATGACAAGACTTCAAAACTCCTGCGCGAGCTTCGCCAGCATTTCCAGCAGCGCGGCGTGGTTGGCCGGACCGAGCACCTCGATCAGCCGCGCCTCGTGCTTGTTGGCGACCAGCTTCTTGGCGCGCGCCAGCACGGCGCGACCCTTGTCGGTCAGGACCAGGATGTGGGAGCGGCGGTCGTTGGTGGAGCGCATCCGCGCGCAAAGGTCGCGGCTCTCCAGCGCGTCGAGCATCGCGACGAAATTCGGCCGCAGGATGCCGAGCGTGTTGGCGATCTCGGTCTGGTTGCGGCCCGGATTCTTGTCGAGCAGCAGCAGCACCGAGAACTGCGCCGGCGTCAGTTGCAGCGGCGCGACGCAGCGCAGGAAGTCCTCGAATACCTTGAGCTGGGCCCGCTTCAACGAATAGCCGAGCAATCCGGACAGTTCGCCCAATTGCAGCATGCTGTCGTCCCCGGCAGGATCGACCGGTTCCCTGCGCAGGGCACGCGACGATCGGACGGCATCGGAGGCGGTCTTGGAAACAGTCATCGCTCCAGGCTCGCAATCCCGGTACAAAACCCCGCGGGACACTCGGGGACCTTGAGATTATATCCAATAATTGTTATCCGCTATATCTAATATCGACGGCTATCAACAGCCGATATCGGCCGACCCGACCGGCACAGCCGGCTGTGGCGGTCCGACGCTTAAGGGGGAGCGCTCGGCCTTGAACACAACGATCATGCTGTTCCTGCTGCAGGACGGCATCACCAATGGCGCGATCTACGCACTGCTCGGGCTGGCCCTGGTGCTGGTGTTCGCGGTGACGCGGGTGATCCTGATCCCGCAGGGCGAATTCGTGACCTATGGCGCGCTGAGCTACGCCATGCTGGCGACCGGCCAGGTGCCCGGCACCGCGCGGCTCGCGGTCGCGATGGGGCTCGTCGCCTTCGCCCTCGACCTGTTCTTCGCGCGCAAGGCGCTGCACGCCGGCAAGGTGATGCGCTCGGTCGCGCTCAACATCGTCTTCCCGGTCGCGCTGCTCGGCCTGACCTATGCGCTGGTCGGTCCCAACACGCCGATCGCCGTCAACATCGCGCTGGCGCTGCTGATCGTGGCGGCGATCGGGCTGTTCCTCTACCGCATCGCGTTCCAGCCGATCGCGCACACCTCCGTGCTGGTGCTCCTGATCGCCTCGGTCGGTTGCCATCTGGCGCTGCAGGGCCTCGGCCTGGTGTTCTTCGGCGCCGAAGGCCTGCGCGGCCCGGCGCTGTCGAACGCGGCGGTGACCGTGGGTCCGCTGCGTTTCACCGGCCAGAGCCTCGCCGTCTACGGCCTGACGGTCGGTTTCATCGTCGCCCTGTGGCTGTTCTTCGGCTACACCAGGACCGGCAAAGCGCTGCGCGCCACCGCGGTCAATCGCCTCGGCGCCCGCCTGGTCGGCATCCGCACCACGCTGTCCGGCCAGATCGCATTCCTGCTCGCATCCGTGATCGGCGCGATTTCCGGCATCCTGATCGTGCCGATCACCACGCTCTATTACGACACCGGCTTCCTGATCGGCCTGAAGGGTTTCATCGCCGCCATCATCGGCGGCTTGGTCAGCTATCCCCTGACCGCAGTCGCGGCCATCGTGGTCGGCATCGTCGAGGCCTTCTCGTCGTTCTACGCCAGCAACTTCAAGGAAGTCATCGTGTTCACGCTGATCCTTCCCGTCCTGGTGCTGCGCTCGCTCGCAGCGCCCCAGGTCGAAGAAGAGAAGGATTGAGCGCGATGACGCAGCGGCTGCCTCTCGTCATCTTCGCGCTCGTGGTGGCGGTGATCCCGCTGCTCCCGGGCGTTCCGCCGTTCTGGATCGTGCTGCTCGACAATATCGGCCTCGCCGCGCTGGTGGCGATGGGGCTGGTGCTGCTCACCGGCGTCGGCGGGCTCACCTCGTTCGGACAGGCCGCGTTCTGCGGCTTCGGCGCCTACACCACGGCGGTGCTGACCACAGCCTATGGCGTCTCGCCCTGGCTAACCTTGCCGGCGTCGCTTCTGGTCAGCGGAATCGCTGCGGTGCTGCTCGGCCTCGTCACGGTGCGGCTGTCGGGCCATTACCTGCCGCTCGGCACCATCGCCTGGGGCATCGGCCTGTTCTATCTGTTCAGCAAGCTGGAATTCCTCGGCCGCAATGACGGCATCTCGGGCATTCCGCCGCTCTCGATCGGTTCGTTCAAGATGCTGAGCCCGGATGCGATCTATTACGCGATCTGGGTCGCGGTGCTGCTCGCCGCGCTCTTGACCATGAACCTGCTGGATTCCCGCACCGGGCGCGCGATCCGCGCGCTGCGGCGCGGCCATGTCGCGGCCGAAGCGTTCGGCGTGCAGACGCCGCGCGCAAAACTCCTGGTGTTCATCTATGCCGCTGTTCTGGCCGGCCTGTCCGGCTGGCTCTATGCGCATTTCCAACGTGCTGCCAACCCGACGCCGTTCGGCGCGCAGGCCGGCATCGAGTATCTGTTCATCGCGGTGGTCGGCGGCGCCGGCTATGTCTGGGGCGGCGTGCTCGGCGCCGCCATCGTCGTGATCCTGAAAGAAGTGCTGCAGAGCTATCTGCCCTACATCTTCGGCGGCCAGAGCCAGCTCGAGACCATCGTGTTCGGCATCATGCTGGTGCTGCTGTTGCAGCTCGCGCCGCAGGGCGTCTGGCCCTGGCTGATGTCGCGGCTGCCGTTCAAGCCCGCGCGCAAGACTCCGGATACGTCGTTGAAGCTGGAGCATCCCGAGCGCGCTCCCGGAGTGTCGCCGGTGCTGCTGCATGTCGAGAAGGCCAGGAAGCAGTTCGGCGGCGTGGTCGCGGTGAACGACGTCTCTTTCGACGTCAACGCCCGCGAGATCGTCGCGCTGATCGGCCCAAACGGCGCCGGCAAGAGCACGACCTTCAACCTGATCACCGGCGTGCTGGCCGCAACCGGCGGCAAGATCTCGGTGCTCGGCAGGGAGGTTGCCAACGCCCCGCCCCAGGAGGTGGTCAAGCTCGGCGTGTCCAGGACCTTCCAGCACGTCAAGCTGGTGCCCGACATGACCGTGCTCGAGAACGTCGCGATCGGCGCACATCTGCGCGGTTCGTCCGGCGCGATCTCCAGCATGCTGCGGCTCGACCGCGCCGACGAGGCGAGGCTTTTGGCGGAGGCCGCGCGGCAGATCGAACGCGTCGGGCTGTCCGACCAGATCGACCAGCTGGCGGGCTCGCTGTCGCTCGGCCAGCAACGCATCGTCGAGATCGCGCGCGCGCTGTGCGTCGACCCGATGCTACTGCTGCTGGATGAGCCGGCCGCCGGTCTGCGCCATATGGAGAAGCAGCGGCTCGCCGCGCTGCTGCGGCAATTGCGCGACGGCGGCATGTCGGTGCTGCTGGTCGAGCACGACATGGGCTTCGTGATGGATCTTGCCGACCGCATCGTGGTGCTCGATTTCGGCACCAAGATCGCCGAGGGCACGCCGGCCGCGATCAAGCGCAATCCCGACGTGATCAAGGCCTATCTCGGAGCCGCCGCATGACTGCGCTGCTATCGGTCGCCGACGTCCACATTTCCTACGGCAAGGTCGAGGCGGTGCGCGGCGTCTCGCTCGACGTCGCCGACAACGAGATCGTCACCATCATCGGCGCCAACGGCGCCGGCAAGACCACGCTGCTCAACGCCATCATGGGCGTGCTGCCGCTGACAGGCCGCACCAGCTTCGCCGGCGCGGACATGGCGCCGCTCGATATCGAGGACCGCGTCGCGACGGGCTTGAGCCTGGTGCCCGAGCATCGCGAATTGTTCGGCACCATGAATGTCGAGGACAATCTCGAGCTCGGCGCGTTCCGGATCGCGAAGGCCACCGCCGCGACGTCGCTGGAGCGGGTCTATACGCTGTTTCCGCGGCTCAAGGAGCGGCGCAAGCAGCTCGCCGGCACGCTGTCCGGCGGCGAGCAGCAGATGCTGGCGATGGGCCGCGCGCTGATGGGCGCGCCGAAACTTCTGATGCTGGACGAGCCGAGCCTCGGTCTCGCCCCGATTATCGTCGCCGACATCTTCCGCATCGTCGGCGAGCTTCGCGCAGCCGGCGTCTCGGTGCTGCTGGTCGAGCAGAACGCCCAGGCCGCGCTGCAGATCGCCGACCGCGCCTATGTGATGGAGCTCGGCGAATTCGTGCTGTCAGGCCCAGCCAAGGACATCGCAGCCAACAAGGGCGTCGCCGCGAGCTATCTCGGCTTCCAGCACGAGGGCGAGAGCACGATTTAGGATCGCTGACGCGTGTGGCTAACGAAAAAAGCCGGCCCCGCAGCGGGACCGGCTTGTTGGTTTCGCGGATTGCAAACGGCTCACATCGCCGGGACGTATTTGCCGTCCTTGACCGTCAGCAGGATGCGCGAGCGGTCGTCGAGGCCGTAGCGGTCCTTTTCCGTCCAGTTGTAGACGCCCTGGCTCGCGACAATCTCCTTCTCGGAGATGAGCGCCTGACGGATCGCCTCGCGGAATTCCGGCGTGCCGGGCTTGGCGGTCTTCAGCGCCACCGGAATGATCCGATTCAGCACCTGGAACGCGTCATAGGAGTGACCGGCGAACTGGCTGCGGCTGTTGGCGCCATACTTGGCTTCATAGGCGGTGTTGAGCGCGAGGCCCGGCTTCTTGGTCAGCGCGCTGTCCGGCTGGGTTTCCGGCGACATCACCGGTCCCGCCGCCATGATGACGCCTTCGGCGGCAGCGCCCGCGATGCGGATGAAGTCCATCGTGGCCGCGCCATGGGTCTGGTAGATCAGGCCCTTGTAGCCGCGCTCGCGCAGCGCGATCTGCGGCAGCGCGGCGGCGGTGCCGGAGGCGCCGATCAGGATGGCGTCGGGATTGGATGCGACGAGCTTCAGCACCTGGCCGGCGACCGACGTATCCGGACGCGCAAAGCGCTCGTCGTCGGTCATGGTCAGGCCCATCGGTACGGCGTGGGCCTTGAAGTCGGTGACCCAGAGGTCGCCATAAGAATCCGAATAGCCGATATAGCCGACGGTCTTGATATTGTGCGCCTTCATGTGCTCGTAGAGCGCCTTGGCCATGATCGACGCCGACTGCGGCAAGTCGACCGACCATTTGGCGCGCGCGTCGTTGATCGGGAACGGCGCCAGACCGAAATGCGGGATGCCAGCCTCGTTGGCGACCGTCGACACCGCGATCGTCGTCGGCGTGATGCAGGAGCCCATGATGATGTCGGCCTTGGACTCGGTGACGAAGCGCCGCGCATTGGTGGTCGCAGCCGTCGGATCGCCGCCGTCGTCGAGCACGATCAGCTTCAGCGGCACGCCGCTGATCTCCTTCGGCACGAAATCGAGCGCATTGCGCTCAGGGATTCCGAGCGCCGCGGCCGGGCCCGTGGTCGAGAGCGAGATGCCGATGGTGATTTCATTGGTCTGCGCCTGCGCGGACATGCCCGGCAGCGCGAAAGCTGCTGCGAGCACCGCGGCGGCGAGAGTGGCCTTCTTCATTCATTCCTCCCTGCGGATTAGTTTTTTGGTTTAAACCGGTTTTGCGGGCAAATTCAGCCCCTTCTTTAGAGCATGATCCGGAAAAGTGGAAACCGGTTTTCCGCGAAGGTCATGCTCCAAAAGTCGAGTCATGAGGGGCCGCAAGTCGGCCCTTGACCAACACCTCAGCCGTTCATGAAGCGGTCGATGATCTCCTGCGGAAATGGCGCCGATTTCAGCTTGTTGGGATCGTTCGGATGGCGGCCCACCAGCACCCTGGTCTCGAATGCCTCGATCGCCAGTGCCTCGCCCTTGAACACGCGGTGCACCACCTCGAAGCTGGAGCGCTTGATGCTCTCGATCCGGGTCTCGATGGTAATCCAGTCGCCATGGGTCGACGGGATGTGGAATTTCGCCCGCGTGTCGACCATCGGTATGCCGACCAGGCCGTATTTGTGGACGAGATCCTGCTTCGAGCAGCCGGCGGCCTCGAACATGATCGAGGTCGAGTCGTCGAACATCGCGAAGTAGCGCGGGTAATAGACGATGTTGGCGGGGTCGCAATCACCCCACTGGATCTGGACGTCGCGCCGGTGGACGAACATGGTTTATCCCTCGATTGAGCATGATCGATCCGGAACGGCGTTTCGTGCCGTTCCGGATCATGCGTCAGCGCGGCGCCATCCGGAGCGCGGCATCGAGCCGCACCACTTCGCCGTTCAGATAGGGGTTGTCGATCATGTGCAGCGCCAGCGAGGCGAACTCGTCGGCCTGGCCGAGCCGGCGCGGGAACGGGATCGCGGCGGCGAGCGAGTCCTGGGCCTCCTGCGGCAGGCCGGCCAGCAAGGGCGTCATGAACAGGCCGGGCGCGATCGTCAGCACGCGGATGCCGAACTGCGCGAGTTCGCGCGCGATCGGCAAGGTCATCGCGACGATGCCGCCCTTGGACGCCGAATAGGCCGCCTGCCCGATCTGTCCGTCATAGGCCGCGACCGAGGCGGTCGAGATCACGACGCCGCGCTCGCCGGTCGCAAGCGGCTCGAGCTTCGACATCTCGGCGGTGGCAAGCCGCAGCATGTTGAAGGAGCCGAGCAGATTGACCTTGATCACCTTGTCGAAGTCGGCCAGGGCCATCGGCCCTTCGCGGCCGATCACGCGCTTTGCCACCCCGATGCCGGCGCAATTCACCAGCACGCGCGCCGGACCATGCGCCTTCGCCGCCGCCGCTACCGCGGCTTCGGCGGCCGCCGCATCGGCCACGTCGCAGACCACGGCGATGCCGCCGATTTCAGCCGCGACGCTCTCGGCGAGCTTGGCGTTGAGGTCGCAGACCGCGACCTTGGCGCCTTGCGCGGCCAGCCGGCGCGCGGTCGCGGCACCCAATCCCGATGCACCGCCGGTGACGATGGCGGCCTGGTCCTTCAACTGCATGGCGTTCTCCTGTTCGAAACTAGACTGACGTGATCACCGATGCCGGCGGCACCGGCGCATAGAGCGCGTCGATGATGTCAGTGCGATGCTCCAGCACCGCGCGCTGGTTGATCGAGCCCTTGTCGGTGACCTCGCCGCGATCGATCGACAGCGGGCCGTCGAGCAGGATCGCCCGCGCGATCCGGTTCGACGAGCCGGTGGCGGCCGCAACGACCCGCGCAAAACGTTCGCGAAACGCCGCGCGCACCAGCGGATCATTGGCCGCGGCCGCGATGTCGTTGGCGGCAAGCGCCGGATTGACCAGACGGCAGCCGTCGAGATCGAGGATCACGATCGCTGCAAGGTCGTCGCGGTTGATTCCCGCGATCACGACGTCGCGCACCAGCGGCGCGCAGGCGCCGACGAAGCGCGCCCGCAACGGCCCGACGCTGACCCAGGTGCCGCTCGCCAGCTTGAAATCCTCGGCGATGCGGCCGTCAAAATCGAACCCGGCATCGAGATCAGCGGGATTGGCGGGCTTCAGCGCGTCGCCGAACTTGTAGTACCCCTCCTCGTCGAAGGCTTTCGCGGTCAGCTCGGGCTGCCGCCAGTAGCCCGGCGTCACGTTCGGCCCCTTGGCGCGCACCTCGAGCTTGCCATTGTTGGGCACCAGCTTCGCGTCGTTGCCCGACACCGGCAGGCCTACATGGCCGGAGCGGCTGGTATCAGGGCGCACCGACATGAAAAACGGCGAGGTCTCGGTGGCGCCAAGCCCGGTGAGCATCGGCACGCGATAGCCCTTCTCCTGTACCGCGAGCGCATCGAGGCTATTCCAGACGAATGGCGACAGCGCGGCGCCCGAGAAGAACATCGCATGCAGCCGCTGGAAGAACTTTGCGCGCAGGGCGGCATCGTCGCGCAGATAGGGCAGCAGTGATTCATAGCCCTTGGGCACGTTGAAATAGACCGTCGGCGAGATCTCGCGCAGGTTTCGCACGGTCTCCTCGATGCCGCCCGGCATCGGCTTGCCCTCGTCGAGATACATCGAGCCGCCATTGTAGAGCGTCAGCCCGACATTGTGGTTGCCGCCGAAGGTGTGATTCCACGGCAGCCAGTCGACGATCACAGGCGGTTCGTCCTTGAGGAACGCCAGCGTCTCGCGCAGCATCACCTGGTTGGCGCAGATCATGCGCTGGGTGTTGATGACGGCCTTGGGATTGCCGGTCGAGCCCGACGTCAGCAGGAACTTTGCGATCGTGTCCGGACCGACGGCCGCATGGATCGCGTCGAGACGCGGATCCTCCGGCGTCGCCGTCAGATCGGCGAGCCCCGTCACGTCGCGGCCGGGCACCGCCCCGCGGCTTGCCGCGATCTCGACGTCAGGCCCGACATTGACGCGCAACGCGTCGGCGAACTTATCGGCATCGTCGACGAAGACCAGGCCGGGTGTCAGCAGCTTGATGACGTAGCCGAGCTTGCCGTAGTCGCGCGACACCAGCGAATAGGCCGGCGACACCGGACAGAACGGAATCCCGGCATAGAGCGCGCCGAGTGCGATCAGCGCATGATCGATCGAATTGCCCGACAGGATCACGATCGGCCGCTCGGCGGACAGCCCGCGCGCGAGCAACGCGGAAGCGATCCGCCGCGTGGCGTCATACAATTGTGCGTAGGTGATCTGCCGCCAGCCCCCGCCGGCCGCGCGCTCTGCCATGAACACGCGGTTCGGCTCAGCCGCCGCCCAGTGGTGCAGGCGGTCGGTCAGGCGAACCGGAAAATCGGCGAGCTTGAGCTTGGGACGAAGATAGATCGTGCCGTCGTCGTGGCGCTCGACGGTGACGGCGGGATTGCCGAACGAGATCGGGCGCAGCGGATGCGCGCTCGCATTAGACGCGGGCGAACTGGCGCTCATGTCGGCTTCACCTTGGCGGTCTTGCGATCGAGGAAGGCGCGGATCCGCTTCTTGGCTTCCTTGTCGCTCTGCGCCACCGTGGCCATCAGCGATTCCATCAGCAGGCCGGTCTGCGGGTTGGCTTCCGCGATCATCGGCAGCGCCTGCAGCACGGCGAAGTTGGTCAGCGGTGCGTTGGCGGCAACGCGCTCGGCAAGCTCCAGCGCTTTCGGCAACGCGCCATCGGCCTCGGTGAGATATTGCGAGAAGCCGTAGGCGGCGCCCTCGGTCGCCGAATAGACCCGGCCGGTCAGCATCATGTCGGCCATCCGCGGCACGCCAATCAGGCGTGGCAGCCGCACCGATCCGCCGCCGCCGACGAAGATGCCGCGCTGGCCCTCAGGCAGCGCGAAATAAGCCGACGGCTCGGCGACCCGGATATGGGCTGCGCAGGCTAGCTCCAGCCCGCCGCCGATCACAGCGCCCTTCAGCGCGGCGATCACGGGCACGCGGCAATACTGGATACGATCGAACACCCGGTGCCACATCTGGGAATGCACCAGGCCCTCGGTGGCATCGCGTTCGGTGAGTTCGGAAAGATCGAGGCCGGACGAGAAATGATCGCCGACACCGTGGATGACGACCGCGCCGACGTCCTCAGGGATCGCCGAAAAACAATCCCGCAGCGCCAGGATGATGCCGTCATTCAGCGCATTGCGCTTGGCGGGCCGGTTGAGCCCGACCGTCAGCACCGCCCCCTGCGTCTCGATCCTGAGTAGCGAGGCGTCACCCGCATCGGCAGCGTTTCCCATGGCGTTATTGTTTCCCGTTCAGAATAGTTATATTTTATAACTATCATCGCAGGAGTCAATATGGGACGTTTTGAGAGCTGGCAGAACGTTCGCCCACGCTCGCAAAGCCCCGTTTCATGCACGAGGTCATCACCCGCGAAAGCGGGTGATCCAGTATTCCAGAGACGCCAGTGCTTGAGCGGAGAGGCCGCGGCGTACCAGATCGCCTGGTCAAGTGTTCAAGCCGGGCGATGACAGTTTGGGCGCGATGCGCCCTGGCTGAAACCTCACAACACCTGATGCACGTCGATCACGACGCGGTCGGCGTGGCGGGCGGCGGAGCCGATGAAGATGTGCTCCATCAGCCAGCGGTACTTCTCGGCGCCGGTCTCGAATTTCGGCACGGTGCGAAAATAGATCAGCTTGGGGTCGACTGGCTCGCCACGCTTGAGCTTCTCGAGCAGCTCGACCGGCCCGAAGCGGATGCCCTTGTTCTCGACATAGACGACGGCGCCGTCGTCGGTCTCGAAGGCATATTTTGCTTCCAGGTCGATCAGTTCGTTGGGCCGGATGATCTGGAAGTCGGCGCCGAACGGAAGCACCTTTCCGTTGATCCCCTCGCCTTTCACCTCGCCGCCGATGATCGGAATGATGCGACGGACGCCGGTGCCGATATCGCCGGCAGATGTCACCTCGGCGATCCGGGCGGTAATGGTGAAGACGTATCTGGTCTGGAGTGCAGGATTCATAGGGAACCTATTTATTGAGGCATGATCCTTTTCGGAAAACCGGACCCCACTTTTCCGAGATCATGCCTAACCTATCATGCGCTGCGGCAACCAGGTCGCGAGCAGCGGGAACAGGATCAGGATCACCAGCCGGATCAGGTCGGTGATCACGAAGGGCAGCACGCCGACGAAGATCGTCGACATGTTGACATCCTTGATCACGCTCTTGATCACGAACACGTTCATGCCGACCGGCGGATGGATCAGGCCGAGCTCGACCGTCATGACGATGATGATGCCGAACCAGATCGGATCGAAGCCGAGCGCGGTCACCACCGGGAACACGATCGGCACGGTGAGGATCACCATCGCCATCGCGTCCATCAGGCAGCCGAGTACCAGATACATCATCAGGATCAGCGCCAGCACGCCATAGGGACCGATGCCGAGCCCGGTGAGGAATTCGGTGACGTTCTGCGGCGTCTGGGTGATGGTGAGGAAGTAGCCGAAGCAGAGCGCGCCGATCAGCACGGTGAAGACCGCCGCCGCGGTGCGCGTCGCCTGCAACAGCGATTGCAGGATGCCGTCCCTGGTCAGCTTGCCCCTGAGGATTCCGATGATGAACGCGCCGACCGCACCAACCGCGCCGGCTTCGGTCGGAACGAAGAAGCCGCCATAGAGGCCACCGATCACGAACAGGAACAGCAGCAACGGCGACCAGACGTCGCGCATCGCGACAAGACGCTCATGCCACGACGCCTTCTTTCCCGCCGGCAGGAAGCCGGGCCGGGTGACGCCGATGATGCCGATCGTGATCATGTGCATCAGGATCGCGAGCAGTCCGGGGATCACGCCGGCGATGAACAGCTTGCCGATGTCCTGCTGGGTGATGATGCCGTAGACCGCGAGCACCGTGGACGGCGGCAGCATCGCTCCGAGCGTGCCGCCGACCGCGATCACGCCGGTCGAGAACGACTGCGGATAGCCGAAGCGGCGCATTTCGGGATAGGCCACCGCCGAGAAGGTCGCAGCGGTTGCGACCGACGAACCCGAGATCGCGGCGAACCCGCCGCAGGCCGCGATGGTCGCGATGCCGAGCCCGCCCTTCCAATGGCCGACGAAGGTGTTGGCGGCCCGAAACAGCTCGCGACTGATGCCGGAGACGGACACGAAGGCGCCCATCAGCAGGAACATCGGGATCACGCCGAACGAATAATCCGTCACCGTGCGCATCGTGGTCTGGCCGACCAGTTTCAGCGCCGGCGCGAAGCCAGTGAGATAGCCGAAGCCGGTGATGCCGACGAGGCCCATCGCCATGCCGACAGGCACACGCAGCAGCATCAGCGCGAACAGACAGACAAAGCCGGTGACGGCAACGGCCTCGGGACTGAGATCAAGACTCATGGTTTCAGACTCATGGCCGTCTACTCCGCGGTCTTGATCTT
>CALRXG020000165.1:0-12983 GCA_943372075.1 Bordetella parapertussis | reverse complement strand
ATATGCGATCCGGTCGCTGTCGGTCGCCTCCTGCGATTCATAGCTGATCCTGGGATGACCGAGGATCGCGCCCTCGCGGTTGAAGCTGACGATCACGGTAATATCGATCGGACCGGCCTTGTCCGCCGGCGGCGGCCGCCAGCAGCGGTGAATGGCAAGGACAACGTCCCTGATCGTATCGAGTTGCTCCGGCTGGGCTGCAGCCGATCCGCCCAACGCGAGCCACACCACCAGCGGCGCGGCGAACCAGGCGAGTGGTCTGCTGCGCGCCGCCATCATGGATCACTTGATGTCGGATGCGACCTGGACCTTCACCATCTTGTCCGGATCGGTGACGCTGCCGCTCGGCGAGCCCGCGGGCGCCTTCTTCAGCTTGTCGACCACATCCATGCCCGACACCACCTCGCCGATCACGGTGTACTGGCCGTTGAGGCTCGGCCCGTCGGCGAACATGATGAAGAATTGCGAATTGGCGCTGTCGACCGAGTCACCGCGCCGGGCCATGCCGACGATGCCGCGCTTGAACGGCACCTGCGAGAACTCCTGCTTCAGGTTCGGATATTTCGAGCCGCCGGTGCCGTTGAAATTCTGGCCGTCGCCGGTCTGCGCCATGAAGCCATCCATCACGCGGTGGAACGGCACGTTGTTGTAGAAGCCCTCGCGCGCCAGCTGCTTGATGCGCTCGGCGTGCTTCGGCGCGATATCGGTGCGCAGCTTGATGACGATGCGGCCCTTGGTGGTGTCGATCACGATCGCATTGGCCTTGTCGAGATTGGCGGGCAGCGGCTGCGCGACCGCGGGCACGACACAGAGCAGCGCGGCAACGAATGCAAGAATGCGGATCATGGAAACTCCGGATCTCTGGACGTTCTGGATGTGGCGGGCCGCCGGGATCAGCCGGCGAACTTGGCCTTCAGGCTAGCGGCGACTGATGACGGCACGAATGCAGAGAAGTCGCCGCCCATCTGTGCGATTTGGCGCACCAGTGTGGCGGTGATCGGGCGGACGCCGACCGACGCCGGAACGAATACGGTATGCACCTCGGGCGCCATCGCCTCGTTCATGCCGGCCAGCTGCATCTCGTAATCGAGATCGGTGCCGTCGCGCAGGCCGCGAATCATGATGGTGGCCTTGGCCGCGCGCGCAGCCGCGACCGTGAGGTTGTCATAGGTCGCACTCTCAAAGGCGCAGCCCGCCTTCTGGGCGATCGGGCCGAACACCTCATGGACCATGGCCAGCCGTTCCTCGGTGGAAAACAGCGGCTTCTTGCCAGGGTGGACGCCGATGGCGACGATCAGGCGGTCGCACAGGCCGACGGCCTGCCGGACCACGTCGAGATGGCCGTTGGTGACGGGATCGAAGGAGCCGGGATAGAGCGCGATACGGGACATGGTCCCTCCTAACCCGCCCGGCCCGCCCCGGCAAGCCGCCCGGGTTCCATGGCTGCTCTGAAATAAATTTCCACTGATCCAGCGAACCAGCCCCGGGGTGGCAGCGTCTACGGGGTGAATGTTTCGTCGGCCACTGGCCGATGAAACAAAACCGGCCGGCGACGAAACCATTTTCCGGGGTGGCGAAGACACCAGGAAACTTGCGGCCGGTAGATCTTGGACAACGAAACGACGGGCCCGGGGGGCCCGATCATATGGGGACCGTCATGATCAAGGCACTTTCCGCTATTGCTGTTGCCGCGTTCATTGCCGCGGCGCTCACCGTTCTTCCGGGCTTCGCGCCTCAGGTCGAAGCCTCCACACCACAGCCGCTCGCCAAGGCCGATCGCCTCGACATCCATGCCGTCGGCAAGGACTGCTCGCAACAGGCCTGGCCGAATTTCGAGGCCTCCTGCCTGCGCAGCGCAGGCAACAAGACGGTGGTCAAGGAAGCCCGCCTCGTCACCGCGGACCGCACGCCGTAGTTTCATGTCGAACGTTACGGGCGCGGGCCCACCCGCGCCATCCCTGTTCAGCCTCGCGTAAGGTCAGATCCGTCACACAAATCCCAATGGTAATTTGCGACGTCCCGTCGCAGACTATCGTCTAAGGCACCCGTCCGGATCACCCGGCGGGTGCGAGCCATCGGGGGATTGCCGTGACCAGTACGCCCGCCATCGTTTCTTCTGGCCACCCTCCAAGCAGCCCGCTGCCGTTTGCGATCACCCTCGGTGCCCTCGGTGTCGTCTATGGCGACATCGGCACCAGCCCGCTTTACGCCCTGAAGGAAGCGGCCAAGGCCGCAGCCCATGGCGGCCCGCTCACCCATAGCGCCGTGCTCGGCACGGTCTCGCTGATCCTGTGGGCGCTGATCCTCATCATCTCGGTCAAATATGCCATGCTGATCCTGCGCGCGGACAACCGCGGCGAAGGCGGCATCGTCGCCCTGCTGGCCCTGCTGTCGGCGCGCAATGCGGCGCCGGGCACCTGGCGCTCCCACCTGCTGGTGGTCGGACTGGTCGGGGCCGCCCTGCTCTATGGCGACGGCGCGATCACGCCGGCGATCTCGGTGCTGTCGGCGATCGAGGGCCTCAAGGTTGATGCGCCCTCGCTGGCGCCGGCGGTGGTGCCGCTCACCGTCGTCATCCTGATCGGCCTGTTCATCATGCAGAAGCAGGGCACCGGCTTCATCGGCAAGATCTTCGGCCCGGTGATGCTGTTCTGGTTCGCCGTGCTCGCAGCGCTCGGCATTCACGGCATCGTCAAGGCGCCCGCCGTGCTGGTCGCGCTCAGCCCGTACTATGCGTTCGACTTCCTGGTGCATCAGGATTTTCACGTCAGCTTCGCGATCCTCGGCGCCGCCTTCCTCGCGGTCACCGGCGGTGAGGCGATGTATGCCGACATGGGGCATTTCGGCCGCTTTCCGATCCGGCTGGCCTGGTTCGCGATCTGCCTGCCGGCGCTGGTGCTGAATTATTTCGGCCAGGCCGGCGAGCTGATCAACGATCCGAGCTCGATCGACAACCCGTTCTTCCAGCTCGCCCCCGACTGGGCGCATTATCCGCTGGTGCTGCTTGCGACCGTCGCGACCGTGATCGCCTCGCAGGCCATCATCTCCGGCGTGTTCTCGCTGACCCAGCAATCGATCCAGCTCGGCTTCCTGCCGCGCATGCATATCCGCCACACCACGAGCGATGCGATCGGCCAGATCTATGTGCCGCTGGTGAACTGGCTGCTCGCGGCGGCGACGCTCGGCGCGGTGCTCGCCTTCGGCACCTCGGACGCCCTCGCCGGCGCCTACGGCATCGCCGTGTCGCTGCTGATGGCGATCACCACGCTGCTTGCGGCGCTGGTGGCGATCCAGTGGGGCTACTCGCCGATCCTGGTGATCGCGGTGAACGGCTTCTTCTTCATCATCGATGCGATCTTCTTCGCGGCCAACACCGAGAAGCTGTTCGAGGGCGGCTGGTTTCCGCTGCTGCTTGCCGCCGCCGTCGCGTTCCTGATGCTGACCTGGCGCAGCGGCGTGAAGCTGGTCGAAAAGGCGCGCGGCAAGCAGCGCCAGCCGGAAGAGGACCTGATCGAGACCGCGGTCAACAAGTGCAGCGCCCGCCTGCCCGGCACCGCCGTGTTCCTGGCATCGGCCCCCAATGGAGTGCCGCTGGCGCTGACGCAATTCGTCAAGCACAATCACGTGCTGCACCAGCGCGTGCTGCTGGTCACCGTGCAGATCGAAGAGCGACCGCGGATTGCGGACGAAGAGCGCGCCGACGTCATCGAGATCAGCCCCGGCATCACGCGGATCATCCTGCATTACGGCTTCATGCAATATCCGACGATCTATGAGGGACTGAAGCTCGCCTGCCGGCAGAGCAAGCTGCCCGGCATCGACCTCTCAGACGTGACTTATTACATTGGCCGCGAAACCATCATCCCGCGCGAGGACGTTCCGGGCATGTGGGTGTGGCGGGAATCGCTGTTCGCCTTCCTGCAACGCAACGCAGAGCGGTCGGCGGCGTTCTTCGGCGTGCCGACCGGCCAGGTCGTGGAGTTCGGCACGGAAATCGAGATTTAGTCCCGCAGCCCGGACGCAGTGGAGCGTGATCCGGGACGGCAGTGCTCTATCGATTTGTCTCGGATTGCGCTTCGCCGCATCCGGGCTACGTGGTCTTGAGGAATGGCGGACGATCCACCGCTTCAGCTCAAACCCAGGCTGGCGATCTCGATCGACCAGGCGCAAGCCATCGTCAGCGGTATCGCTCCGCACGCAACCGTGCAGGATGTCATCGAGCTGCGCGGCGGCGAGATCAGCACGATCTTCGACATCGTGCTGGCGGACGCGCCCGACTGCATCCTCAAGGTCTACCCGACGCAGCTGCAATGGAAGATGGCGAAGGAGGTCCACGTCCTCGGGCTATTGCGCGATGTCGCTCTTCCTATCCCCCGCATTCTCCTCGCCGACGATACGCGTTCAGTGATCGATCTGAGCTTCGTGCTGATGAGCAAGCTCGACGGCGTCGTGCTCGGTCGGCGTGAGCCGGCGCTGACGGATCAGGAGCTGTTTGCGATCTATGCCGAGATGGGCGCGGCGCTGCGCAGGATCAATGACGTCACTCTCGACAGCTTCGGCTATATCGGCCCGAACGGCGTCTGGACGCCGCATCCGAGCAACCGCGCCTACATGTCGGCCCAGTTCGAGCGCAAGCTGACGGAGTTTTGCGCGCGAGGCGGGGACGAGGCGCTGGCTGCGCGGCTGCGGGCCAGCATTGCCGCACGCAGCCATTTGCTCGACGCAGCCCCCACGCCGCGCCTGTGCCACTACGATCTCCATGCCGGAAATGTACTGGTGAACGCCGAAGGAAGCCCACAGCTTGCCGGCATCGTCGATTTCGAGAATTGCACGGCCGGCGATCCGCTAATGGATATGGCCAAGGCGCTCTACTACTTCACGCCGGAGGACGCACCAAAGCGCGACGGCCTGCTCGCCGGCCACGGCACACGCGACCGGCCGGATTGGGAGGCCACGATCGCGCTCTACCGGGTCGCCTGCACGCTGGAGCTTTGGTGCTGGTATGCGCAGATCGGAAGGACGGACGCGCTCCCCAAGCTCACCACTGAGCTGGACAGCGTGACCTAGGCTCATCCCGGCCCATTGAGGCCATGACGCCCGGGAGGGGCTAAAGGACCCGGGAAAACGTACCGGATGATGCCGGCTTCGGACCGAGGTTGGAATCTGACTCTTTTCGCACACCTCGATCGTCTTGGCTTCACACAGACATGGAGCCAACAGATGAGCCTCGAGAAGAAAGTCGCCGTTGTCACCGGTGGGAGCCGCGGTCTCGGCCTGGGCCTGGTTGAAGCGCTTGTTGCCGAGGGAGCGAACGTTACGGTCGTTGCACGTGGAACGGACTCGCTCAAGGCCGTCCGCGACCGGCTTGGCGTCGCGACGATCTCGGCGGATGTGACCGATCGCGCCGCCGCCAATCGCATCCTGTCCGACATCAAGCCGGATATTCTGGCGCTCAACGCGGGCACCACGCCACCGATGGGCCGACTGGACCAGTTGAGCTGGGAGGACTTTTCCGCCGCTTGGGAAACCGATGTCAAAGCAGGCCTGTTCTGGCTTCAGGCCGCGCTCAATCTCCCGATGAAGCCGGGCAGCACGGTGCTCGTGGGATCGAGCGGCGCCGCTGTCACGGGATCGCAGATGTCGGGCGGTTACGGCGGCTCCAAGCGAATGCTATGGTTCATGGCCAAGTATGCCAACGGTGTTTCGCAGGAATTGAATCTCGGTATCCGTTTTCGAGCCATCGTGCCGCGCCAGATGATCCTGGGGACCGGGATCGGAGATTCCGCTGCCGGTGCCTATGCGGGTTCGATGGGGATTACACCCGAGCAGTTTGTCGCGCGCTTCGGCGCCCCCATGCCTCCCCGGAAATTCGGTGATCTCGTGATTTCAATCCTGAAGGATCCGCAATATGCCGACGGCATCGTGTTCGGCCTCAACGGCGACGCCGGCGTGACCATCATGGAGGGAACGGCAGCTTGACCAGCGGTGAAGACCTTTCAGGCGCCAATCGGTGGGCCGCGCTTCTCGCACTCGCTGAGGAATTGCGGCCCGAGCTTCACCGCTATTGTTCGCGTCTGGTGGGCTCGGTGATCGAGGGCGAGGACGTCGTGCAGGACACCTTTGCCAAGGCCTTCGTTGCCCTGGAAGCAATGACCGAATTTCCCCAACTTCGCGCGTGGCTGTTTCGCATCGCTCATAACCGTGCACTGGATGTCCTGCGCAGCAAGGCGATCCGCGCGGCCGAGCCGCTCGAGGCGGCGTACGACGTCGTCGACCGAGCAAGCCCTGATCCCGTGGAGCAGTTGATGCATCAGGAAGCGCTGCGGACAGCGGTATCGCGCTTTACGGAGCTCCCTGTTCTGCAACGCAGCGTGATCATCCTGAAAGATGTCCTCGATGAGCCACTCGCCGACATCGCCTCGCTGCTCGGCCTCAGCGTCGATGCCGTGAAGGCGCATCTTGCGCGCGGGCGTGCGCGCCTTCGCGAGATCAACGCGGCCGCATCCCGGCCGCCGGACGCAAGATCGCCCTCCGCGGCGGTCATGCGGTATGTCACCCTGTTCAACCAGAAAGACTGGGACGGGTTGCGCGCGATGCTGGCGGATGACGTGAGGCTCAATCAATCGGCTCACGCCGTCCGGACAGGACGGACGGACGTTGGAATGTTCTTCAGCATCTACGGAAAAATGGACCGGGTGTGGCTGGCGCCCGCCTGGCTGGAGGGCCGGGAGGTCGTCGCGGTGTTCGAGGACGGTATGGAAACCAGGCCGAGCTACTTCATGTGGCTCGAATGGCGCGGCGACGAAATTACGTTCATCCGTGACTACCGGTACGTCCGCTACGTCATGGCGGACGCGGAGCTCACGTTCCCAACCAGCGACGGAGCGCAAGCGTGACGAACGGTGCGTCCCGGACGACGGTTGTTCACAGCCTGCGGCTACGGGCAAAGCGAGACGCAATGTAACCAGACCTGATTGCTCCGGGGCGGAGCCCTTCGGCCTCCCCCGAAGCTTTCCCGACCGCGGCCTCACCAATCCGCGCGTCGGCTAGCCGCCGTTGCCGTTCTCGCCGTTTTCCTCTTCTGGAATGTGCTCGACCGAGACCACGTGCTCGTCCTCGGCGGTGTCGAACACGATCACGCCCTGGGTCGAACGGCCGGCGACGCGGATGTCGGCCACCGGGCAGCGGATCAGCTGGCCCTTGTCGGTGACCAGCATGATCTGGTCGGCGTCCTCGACCGGGAACGAGGCCACCAGATTGCCGTTGCGGTTGTTGACGCTCATCGCGACGATGCCTTTGCCGCCGCGGCCGGTGGTGCGGTACTCGTAGGACGAGGTCCGCTTGCCGAAGCCATTGACCGAGACGGTCAGCACCACCTGCTCGGCCGCCGACAGCTCGGCGTAGCGCTCCTGCGAGAGCTGGATCGAATCGTTCACCGTCTCCTCGCCCTCGGCCTCGACCGGCTCCTCGGTCGTGGCCTCGCCGGCCACCGCGCGGCGCATCTTCAAGTAGGCCGAGCGCTCGTCGGAGGTGGTCTCGACATGGCGCAGGATCGCCAG
Source organism: Bordetella parapertussis (assembly GCA_943372075.1). Taxonomy (GTDB): domain Bacteria; phylum Pseudomonadota; class Alphaproteobacteria; order Rhizobiales; family Xanthobacteraceae; genus Bradyrhizobium. The sequence goes on along the minus strand of CALRXG020000165.1, from coordinate 5,424 downwards.
CGAGATCAGCCGGTCGGCTTCGGCCAGCGCGATCCCGCGCACGCCCATCGAGGTACGGCCGGTGAACACCCGCACATCGGGGACCGGGAAGCGGATGCACTGCCCGCCGGCGGCCGTCAGCAGCACGTCGTCGCGCTCGGTGCAGATCTGCACGTCGACGATCGCCTCACCCTCCCCGAGCTTCATCGCGATGATGCCGGAGCGGCGGACATCGACGAAGTCGGACAGCTTGTTGCGGCGAACGGTGCCGCTCGTGGTCGCGAACATCACGTCGAGATTGGCCCAGGAGGATTCATCCTCCGGAAGCGGCATGATCGTGGTGATGCGCTCGCCCTGCTCCAGCGGCAGGATATTGATCAGCGCCTTGCCGCGCGCGTTGGGCGCCGCCATCGGCAGCCGCCAGACCTTCTCCTTGTAGACCTGGCCGCGCGACGAGAAGAACAGCACCGGCGTATGGGTGGAGGCCACGAACAGGCGCGAGACGAAATCCTCGTCGCGGGTCTGCATGCCGGCGCGGCCCTTGCCGCCGCGGCGCTGCGCCCGGTAGGTCGAGAGCGGCACGCGCTTGACGTAGCCCGCATGCGACACGGTGACGACCATGTCCTCGCGCTGGATCAGGTCCTCGTCCTCGACCTCGCCTTCCTGCTCGATGATCTGCGTCTTGCGCGGGGTGGCGAACTGCTGCTTCACCTCGGCCAGTTCGGTCTTGACGATCTCCTGCACCCGCGCACGCGAGCGCAGGATGTCGAGATAGTCGGCGATCTCGGCCGCGAGCTTGTCGAGCTCGTCGGAAATCTCGTCCCGCCCGAGCGCAGTCAGGCGTTGCAGCCGCAGATCGAGAATGGCCCTGGCCTGCTCCATCGACAGCCGAAGCGTGCCGTCGTCGTTGATGCGATGCCGCGGATCGTCGATCAGGGTGATCATCGCCTCGACGTCGCGCGCCGGCCAGTCGCGCGACATCAGCGCGTCACGTGCGGTGGTCGGATCGGGCGAGGTCCGGATCACGCGGATCATCTCGTCGATATTGGCAACCGCGATCGCAAGGCCGACCAGGATGTGGGCGCGGTCACGCGCCTTGCCGAGCAGGAACTTGGTCCGCCGCGTCACCACCTGTTCGCGGAACGCGACGAAGATGGTGAGCAGGTCCTTCAGGGTCATGGTCTGCGGACGACCGGAATCCAGCGCCAGCATGTTGGCGGGGAAGTTCGTCTGCAGCGGCGTGAACTTGTAGAGCTGGTTCAGCACCACGTCCGGCACGGCGTCGCGCTTCAATTCGATGACGACGCGGTAGCCCTCGCGGTCGGACTCGTCGCGCAACTCGCCGATGCCCTCGATCTTCTTCTCGCGCGCCAGGTCGCCGATGCGCTCGACCATCGAGGCCTTGTTCACCTGATACGGGATCTCGGTGATGATGATCGCTTCGCGATCCTTGCGGATGGTATCGATGGTCACCTTGCCGCGCATCACGATCGAGCCGCGGCCGAGGTGATAGGCGGAGCGGATGCCCTGGCGCCCGAGGATGATGCCGCCGGTCGGGAAATCGGGACCCGGAATGATGTCGATCAACTCGTCGATCGTCAGCCCCGGATTGTCGATCAGCGCCACGCAGGCGTCGACGACCTCGCCGAGATTGTGCGGCGGGAGGTTGGTCGCCATGCCGACGGCGATGCCGCCGGCGCCATTGACCAGCAGGTTCGGGAACCGGGCCGGCAGGACCGCCGGCTCCTTCTCGGAATTGTCGTAGTTCGGCTGGAAATCGACAGTATCCATGTCGATGTCGGCGAGGACGGCGAGCGCCGCCTTGGTCAGCCGTGCTTCGGTATATCGGTAGGCCGCCGGCGGATCGCCGTCGATCGAGCCGAAATTGCCCTGGCCGTCGATCAGCGGCACGCGCAGCGAGAAATCCTGCGCCATGCGGACCATCGCGTCGTAGATCGACTGGTCGCCATGCGGATGGTACTTACCGATCACGTCACCGACGACGCGCGCGGACTTGACGTACTTCTTGTCCGGCGTGTGCCCCTGCTCATGCATCGAGTAGAGAATGCGCCGGTGCACCGGCTTCAGCCCGTCGCGCGCATCTGGCAGCGCACGCGACACGATCACGCTCATCGCGTAATCGAGGTAGGACTTCTTCATCTCGTCGAGAATGGAAACGGGACGAATATCTGAGGGCAGCCGCGGCTCGCCGGGCTTGTCGTCTTCGGGTTCGGACAAAAGGGAAATCCGGTCAGTTGGACTGGGGAATCATATAGCCCATCGGAGGCCTGATAACCACCCTTGGCCGGCTACGGCAAGCCGTTTTTCCCTTCGTTTTTTCATGCACTTACGGGCCTGTTGTTGACTTTGATCGCCGCTTGGCCCAAGAAGCGAATAGCGGGTGGCGAATTGCGGATGGAACGCGGGTTTCGGCTGTTCGCTGCGTGCCATTCGCCTGGCCATTCGATCACTGCCCGAACACGACGGCGTGCATGATCCGCCCGGGCACGAAGGTGAACAGGCCGGCAATCACCAGCGCGCCGAAGAAGATGCCGATCATCGTGAACTTGTGGCTGCGGACATTGTGGCGCCGCGCCGCCGTCACGCCGAGCACCAGCATCACCAGCGAGAAGATCGACAGCAGATGGATCGGGCTCCACGGACCGATCAGCCGGAGCTGATGGATCCAGAACGAGCTCCCGGCGACGATGACCATCAGGATCACCCAGATCCAACCCAGCGTCCGGTGCGGCAACGTGCCCTTGGGCGCGGCCAGTTGGATGGCGCCGAGCACGAAGGCGGCCATCGCGGCAAAGGCATGGAGTGGGATCGCAGGCGCGGCGTCGAGCAACGGCGCAAGGCTCATGATGGCGGCCCTCGAATTGGCGGCCGAACATCATTTTGCCGCGCCAAATGTAAATATCATTTACATCGAGCACTGTCAAAAATTTGGGGAACCCGCTCGGTCAAGCCTTCGAGAATACGTAATTTCAATGCACTACGAGGTTATCCTCATTGTCCACATCAACCCTCTACCCTCCGGCATCATTATTCCGCTCCGGAAAGTGAGCTTTCCGGAACGGCTGATCGAACGCGGAAAGCGCTGGTCAGAACGGGATATCGTCGTCCATGTCGCTGTTGCGGCTGCCGCCACCGGCGGCGACCGCGCGGCGCGGAGTCGAGCTGACCGGACCGGACGAGCCGAAATCGCTGCCGCCATCATCGGAGAAGCTGCCGCCTCCGCCGCTGCGGCCGTCGAGCATGGTCAGGTTGGAGTTGAAGCCCTGCAGCACGACCTCGGTCGAGTATTTCTCGACGCCGCTCTGGTCGGTCCATTTGCGGGTCTGCAGCTGGCCTTCGATGTAAACCTTGGCGCCCTTCTTCAGATACTGCTCCGCGACCTTGCAGAGACCCTCGTTGAAGATCACGACGCGATGCCACTCGGTCTTTTCCTTCCGCTCGCCGGTGCCCTTGTCGCGCCAGGTTTCCGAGGTGGCGATGGAAAGGTTGGCGATCGGACGGCCGTCCTGCGTCCGCCGGATTTCCGGATCCTTGCCGAGGTTTCCGACCAGGATCACCTTGTTCACGCTTCCTGCCATCGCTTCATCTCCACCAAAACCGGGCGGCCGGACATCGGCCGCCACTCTCAACCTTCGCCACTTACCTGCAGGCGTCGTGGAAAACCCTATACGCCGGTGCCGGCTCGGTGCCTTTGCCGTCGCGCGGTTATCCACGGTTATCGGGATATAGCATCGCGGCCGAGATTGTTCCAGTTTTGTTCGCCACAACCAACCGTAGCAATGGAGCGCTCTGGCGGTACGGCAGCCGGGTTCGATCCGCGCCATCGGCCGGCTTTTGCGATTTAGAAAAATTGCAAATAAATCAGCGACTTGCCGAACCGCCACTTCGTCCGCGAGTGTTGCTTTTGGGAGACGGCGTTCGCGGTTGAATCGGCGTATAAGTTCCAGCCACGGCGCGGGCGCTCGCGTCTGGGATCGTGCTTCGGGACAATTTAGGAAGCCGATCGGGGAGCTGGGGGATTGATTATGAAGAAGTTTTTGCTCGGTACGGTCGCGTTGATCGCGTTCGCAGCGCCCGCTGCGGCGGCCGATTTGGCTGCCCGGCCCTACACCAAGGCGCCTCCGATGATCGCCGCCGTGTACGACTGGAGCGGCTTCTACATCGGCGCCAACGGCGGCTGGGGCTCGAGCCACAATTGCTGGAACCAGACGCCGGGCGGAATTTCCATCGGCAGCGATGGTTGTCATGACGCGACGGGCGGCGTCGCCGGTGGCCAGATCGGCTATCGCTGGCAGGCCGGCACCTGGGTGTTCGGCCTCGAGGCGCAGGGCGACTGGGCTGACCTGAAGGGCAGCAACGCCAGCGTGATCTTCCCGGGCCTGTTCACCAACCAGAGCAAGATCGACGCCTTCGGCCTGTTCACCGGCCAGATCGGCTACGCCGTCAACAACACGCTGCTCTACGTCAAGGGCGGCGCGGCGCTGACCGACAACCGCTACAGCACCTACTTCACGCCGACCGGCGTGCTCGCCGGCCGAGCCAGCGACACCCGCTGGGGCGGCACCGTCGGCGCCGGTGTCGAATTCGGCTTCGCCCCGAACTGGACCGCTGGTCTCGAATACGACCACCTGTTCATGCAGGACAACACCTACAACCTCGTCACCCCGACCGGTGCGCTCAACAGCACCATCCGCGAGCGCCAGGACGTCGACCTCGTCACCGTCCGCGTCAACTACAAGTGGGGCGGCCCGGTGGTTGCGCGGTACTGATCGCGGAGCAGATCTCGTCAAACGATCAAGGCCGGCGTTGCGCCGGCCTTTTTGTTTTCCGGCTGGACCTTTGTCGGAACGCCGGGCATTCGGCCGCGAATCGACCATGGTTAAATCTTAATAAATCGTAAAATATACAGTAAAATCAAAATGTTGCTGGTGTTGCACAGGCGCTACGCCGGATTGCAACCTGTGCTGGTAACCTGTCTCGCAGTGATCGAATCGAAGCGGGATGGATCCATGAGACAGCTCCTTTGTGCAGCCGGCCTCGCCGTGCTCAGCGTTGCGTCCGTGTCAGCGGCTGACCTCGCCGCGCGCCCCCCTGCTCCGGCGCCAGTCCTCGTCGCGCCGGCCGTCAGCTGGAACGGCTTCTATCTCGGCGCCCAGGGCGGCGGCGGCTGGGGCACCAGCAACGAGACCTATCTCGGCGCGCCGAACGACGCGGCGTTCTTCGGCACCCAGAGCTACAACACCGGCGGCGGCTTCGTCGGCGGCGTGATCGGCTACAATGTCCAGGCCGGGCCCGCCGTGTTCGGCATCGAGGGCGACTACCACTGGTCGGCCATCACCGGCCGCTCCGACATCATCAATGTCGGGCCGCCCAGCGTGCTCGACAGCTACTACACCGCGCTGCGCAGCTTCGGCGACATCAAGG